>JBKPTB010000129.1:0-15378 GCA_046735315.1 Actinomycetota bacterium
AAGAGGATGCCCAGCGTGATCGGGGAGGAGAACCCCCGTCGGAGGAACGCGCCGTCGACGGCGATGCCGGCGTTCGCCAGTGCGAAGACCGGGACGATCACGTAGCTCGTCCAGGGATGGAACAGTTGCTGCAATCGCTCGTTGGGTGACGTCGCCGACCTGAGCTCGAGGCCCGCCGCCCGCGCCAGCTCCGCGGTCGGCTGCTCACGGAATTCACGGAAGCGCTCGCTCGCACGTTCGAGATTCGACCTCGGCGCGGAGTACGCGTACACGGCGAGGCCCATGGCGAGCCCGATGACGACGGGCTCGACGCCGGAGCTGTTCAGGGCGATCCAGGCCGCGACCCCGAATGCGAGATAAACAAGGCCGATCCGAACCCCGAGACTTCGCAAGACGAACACTCCGCCATAGAGGCCGACGGCAACGAGGAGCGGACCGACACGAAGCGAGTTCGTGTACACCGTCGCGATGACGACGACCGCAATGAGGTCGTCGACGACGGCGACGGTCAGCATGAACGCTCTCAGACGGTCCGGAAAGCGAGGGCCCACGAGCGCGAGCAGGCCCAACGCGAACGCGGTGTCGGTCGACATCGCGGCTCCCCAGCCTCCTGACGACCCGCGCCCGGCGTTGAAGGCGAGATAGATGGCGACCGCCGCGGCCATGCCGCTGATCCCGGCCAGCAGCGGTAACGCAAAGCGGCGCCGCTCTCGGAGCTCGCCCAGATCGAATTCCCGACGCGCCTCGAGGCCGATGACGAAGAAGAAGAACGTCATCAGTCCGCTGTTCACCCAGTGGCGGAGATCGAGGGAGAGGCTCCAGCTACCGAGATCGATTGAGAGCTTCGTCGTCCAGAGCCGTTCGTAGGAGGACATGTCGATGTTCGCCCAGGCAAGCGCGGCAACCGTGGCCGCGAGCAGTACGATCGCGCCGCCGGTCTCGGTACGAAGGAAATCGCGCAAAGGTGTCTGGGCGTTTCGCGCCCACGCCGTTCGTCCCGAGAACGCGGACGGCCGAAGGATCGAATTCTCTTTTCTTGACCCAGGCACCTTCGCCCGAAGGCTACGTCTTGATCGTCGACGACTCGCCGGCTGGATTTCAATTGCGCGCTGCCCGGGACGTCGCGCTTCCGGGTACCCGGCATGAGGCTTATGCGTTGGCACCGATGCCCCGCCGAGGCCCTACGCGCGATGGTCTCTAGCGAGAGGGCAACTCACCGACGGGAGGAACTCATGCGAAAGACTCACCGGTCGGCCGCTACTCAGGCGGCACCGGCTCCGCGGCTCGTTTTGGTCGCGGCATTGCTTGCCGCTACCGGGGCAATGATCTTCGTGCTGCATCCGCCTGCGCTCGACGCAGCCGCGTCGAAGGGCGCCGTCGTCTCCACGGCGAACACCGGCCTGGGGCGAGTTCTCGTGAACTCGCAGGGCCGCACGCTCTACCTGTTCGGGAAGGATCGAAACGGCAAGAGTGCGTGCAGCGGCCAGTGTGCGGCCTTCTGGCCGCCGCTGATCACGACGGGAAAGCCGCACGTGGCTGGTGGCGCGAGGGCGTCCCTCGTCGGCACGACGAAGCGCGCCGACGGGCGTATGCAGGTGACCTACAACCATCACCCGCTCTACACGTTCGCCAAGGACAAGGCGAAAGGCCAGACGAACGGCGAAGGAATCACTGCCTTCGGCGGGCAGTGGAATGCGGTTTCACCGGGCGGATCGAAAGTCGTGAAGAAGTCGTCCAGTGGGGGCGGCGGAAGCTACGGCCCGTAGGAATCCGCTGAGCTCGACGTGAGAGGGCCGGTAACGCGGTCCTCTCACGAAGCGCGACAGCGTCGCCGTCCCACACCCACCGATCGGCCTCTAGGCCCAGGGAAGCCCGGCCCAGCTTGGCGGACGACCGGGCCGCCACTTCGGAAAGGGTGCATACGCCTCGGCAGGAACGGTCGTCTCTTCCTCGACTCCCAGCCCATGGCGAAGCGCGAGCTCGGAACGGGGGTAGACAATGCCCTTGTCCGGCCAGCCTTTCCGTGCGCCCGTCATGAAGATCACGCACGGGCCGTTGCCTGCTCCGACGAAGCCGTGCTCGGTGTTCGGCGGGCAGTGGACGAAGTCCCACCGCTTCAGACGTCGCTCCTCGCCCTCGATCACGAGCAGACATTCGCCGGCGAGGACGAGGAAGTTCTCCTGGTTTCCCTCGCGGTGATATCTCCCTCCCGCCTGCCCCGGCCGCAGCACGGCGATCGTGAAGCCGAGATCCGGAAAGGACACATCGTCGCCCTCGAACACGCATGCATCGCCCAGCACCTCGCTCGTTACCCAGGCGGCGTCCGGGACATTGACGACGAACCAGCCGTCGATGACCGGTGTGAGACCCGCGTCCTGCTGCTCGAGGCGCGCTTCCCCGACCATCCGCCTCAGCCTGCAGACGCGGGCGCGATTACCCGGCCGTCGGCAGGTGCGTCGACGAGCTCGGCGTCGCGCGCCGCGAGCGTCGTGTAGCGACCGCCTGCGTCGATCAGCTCCTCGTGCCGGCCGGACTCGACCAGGCGGCCGTGGTCGAGCACGATGATCTGGTCGGCGTCGCGTACGGTCGACAGCCGGTGCGCGATCGCGATCGTCGTCCGCCCCGACGAGAGCCGGTCCAGCGCCTCCTGCACGAGCCGCTCGGTCTCGGTGTCGAGCGAGCTGGTCGCCTCGTCCAGAACGAGGATCGGCGGGTTGCGCAGGATGGTGCGAGCGATCGCGATCCGCTGTTTCTCGCCGCCCGAGAACCGATAACCCCGCTCGCCGACGACTGTGTCGTATCCGTCGGGGAGCGCCGCGATGACGTTGTGGATGCGCGCAGCCTTCGCGGCAGCCTCGATCTCCTCGTCGTTTGCGTCGGGCTTGGCGAAGCGGAGGTTCTCCCGCACCGACTCGTGAAACAGATACGTCTCCTGCGAGACGACGCCGACGAGGTCGGACAACGCCTGGAAGGTGAGATCGCGGATGTCGATCCCACCGATGGTGACGCTGCCGCGGGTGACGTCGTAGAGGCGCGCCGCCAGATAGCCGAGCGTCGTCTTCCCGGAGCCGGTCTCGCCGACCAGCGCCGTGGTCGTTCCCGCCCTGACCGTGAAGGAGACGTCCTGCAGCGTCCAGTCGTCGCCGTAGCGAAACCAGACGTGGTCGAAGACGACGTCCCCGGCCTCGCCAACCGTGAGCGCGTCCGGCTTCTCTTCGATGTCGATCGGCTGGTCGAGGTATTCGAAGATGCGGTCGAAAAGGGCAAGCGACGTCTGCACGTCGAGGCCCACACCGAGCAGCGAGCCCACCGGGAAGAACAGCCGCGTCTGCAGAGTGGTGAACGCAACGAGTGTCGGGATCGTCACCGCATGCGATCCGTGTGCCAGCGCGAGGCCGCCGAACCAGTAGACCGCGGCAGGCAGGACCGCGAAGCTCGTCTGAATCGACGCCATCACCCAACGTCCCGCCATCCGCTGGCGCACCTCGAGGTCGGCTAGGCGCAGCGAGTCGGCTTCGAAGCGGTCGGCGAGCTCGTTCCCGCGTCCCATCGTCTTCCCGAGCAGGATCCCCGAGACGGAGAGCGACTCCTGAACCAGGCTCGAGATGTCGGCCAGCGTCTCCTGCGTCGTCTTCGCAATCCGTCGCCTCTCGTTGCCGACGCGACGCGTCAGAACGGCGAACAAGGGGATCAGCGCGAAGGCGAAGAGAGCGAGCTCCCAGTTGAGGAGGACCATGCCGACCATGGTCGCGATGACCGTCGTCACATTCGAGGCGATGGAGGTGGCCGTGTTCGTGACGACGCTCTGCACGCCGCCGATGTCGTTCGAGATCCGCGACTGAACCTCGCCGGTGCGCGTCCGCGTGAAGAAGGCGAGCGACAGGCGCTGCAGATGCCGGAAGACGGCTGCGCGCAGGTCGTGCATGACCCGCTGGCCGACCTGATTGGAGAGCAGCGTCTGGATGACGCCGAGCGCACCGGTCGCGATCGCGATCGCGATCATCCCGCCGGCGTTCAAGGACAGTGACCTGGTGTCGTTCCGCCCGATCGCCTCGAGGACGTTCTTGAGCAGGAACGCAGGGACAACGCCGAGAGCGGCCGAGACGACGATCAGCAGGAGGACTCCGCCAAGCCGGAGCTTGTACGGAAGAAACAGAGGTCCGATGCGACGCAGGTTCGCGCGACGCATCGCCGGATCCGCCGGTCGTTCCGGCGGCGCCTCAGAAGAGTGGAAGAACATGCCCATCGAGAATCAGGGTACGTCCCGGAGCTGGATCAGCGGTCGCGGTAGCCGGGCGCGACGAGCGGCTCGTATTCGGGGTGGCGTTCGATGTAATGCGCGACGAAGGGACAGAGAGGCACGACCTCGAGACCCTTGCGACCGGCATCATCCAGAGCTGCGCCGGCAAGCCGGCTCCCGAATCCCCGCCCCTCACAGGATTCGTCCACTTCCGTGTGGGTGAAGGCGATCCGCTTGCCACGGCTGTGATACGCGGCCAGTCCCACGAGGCGCCCGTCGAGCCGAAGCTCGTAACGGCTCGCGCCCGGCACGTCCACGACCTCCGTCTCCGCCGCGGCTCGGGCTCCGTCGGCAGCCTCCAGCTCATCGGTCCCGCGGAAATACTCGATCAACTGGCCCGTCGCATCCGACTCCCGCGCGGGACGGTGGTCGGCGAAGCGCCGGCGATGGGCAGCTGCGAACTTCCACGGGTCGCGCGCGCTCAGGTGAGCAAAGATCTCGCGACTGCCGCGATGGAAAGCACCGTCCTCTGTTTCCAGGACGGGAATCTGGTCGGTGCCCGCAACGTTCCGCAGCTCGTTCCGTTGCTCGGGCCACGGCTCCACCTGCCGGGCTGTGAAGTCGAGTCCCAACTCCGTCAGCACTTCTCGTACGGCCGAGGAGAACGGACACCATTCGGCCTGGTAGAGCGTCAACACCGGATCAGCCACGGATCCGCACGTTAGCGATCCGGAGTCAGGCTGCGAGCGTGCCCGACGGGCGAAACACGCAGTTGCAGATCCAGCCGGAGTGACCTAGCGATCTGTCGCCGCGTCGTCGTACTCGTCGTGGCGGTGGACCCACAGCGCGGGCGGGTCGCCTTCGTCACGCCCCTTCGGCGCCCGGTCGAGGAACCCGTAATACCCCAGCATGAATTCGAGACCCCGCGCTCCAGTCGAGTACGTGTGGTAGACGACCCCGTCGTCGAACGCGAACGCGCTGAAGACCGGCCCCTCGGACATGTATCCGGCCGGGTCGGTGCCGCAATCGGTGGCCAGAACCGGGATCGGGCCAAGGTTCCCTCCGAGCATCGGCGCCACCTCTTCCCTGGTGCGTGAGGCGCCGAAGTCGAAGTTGAAGTCGCTTCCGTGCGAGGACACCCACGGAAAGCGCCAGCCCATACGCTGCTTGTACGCCTGCAGCTTGTCGAGCGGAGCCCTGGAGATGCAGAGGAACGTCACGTCGCGAGCCTGCAGGTGTTCCACGGCCCCGTTGTACGTGTCCGCGCCGGACGAGCAGACCGGACACCCCGCCGTGTAGTCCGGGCCGAACATGAAGTGGTAAACGAGTAACTGCGAACGTCCGTCGAAGAGCTCCGCCAGGGTCTTCTGACCGTCCTCGGTCTCGAAGACGTACTCCTTCTCCACCGGCACCCACGGAAGCTCGCGGCGTTCGCGGGCGAGCTCGTCGCTACGCCGGGTCAGCTCCTTCTCTCGCTCGAGCAGCCTGTTGCGGGCGGAGAGCCATTCCTCGCGCGTCCCGACGTTGTGGTCCGTCATCGCATCGGCTCCTCTTATCGCTTGGCGGGGAGCGAGCGCGCATACTCGGTGCCCAGGTCGACCCACTTGGCAAGCTGCCTCTTCGTTCGAAGGTCCTCCGTGTCGACTCGCAGCCACCCGCGCATCGATCGTCCGCGCATCACCATGACGCTGGCACGCGTCTTCTCGACGAGCGTGTCCGACTCTTCGGGATCCACACGGACCAAGGCGCCACCCTGGCCGCTCGCAGCGATGGCCATGTTGCCGCCGATCAGAAACGCCAGCCCGCCGAACATCTTCTTTTCCGTCAGGCCGGGCTCATCGGCAACGAGTTCGCGTATGCGCGACGCGAGCTTCTCGTCGTAGGCCACGACTTCGATAGTAGATGGCAGAGTGTTCGCCGTGGCGACGATGGCCGACCTCGACGAGCTTGCGCTCTCCCTACCTCAGGCGACGAAAGAGATGTCCGACGACGGTCGGCCGTCGTATCGAGTTCACGGCAAGTTGTTTTGCTGCCAGCGCGGCCGCCGGCCGGACGCCGTCGACCCGGAGACGGGCGAACGGCTCTCAGACGTCCTGATGTTCCGGGTGGCCGATCTCGGTGTCAAAGAGCTGATGCTCGCCGACGATCGGGGCATCTTCTTCACGACACCGCACTTCGACGGCTACCCAGCCGTGCTGATCCGCATCCCGGCTCTGGCCAGGCTCGACCGGGAGGAACTGGAGGACATCGTGGTCGAAGCCTGGCTTACAAGAGCGCAGAAGCGCGTGGCGAAGGCGTGGCTGGCGGAGCACGCCGCTCCGGACGCGTGACCGTCAGGACTTCATCCGAGTCGCGACGTCGTATTTCGTAACCGAGGTGCGCTGTCCGGGGGTATCGCCAGCCGGCATTGCGTTCAGGATCTCGTCGCCCTTCTTGTAGTCATCCTCGTTGTCGAACACGATGACGACCAGCGACTTCTCGGCGTCTGCGTCGTGAAGCACGATCAGCTCGCTCGACGGGAAGCCCTCGGGCGGGTCGCCGTCCTGCATCTCCCGGTTCATCTCGTCCATGCGGGCCTTGCTGACACCTTCGAAGGTGACGACTCGTGCGAGCGGCATTTCGGCCTCCTTGTCGATTGGAGATAACCCTACGCTCTCCGGAGGGGCCTGGCTTGGCCGTTCGAACGACTTAGTGGCTCTGAGCCACTAAGTTCCGTCAGCGCGTCAGGTCCGCGGCCATCTCGTCGAAGGCCGCGACGAATGCGTCGCTGTCCTCCGGCGTGTGCGCGACCGAGAGCGTCCACTCCTCTTCCCGGCCCGGGGTCATGTAGACGCCGCGGTTCATGTTGTAGAGCCACGCGAGGTCGGCCAGCTCACCGTCCTGATGCTCCTTGAAGCTCTCGTAGTCGACGACCGGCTCGGGCGAGAACACGACGCAGCCCTTCGCCCCGATGCCGACGGTGTAGCCCGGAAAGCCGTACCGCTCGAGCACGTCGTTGCAACCGGCGAGCAGGCGCGCCTCGATTGCGTCGAGATGCTCGTACGCGCCCGGCGTCAGCACCTCGAGCAGGCTCGCTCTCGCAGCGGCCATCGACAGTGGATTGCCGTTGTACGTCCCGACCTGGTAGACGGTGCCCTTCTCGACGACCTCGAACGCTTCCTCGGTGCCGCCGATGGCACCTGCGGGCAAACCGCCGCCGAGCGCCTTCGCGAGGGTGATGAGATCGGGCGTCACCCCGAAGCGCTCCGTGGCACCGCCGGCAGCCACGCAGAGCCCTGTCTTCACCTCGTCGAAGATCAAGAGAACGCCGTGCTTTCGAGTCAGCTCTCGGACGGACTCGAGATAGCCGGGCTCGGGGAGGACGACCCCGAGATTCATCATCGCCGGCTCCATGATCACGCACGCGGGATCACGACCCTCCTCGAAGAGCTCGGCGATTCGGCGTTCCATTGCGTCGGCGTCGTTGAAAGGCACTGCCACGGTCATCTCGACGACGGCCTTCGGGATGCCTGCCCCGTACGGAAGCGAGGCGTAGTGCTCTCGATCGCCGATCTGGTCGTAGGGCACCCCGATCGAGACCATCACATAGTCGTGGTGGCCGTGATAGGAGCCGAAGATCTTCACGATTGTCTCGCGCCCGGTCGCTGCACGCGCGATGCGAATCGCATCCATGGTCGCCTCTGACCCGGAGTTGACGAACCGCCAGCGCGGCAAGCCGAACCGGCGCACGAGCTCCTCCGCGACGATCACTCCGTCCTCCGTCGGGGCGGCGAAGTGTGTCCCGAGCTCCACACGCTCGCGCACCGCGGCCGCGATCGCCGGATGCGCGTGACCCTGCACCATCGACCCGTACGCGTTATGGAAGTCCACCATCTCGGTGCCGTCGACGTCCCAGATGTGCGAGCCGCGGCCGTGGGAGAGGTAGATCGGCCACGGTTGCCGCTCCTGGTACGCAGAGGCGACACCGCCGGCGAGCGCCTTGCGCGCGCGTTCGTAGAGAGTGCGCGAGCCCTGCGTACGCTCGTCGAGACGCCGTTGCTCTCGTTCGGTCAGCTCGGCGATGCGGGCGCGGTCGAGATTCGTCGTGGTTGGTGTGCTCATCTGTTCATTCTCTCGCAACGAGCGAAGGTTCGTACAGGCGATGTCCTTAGGCCGGCGAGACGCGAGCCGCCTCGGCAAGCGCTTCGGCCCGATGACGTTCGAGCCGGCCCGCTCCCGCGAGCTCGGCATTGGCGGCTCCGGCCCCGAGCGCCGTCTTCAGCGCCTCGGGCCAGGAGGCGTCGCGTTCCCGCGCGACGACGAGACCGGCGAGGCGGAGGCCTGCGCGGCCGACGATCTACTGCTCTTCGTCGAGGTCCTCACCTACCGCTTGGGCGACGAGGACCCCGCACGGTACGAAGCGCTGAAGCGGGATCTCGGCCTCGAGGCGGCGCTCCTGGTCGAATCGTGCGGGGCGAAAATCCTGAAGCTCGAGTCGCCGGGCAACGAGGCGGCCTGCCGGGACTCACTGACGCGCTCACGGTTCCATGGGCCGTGCTGTCCGCCGGCGTCGACCACGGGACGTTCACGACGACGCTGCGTGAGGCGCTCGCAGGCGGCGCGTCCGGCTTCATCGCCGGCCGCTCGCTGTGGCAGGAGGCCGCGTTGCTCGAGCCACCCGAGCGCCGCGCGTTCCTGGTCGGCGAGGGACGGCGCCGCCTCGCCGAGCTGATCGCCTTGCTGCCCGCCACAGCGCCGCCAAGAAACGACTTGCTCTAGAGCTCCGTGGGAGACGGTGCAATCCGACGCAGCGAATCTGCGGACGGAACGAAGTAGTACGCACCCGACAACGCTCGCGTGTAGAGCGTGAGCGAGTCGCGAGGACCGTCGGCCAGTCCGGCCATGCTCTCGAGCATCGTCGAGAGCGGCCGCTGTTCGGAGCTGAACCCGACGAACATCGTCCCATGGTCCGTCACGGTTCCGTAAGGCATGTTGCGCCGGAAGATGTCCCCGAAGCGTTCCTGGTCGGTGCTCGCCACGTGCGAGTCCTCGGGCCTGTCTTCGAGCTCGACGCTGTCGAGCTTGGTCCGACCGATTACCCGCTCCTGCGTTTCGACCGGAAGTTCCTCCCAGGCGGCGGCATCGTGGGCCCACTTCTGCAGGAGCAGGATCGTCCCTCCGGAGCCGGGGCTCCCCTCCGGAACGAGCACGACCTCGGGCGCATCGATCAAGCTTGGATTCTCGGTTCCGTCGATGAAGCCCGTCAGATCCCGGTCGTGGAGGTACGGCCAGCTCGAGGTCTCGGCAGCGACCGACGCGAGCCCTGCGAGCTCTGCGATCGCCTTGCGAGCGACTTCGAAGACGACGTCGTAGGCGCTTCCCGACAACCACAGCACGGCATCGTGCTGCGTCGCCGGCATCGTGAATCCCTCGACGCCGACGATGTCCTCGTTGAAACCTGAGAGATCCGGAGGTGCGTCGTCGGGCACAACTTCGCGCCAGAGCTCAGGCCTGAACCCGGCGACGAGGTTGACGCCGCCCATGGTCGTCCTCGGCTCGCGCAAACACGCGATCCCCGGCACGAGCGCTGCTGCCGACGCCGCCTCCGAGACGTCGAACTCCAGGTAGGTGTGAGACGCCGTACCGAGCGCGAAAATTCCACTTTGCGGATTGATCATGGCTGCAGGGGATTACACGAGGCGGTGCTGCGTCGCCCATCGTGTCAGCTCGTGCCGCGTAGACAGCTGGAGCTTGCGCAACACGCTCGAGACGTGGCTCTCGATCGTCTTGACCGACAGGTGCAGGCGCGCGGCGATCTCCTTGTACATGTAGCCCCGGGCGATCAGCTGCAACACCTCCCGTTCGCGCGGCGTCAGCTCGTTCAAGCCGGCATCGCCGGCGACCTCGACGCCTGCGCGGAAGGCATCCAGGACGAAGCCCGCGAGTCGTGGCGAGAAAACGGCGTCGCCGTGCGCGACCCGCTCGATCGCGGCAGCGAGTTCGTCGGCATCGATCGTCTTCGTGACGTAACCACGGGCCCCGGCACGGATGACGGCGATCACGTCCTCGGCGGCATCCGACACCGACAGCGCGAGGAACTTGACCCCGGGACGCTCGGGCGCGACCGCATTGATGATCGCGTCACCGCTGCCGTCCGGAAGGTGAACGTCGAGCAGCACGACATCCGGATCGAGCTCCTTGATCAGGGGGACGGCCTCGGCAACGGTCTGAGCTTCCCCGACCACCTCGACCGCGTCACCGAGCTCCGCGCGCACGCCGGCCAGGAAGAGGCCGTGGTCGTCGACGAGCACGACGCGACGCTTCATCGCGGCAGCCTCAGCTCGACCTCGGTTCCCCCGCCCGGCCGGCTGGTGACGGTGGCGCTGCCGCCTGCCCGCTCGAGCCGTCCCCTGATCGACTCCCGGATTCCCTGTCGATCCTCGGGCACGCTCGCCGGATCGAACCCGACGCCGCGGTCACGAACGAAGACCGCGATCTCGGTCTCGCTGACGTCGGCGTAGACATCGATCTCCTCGACACCGGCAAACTTCGCCGCGTTCGTCATCGCCTCGCGGGCGGCGAGCACGAGCGAATTGTCCGGAGTCACGTCGCCGGAGCTTGCGATCTCGACTCGCACTCCGTGCAACTCCTCGACGTCGGCCGCGGCCGCGGAGAGCGCGGCCACGAGCGACGACCCATCGTCGCCGAGCGGCTGGTCTGCGTACAGCCAACCGCGCAGCTCGCGTTCCTGGCGCCGTGCGAGCGAAGCGACACGGCGCGGCTCTTCGACGTGGCGTTGAATCAGAACCAGAGTCTGCAGCACGGAATCGTGGATGCGCGCGGCGACGTCGGCCCGTTCTTCCGTACGAATGCGCGCAGCCCGCTCGGCGTCGCGCTCGAGCGCAAGTCGCCAGAGCCACGGCCCGCACAGCAGGAACAGCGCGCCCGCTACTGCGCCCGGTGCGAGTACCCGCGTCGGCGCGCTGCCCTCCTCGAGCAGCACGACTGCACCGAGGCCCGCGAGGGCGATACCGCCGTACGACAACGGCGCGTCGGGCCGGAGACCGCCGCCCTTTCTCCAGGCGAGCGCGAGCCCCGCGGCAACGAGCACGATCCCGAGAATCGCGCGGTCGGAGACGCCGACCGCATTGAGCAGCAGGGACCCGGACACTAGGAGAAGCAGGATCGTCCACCACTCTCGCTCCGACTTCGACCAGGCCCAGAGCGCGAAGTAGAGGACGATCCCAGCGCCGCCGGCAAGGGCAAGCAGCGCAAAGACCACACGAACGAGCGTGGCGTCCACCGCGAGCGCCTCCGCAATACCCGCACAGACGCCGGCGAGCACACGGCCGTCTGTGCTCGTCGTGAAGGATCGCAACGGCATCCGCGCCTATCGTACGACGCGCGTCACGGTCACCTTGCCCACGCCGACGTGTGCGTCGAGGACGAGGACTCGGTGTCCTCCCTGGTCGATGTTCCTGTCGACGTTCCGACCGTCCGCTGTTCGTCCGAGCACCTCGACCTGGCCGAGCTGCGCGTCGCCGTGCACTCGCAGCGCCACCCCTTCGGGAACGACGACCCGCAGGTTGCCGACGTCCACGCGCGTCCCGAGGTGCGTCTCGCCGTTCTGGAAGCGGACGTTTCGCAGGTCGACGGTCATGTCGCCGATACCGAGCCTGTAGTTGTGACGCAGATCCTGCGTGCCCGCGACGACGTAGCTCCGTTCGCCGACGCCGTTGCCGACGTGCACGTGGAAGATCGCGGCGAAGATCGCGGCGGCAACCAGCATCAAGGCAACGATCGTGCCGGCCGCGATCGCCAATCCCTTGAAGACGCGACGCATTCGTCGGGAGTCCTCGGCGGCGAGAGCTGACGCGTCGTCGGTTGCGACTCGGCTGCTGTGACGTGTGATCCAGAGGATCACCACACCGGCCACGAGTAGGAGGGCCCAGGCGTCGCCGTGGGGCCAGAGCGTGGCGCGCGAGAGAAGCGATGCCAGCGCCACGCCGACGAGCGCGAGACCGATCAGCGGCCACGGCCGGTCACGGCGATTGCGCAACGCCGCCGTGGCGACGGAGTCCTCCTTGCCCTCGTCGGGGATGACGAGTGCTGCCGCGGCGTAGATGAGGATGCCGGCCCCGCCGAGCAACGTCAGGACGACGAAACCGACCCGGTAGAAGGCGGGGTGGATATCGAAGTACCGTGCCAGGCCCCCGCAGACGCCGGCAACCATTCGATCCGAGCGGCTCCGCTCGAGTCGCTTCGCCGCTCCGTTTTCGATTGTGTGGGTGTGTTCGCTCATGGGGGCCAGGATCGCCGAACCAGGGTTTCGCCGCTATCCGGAATCACCCTGAGTCGACCCTGACTCGCCTCGGTCAGGCTCTATGATCCGCGGGCTTTGCCCCGCACGGCCTGGGTCGCCTCATGAGCTTCCGCATCGCCGGGATGTACCTCGAGGCCTGCAACTGCGACGCCATCTGTCCGTGCCGCACGATCGACGGGATGACCGGCGGGCGGTCGACGCACGGGCTCTGTTTCGGCGCGCTCAGCTGGCGAATCCGGGAGGGCGAGGCGCACGGCGTCTCGCTTTCCGGCGCCGGTGCGCTGATGACGTATTCGTATGACGACGACGAGCCCGGTTCGCCCTGGACGCTCGTCCTGCATGTCGACGGGCCGATGGAGCTCGGTCAGATCCTGCTCGGTCGGCTCGGCGGCGACCACGTCCTGACCCTGCCGTGGGTGCGCAAGCCCACCGCCTCGGTGGTGGTGCGGAAGGCCCGAATCGACTTCGGCGACGGCGAAGCTCGGGTAGGCGATGCGATCATCTTGCGCGCGACCACCGAATTCCAGACGGACTCCGCCGTCTCGTGCATCGTGCCGGGCCACGATCGTCCGGGCACCGAGTTGATCAACGACGAGGTGGTCGTTCACGATCCGCCGTTCGACTTCGAGCTACACGGAACCTGCGCCTTCCGGCGGGACTTCGCGTACTCCGGCTAATCCGGTAGCAGCGGAATCGACAGTCCGGAGCTGCGTCCGAGCAAGACGGCACGAACGATGGCGCCGGAGCCGAAGCGATTTCGGATTTCGTCGACGGCCAGGTCGAGCGCGATCCCGCTGCGGCCGTCGAACGGCAGGACGAGCTGCGCTGGACAGTCGTTCTGGAGGTTTGCGACGGCGACGCCGACGAGGGTCAGCCCCCGGCGCTCGATCAACGGCGCGGCTGTCCCGAGCAGCGCTCGCGAGGCATCGATCACGGTCCGCGTCTCGGCCGTCGGCTCGCTTAGCGTGAATGAACGCGTTGCTCGCGAGAAGTCGTCGAAGCGCAGCCTGAGGACGATCGTTCGACCAACGCGCCCGGCGACGCGCATCCGACGAGTTACGCGCTCGATCAGACCAAGCAGCACCGCGTCGACGTGGTCGGCCGACTTCGGTCCGCGGCCGAGCGCGCACTGCGAGCCGATCGACCCTCGGCGGCGGCGTGGTTGCACCGGTCGCGGATCGCGATTGTGGGCCAGGGCGTGGAGCTGTCGTCCTGCCGCGCGCCCGAGCGCAGACACGAGTGCATCCTCGGGAAGGCTCGCGATTTCCCGGACGGTGGTGATCCCGAGCCGGTGGAGCTTGTCAGCCGTGACTGCCCCGACGCCCCAGAGGCGCTCGACCGGGAGGGCGTGCAGGAAGGCGAGCTCCCGTTCGGGGGGCACCACGAGAAGCCCGTCCGGCTTCGCGACGCCACTGGCGACTTTCGCCAGGAACTTTGTTCGCGCGACGCCGACCGTGATCGGCAGGCCGACGCGGGCACGAATCTCCCGCTTGAGCCGGACCGCGATCTCGGTCGGGCTGCCCGCGAGCCTCCTCATACCTCGCACGTCGAGGAACGCCTCGTCGATTGACAGACCCTCCACCAGCGGGCTCATGTCGTCGAAGACCTCGTAGATGGCCTTGCTCGCCTCGGCGTACGCCGACATTCGAGGCGGAACGACAACGGCAGGCGGACAGAGTCGACGTGCCACCCTTCCGCCCATCGCCGTCTGGATGCCGTACGCCTTGGCCTCGTAGCTCGCCGCCAGCACGACACCCGCGCCGACGATCACAGGGCGGCCCCTCAGGCGCGGGTCATCGCGCTGCTCTACGGACGCGTAGAACGAGTCGACGTCGGCGTGGAGGATCGTCGCCTCCGGCACGAACACATGTTCGCATACCCCCTGTCCGCGCCGGAAGCGAGAGTCTCAGCGGTGCTTCACGAGGTTGGCCAGCTGCTCACGGACCCGATCGATCTCCGCCCGATACATGAGCAACTCGTCAGCATCAGCGCCGCGCTGTTCCCTGAGTCTGCGCACCAGCACGAGACCCTTTAGATGCAGGACGAGATCGTCCAGCTCCCGGAAGCTCCTCGGTGCAGCCGCCGCGGCCGTCACGCCGCCTCCTGGAGCGTGGGCGTCTCATCGTCGACGGACGCAGCGCGTTCGCTCGGAGCCGGAGCCGGCCTGAGTAACGCAACGGCGATCAGCGCGCCCACCACGAGCAGGCCCGTCAAGACGTAGAGAGCGGTCTGGAAGCCGTGATCGAGCGCGATTCCACTCGTCGCGGAGACGGCGGAATGAGCGTTCACGTAGTTGCTCGTCGAGGTCGCGGCGACTGCGCTGATCGCAGCGATGCCGATCGCGCCGCCGATCTGACGGCTCGTGTTGATCAACCCTGAGGCCACTCCGGCCTCGGAGCGCTCGATTCCGGTGAGACTCGCAATCGTCACCGGGACGAACGACAGCCCCATCCCGGCACCGCCGAGCACGAACCACGGGAACAGATCCCAGAAGTAGTGGCCGTGCAGGGGCAGTCGCGTCAGCCCGGCGACCGATACGGCGGAGACGAGCAACCCCGCGGTGAGCGTGGGCCTGACGCCAAGGCGCCCGACGACGACCTGTGCGACGTTGGAGACGACGACGACCGCTAGTGCGAAGCCGGCGAAGGCCGCCCCGCTCTGGACCGCCGAGTAGTGGAGAACGTTCTGCAGATACAGGGTGAGCAGGAAGAACTCCGAGAATGCGACGGCCCCGACGATCGCCATGGCGGCGTTGGCCGCGGTGAGCGTCCGCCGTCGGAAGATCCGCAGCGGGAGGAGCGGCCACGACGACCGCAGCTCGATCACGACGAACGCC
>JBKPTB010000130.1:0-9274 GCA_046735315.1 Actinomycetota bacterium
CCGCCCCCACCGAGATCTACACACTAGAACTTTCGTCGGCAGCGTCAGATGTGTATAAGAGACAGGTCCTCGACGGCACGAATGCGTTCCTCACATGCCTCCACAACCACGACTACTCCGCGTGCGGCTATACGGGCCACCTCAACTACTGGGGCCTGATGACATCGGTCGGCGACTGGCCGCTGATGCAGCACGTGCCCGATCTGGTCTCGATCGGGCTCGGGGCCGACGGTCACGCCGCGCGAACGCGGGTCCTGGAGTTGCTCAGCGTCGCCGCCGTCGTTGCCGCAGTCGTCCTCGCCTGGATCGTGCTGACGCGAGTCGGGCAGCGAGCGTGGTTCTGGGCGTTCATGATCGTGGTGCTGAGCAGTCCTCTCGTCTGGTACGCGCGAACGACCGCGGCCGAGGCACTGGCGACGGGGCTGCTGGTCGCGTTCGTCGCGGCGACGGTGTTGCCCGCACACCCGGTCGTCGTCGCGCTTGCCGCCGTTGGCGCCACCTGGACAAAGGAGACGTCGTATCCCTTCCTCATCGCGCTCGGCATTCTCGGCCTTGTGCTGGCGCGGCGGCGCACCGGCGTCCGTATCCGCCCGCACCTGATCTGGGGAACCGCCGGAATCGCCGCCGGAGTCGTGGCGGCGTCGCTCTTCAACGTCCTGCGCTACGGCAAGGTGATCAGCCCGAACTTCTTCGAGCCGAAGCTCCACACGCCGGGGGTTGCAAGAAAGCTGGAGTACGCCGCCGGTGTCCTCGTCTCGCCGAGTGGCGGTATGTTCGTGTTCTGGCCCGCCGCGAGCGTGCTCGTGCTCGTGGCGTGTGTCGTCGCTTTGCGGAGACGGGTGGACGTCCGGCCTGCGCTCGTCATTCTCGCAGTCATCGTCGGGTTAACGCTCGGGTTCGCATCGTGGTGGACGCCGTTCGGTTGGTCTGCGATCGGGCCGCGCCTCGCGCTGCCGTGGGGCCTCCCGCTGGTCTTGCTGACGCTTGTCGCGTACGGCGCCTCGCTGCGCCCGCTCATCGGTCGGGTGCTGGCGGCGCCGTGGGCTGTCGTCACCGTCTTCGTCGTGGTGCTCGCGTTCGCGCTACCCAACATCGGCACCATGTGGCGGCCGAACGCGACCGGCGCGTTCTTTCGGCAGCCCCAGCCGCCTTGCGACGCTCCGTGGCGCGGTGGCGTCGAGAAGTGGAACCGCTGCCAGCATCGGCAGATGTGGCTCGACCGCCCGATGCCGCTGTACGGTCTGCACGGCGTCAAAACGACCGGCGGCGCCGTGACGACGGCGCTCGTCGCGCTCGGGCTGCTCGGCTGCCTCCTGCTGCTGCGCGGGGAGCTCCTCCCCGCGCAGCAGCAGCAGCGAGCTATTTCACGACGAGCGTCAGCGTCGCCTTTGTGGATGCGCCGAGCGCGTCGACCGCAGTCGCCGTAAAGCGATAGGTTCGCGCAATCCTCGGCGTACCGAGCAGAAGGCCGGTCTTTCCGAGCTTGACCCCTGCCGGAAGCTTTCCCCGGATCGTCCAGGTCAGCGGCGCAACCCCACCGACGATTCCGAGCCTGGCGCGGTAGGCAACGCCCACCTTCCCCGCCTTCAGCTTGAGGGTCTTCCATGACAGCTTCTTCGCCACCACGAGTGTGACGGCGAGGCTCTTCGAGCGCGCTTCACGGTCGGTGACCGTCAGCGTGAACTGGAACCGTCCGGCGACTTCCGGTGCGCCCGAGAGCGACCCATCGGTACCGAGGGTGAGGCCCGAAGGCAGCGCGCCCTTGCTGATCGACCACGTGAACGTTCCTTCGCCACCCGCGGCGCTCTGCGATGCGCTGAAGGGAACGCCCACCTCGGCCTTCACCGGGCCGGTGAGCTGCGACGTCACGGTGAGCGGCTGCCGGACGATGAGCGTCTCTGTCTCCGTGTCCGACGCGGTCCCCCCGCCGTTCGCCTGCACCACGAAGGTGTAGGAGCCCTCTGCCGTCGGCGTACCGCTCAGCAGTCCGCCCGACGACAGTGTCACGCCGTCCGGAAGCGAGCCCGACTTGATCGACCAGGTCGCCGTTGCGGGCGAGCCCTGCACAGGGTTGATGTTCGTGACTGAGAGGGCGGTGAGTTGCTTCGAGTACGGTTGCCCGATCGTTCCGCCCGGGACGGACTGATCCTGGATGCTGAGGCCGGCTACGACATTGAAGACGAACTGGCGCTGGGATTTGTTGTCGCCGCCGCACCAGGGGTAGCCGCCCATGTCCGGCGTGAGATCGTGTACCTGCACCCACGGTTGCGTCGACACTGCACTGGTCGGTGTACCGGTGATGAGGCCCGACAACGACATCGACAACCCCGGGGGCAGGCCGCCGTTCGAGAACTCCCACCAATACTGATCGCACCCGGCGAGGGCACGCAGCTGCAGCGTGTACGCCTGGCCGACCTGCGCCGTCGGGCACACGAGCAGCGGTCCGCTGGCGGGACACGGATTGGTGTCGTCGAAGCTCGCCGACGATCCAGGCGCGGCGGCGATGCCGCAGCACAGCACGGCGAGCGTGGTGAGAAGCGCGAACCGTTTCAAAGTCTTCTTCCTCCCCGGGGTTAAGGAACCGGCCGAGGGTAGCAGAGGTTCACGACGCCGCAGGCGCCTTGATGTGACGTGCGATGTCGTATCGGAACACATAGAGCGTCAGCGCGCCGAGACGGTACGTCGATGCCGCCTGCGCGACGAACGACGGGGTGCGCACGACGCGGTTCGTCGGGTCGATAAGAAGGAATGTCGGGCCGTCTTGCTCCTCGTACCACGACCTGATTGTGAAGAACCTGTAAGGGCAAAGCGTTTCGCCGCAATTGACGACCGGTGCGACGCGCAAGCGCATGTGTGTCTGCCAGCTGAGATTCTGCGCATCCCAGTAACCGGCGTAGCCGCGGGTCGCTCCTTCACGCTCGAGCACGTGCCGGACTTCCTCGGCGTGTGCCTTGATCGCGGGCAGGTCGGTGATCTCGGCACGCCCGTCGACGATGCCGCCGAGGTTGATCGCTGCGACCGCTGCAATCGCAAGAGCAACGGCAACCTGGCCGGCGCCGGAGCGGCGCGCGAGCAGCGCAACGCCGACGCCGGCAGCAGGCGCGAGCGTCAACAGGTAGTTCGCGCTCTTCGGGCCGAGATCTGTCGCGTTTGACGTGACGACGAAGACGAAGCACAGGCTCACGACGGCGGCGGCCCAGAACAAGGAGTAGGCGCGTAGCGTTGCATCCGCGCGGCGCAGCTTCACTGCGGCGACCACCGGCGACGCAACTCCTGCGAGCCAGAGGATCGCAACGATGACCCGCAGCGGCTCGTGCGGGTACGGACCGGGCAATGCGTAGTTCGATCCGCCCAGGAGCGCGATCATGCGCACGAGGTGCCTCACGTTCGACGGGAGGTCGCGCACGCTGGCGAGCCCGACGTCCAGGCCGACGACATGGAAGTCGAGTGCGCGCATCACGAACGTCGTGACGAGGGACGAGGCGATCGCGATTGCGACGGTCCCGAGAGCGCGGGCGGCGACGTCGCGGCGCCGTGTCGTCCACGCGAGGACGCCCGTGGCCACTGCGAACGGGAAGACTCCTGCGATCCAGAGCAACCCATCCGACGCGGCGTTCGTGCCGGCCAAGGTCCCGAGCAGCGCGACGAGCAACCACGAACGCGTTCGCGGCAGCAACACCACGCCCGCGCCGAGGGCGACCGCGCCGACGGGATTCGTCACGTGCGACGCGAGCCCGAGGAGCGCCCGGAGCGCAAAGGGCCCCACGAGGAGGGAGGCGGCACCCGCGGTGACGCCCGCCCACCGTCCGGCGACGCGTGCGGTCGCCCAGGCGAGCAGAACTGCCGTCGCGACTGCGAGGACGTACCCAGACGCGTCCCAGATCGACGCATGCCAGGGCAACCACCGTGTGGCGAGCAACCACCAGAACGTCGTCCACTCCCCGTAGTGGGGGATATGCACGGGGCCGCTTCCTCGCAGCTGAGCTGCGAGCGCGAACGGCGCAGAGACGTCGGTGTCCCAGTCGTTGTCCTGAACCAGCCGCGTGCCGAGTGCCGCGACGGTAGCGACGTACGCGGCTCCCGCCAGCGCGGGAAGCCAGCGCACGATCAGCGTCGTCCGAGCAGAGCGCACGAGCCGAAGAGGATGAAGGCCGGGGCGACCGGTAGCGCGAAGCGCGGGTCCGCGAAGAGGCCCAGCGCATTGAGCACGATCACGAGCAGCGCTGCGGTTGCGAGCGCGATCAACGTGCGCGAGCCGCTCGGGCGGCGCAGGACGAGCGCGCCGAGACCCAGAGCGATCCAGAGGATGAGGCGCGGATACCAACGGGACGCCTGGTTCAGCTTCAGCGCGAGCCATGAGTTCGGACGCCGGTCCGGGAGGGCGGCGAACAATGAGTCGAGTTCACGTCCGATGGAGTCGAACCGGCCGCGATAGCCCGCGCGGCAGAACGTGAAGTGGTGCGAGACGGCGGACGTCCAAACCTCGCGGATGCAGTTGTCGGGGCGCGAGATCCACACGCTCTGGCCCGCGGGGATCGGCTGACCCTCCGTCGGCGCAGGCAGCTTCTTGCCCTTCACGTGCACCGTCGGCTGTGCAGGAGCCGACGACGCGGCGCCTTTGCCCGGCGGCGTGCGGAAGTACGTCTTGCTCAGCTGCTGCCAGATCGTGTCGAGCACGCCGGACGTGTACTTGCCGGGGTGCTTCCGCACCGCCTCGATCCCGGCTTTGCGCAGCACCGAGTAGTTGGAGTCCCAGCCGAAGACCTCGTCCGACAGGAGATAGAAGTCCTCGTGGATCCTGAAGCTGCCGCTGCGAAAGACCTCGCCGACCGTCACCCCGTACGACCTGTACGGATCGTGCGTGACCAGATGGCGGCGGACCGCATCCGCGAGCCTGCGTGAGGCCGGCCCGTTGTCCGGCCGCACTATCTTGTCCGTGATGTAGGCGCGATAGAAGGGGATCACCGCGTTCCCGCCACGGGCGAGGGAGTAGTCGCCGAAGCGAACGCCGTTCAGCACCGCCCACGCGACGAGCGGGAGCAGGGATGCTGCGAGAAACGCGCTTGCTCGGACAAGCCGCGTTCGCGGGCTCCCGGGAAGGACGAGCGGAAACAGAACGAACGCGACCAGCACGGCGTTCCCCGGCCGGATCAGCGCGAGCAGCGCGACACCCAGGCCTGCCAGCGCGAAGCGCGTGGGTGACGGCGACTGCCAGGCCCGCACGACGAGCAGCGCCCACAACGCGAAGCCGGCGGCGAATACCGGCTCGCTCGAGACCTCGTGGAACATCAGCCCGTAGGCCGGGTAGATCAGAAGGGCGAGCGCGACGAGCAGTGCGGCCCTCGCTCCGAACGCACGCGCAGCCGTCGCCCACGCGACCACCGATCCTGCATAGAGCAACGCCATCACCGGCTCGGCGAAGAAACCGCCCGCGACGTCGAGGGAAACTCCGTCGACCAGGCCGGGTACCGGCGTCCGGAAGAGCATCGACCAGGGCAGCAACGGGTGCCAGTCGAGGAACTGGATGTAGTCGTAGAGGTACTCATCGAGGTCGCGTCCGCCGGCGAGCGGCCAGCCGATCGCGCGCACCGCGTAGACCGCGAGCGCCAAGGCGAACAGGATGACTCCGCCGAGGCGTCGGCCGGCAAGCTCTTCGAGCCGCCGCATCAAGCGACGGGCTTGCGCAAAACGTGAATGTCGTGCCGGCCGTCGTCGGCGGCCGGCCGGAACGCGACCGCGTCGAAATCGCGCGCGAGGATGCGCCGGACGTACTCATGCGGGTGATAGGCGCTGCAGAGGCTGGAGCCCGCGGAGCGCTCGTAGAGCACGACGAGATTGCCGGCCGCGAACGCGCTGCGTTCCTCCGGTGTCAGCCTGTCGCGCGAGACGAAGTATTCACCGAGCGTTGAAAAGAGGAAGAAGCCTCCGGGCCTCAACACGCGGCGGCACTCCTCGACCCACGCCGCCTGAAGCTCCTCGGAGAGATGGGTCATCACCGAGAACGCGTAGACGAGGTCGAAGGTCGCGTCCTCGTACGGGAGCGGGGGTGACAGCCGGTTCGAGGCGACGTCGGCAAACGCGAGATTCTCCCGGCACCAGGCGACCATCTTCGGGTTGATGTCGCAGCCGAAGACGTCCGTGTCGCCGAGCCGCGCCCAGTGCCGTAGCACGCGGCCGCACCCGCAGCCCCAGTCCAGCAGCGCGTCGAGACTTTCCACGGTAGCGCCCTGGTCCGCGAGCACACCGCGGATCAGCTCCGCGTTGTGCCTTCCGCTCTCGATGAAGAAGCGTGCGTCCGCGTGGAGGGGGCCCACTTGAGTACGCATGCGCGCAGGCGGGAGCGGCAGCCCGTCGTCGGCCTCCCGGCCGTGCCCCAGAAGTGAGGACTTCGCGGCGAGTGCCGCCTCGTACGCCGCGACGGCGGGGCGCGAGATGTGGAGGCGATCCAGGAGGTCGAGGGCTCGGCGGCGGCGGCCCCAGCGCGCAGGCTCGGTCACGGGCGAGACCGTACCGCCCCGTGCGGCGGGAGATACAGTCGCACCGGTGCTTTCGGCGGTCTTGCCCGTTTACAACGGAGGAGAGGAGATCGTCGCCAACGTCGGCGTGATCCGCCGGGCACTCGCGGACCGGCTGCCAGACGAGGAGATCGAGGTCATCGTCGTCTCGGACGGGTCGATCGACGAGACGGCGGAGCAGCTGCTGGCCGCCCGCGGCGACGCCGGGTTCCGCGTCATCCACTACGACCGCAACCTTGGGAAGGGCTACGCGGTGAAGACGGGGGCACTTGCCTCGCGCGGTGACTGGATCGCCTTGATCGACGCCGACCTCGATCTCGACCCTGCGTCCGTTCCCTCGTATCTGGATGCGGCGCGCCGCGAGCACCTCGACTTCGTCATCGGCTCCAAGCGGCATCCGCAGTCGATCGTCGACTACCCGCGCTCACGCCGCATCGCGAGCTGGTGCTACCAGCAGCTGAATCGCCTGCTGTTCCGTCTCGACGTCCGCGATACGCAGGTCGGCCTCAAGGTCTTTCACCGACGCGTCGTCGACGAGGTCGTACCCCTGTTGCTTGTGAAGCAGTTTGCGTTCGACATTGAGCTGCTCGCCGTCGCAACCGCACTGGGCTTCGGCCGCATCAAGGAGCAGCCCGTGCGCCTCCAATACCGCTTTACCGGGTCGGCGTTGCGTTCGGCGACAGTCGTCCGGGCGCTCTTGGATACGGCGGCAGTCTTCTACCGCCTCCGCATTCTTCGAACGTACCAGCGCAAGCGCCGGCTGTTGCACGGCCCGGTGCAGCGCCCTCAACTGCTGCCGCTGGTTAGCCTGGTCGGCGAGCACGCCGCGGCCGAGGCGCTCGATTATCCGGAGCTCGAGCTGGCCCCGTCGGTACGCGACGCCCGCGGCGCGCTCGTCGCGCTCCTGGGTCCTGGCGTCCGGCCTGCGGGGAACTGGGTCAGCGCGGCTGTGCCGTTCTTCGCGGATCCCGACGTGGGAGCTGTCGTTGCGCCGACGCTTGCGCCGCTGCGTGCGCCGCTGCGGCAGCTCGTCGCGGCGGCAGTGCTGGAATCACGCCTCGGCGGCGGCTCGCGGCGGTCGAGCTTTTTCCCGGGCAATGTTCGGACGGTCGTCGACCATTCTGCGGAGAGCATCATCGTGCGCCGGTCTGACTGCCTCGAGGCGCTCGGGGCAGGCATCGACGACGAGCAGCTCGTGGTTTGGCTGGCATCGCGGGGAAAGCGCACCATCTACACGCCGGACACCTCCGTCTCCGCGGCGCCCGCGCCGCTGGTGCGCCCGCACCTCGAGGATGTCGTGCGCCATGCCCGGGCGCGTGGCACGGCGGCGCGGCGGACGCATGGCCGCAGTCTGAGCGTCGCGACGGCGCTCTCGCTTGCGCCGATGCTTGCCGCAACCGGGGGAGTCGTCCTGATTGCCGCCGGGGATCCCTTGCGGACCGTCGGAATTACGCTCGTCCTCGCCTATGCGGCTGCGCTGCTGCTCAGCGGGATCCACGCCGCGGTGCGGTTCCAGTCGCTCGCGGTCGGTGCGCTCGAGCCGTTCGCCGTCATGGCGAGTCAGGCGGCGTACTTCGCCGGCTTTGCGCTTGGCTTGAGGTCGAGCTTCTCGAGCAGGTCGCCGAGCAGGACGTTCCAGTCGAAGCGGCGCGCGTAGGCAAGGGCGGCTTCACGCCGCTCGACCCACTGCTCGGGTGAGGCGAGCGCCCGTGAGATGGCGGCTGCGAGGGCGCCCACGTCGTCCTCCACGATCTCCGCGCCGGCCTCGGCGGCAAGCTCGCTCGCGTTCGGCGGAACGTCCGTCATGACGATTGGCAGTCCGGCCGCGAGGTACGCCTTCAGCTTCCCTGGATCGGCATAGCGCGTGAAGGTGTCCTCGGAAAGGCGATAGGGCGCGACGGCGACGGCTGCCGAGCTCAGGAGTCGCTCCACCCCCCGATGATCGTCGACGTAGCCGTGGAAAGTCGCGTCCGCGCCGAGGTTGCGCGCGCGTGCGCGGAGGTCGCCCTCGAGCGGCCCCGTCCCGATGACGTCGGCCGGAACCTTGCACTCGGCGAGGGCCGCGAGAAGCGTCTCGACGCCTTGGCGTGGGACGAGGTGCCCGAGGAAGACGACGCGGCGCGCTTCGTAGCCGTCTGACGGCGTCGTGGGAACACGGTCCCTCCACGCGCCCATCGGGACGATGTGCGCCGCGCCGGCCTCGACGCTGAGCCGGTGTCGCGCGTTGCGCGCATCACGGGCCGCGTCGGAAAGCTCGACGCGCGCATCTGCGCGCCGGCAGCATAGGCGGTCGAGCCGATCGTAGATCCGCGTCGCCAGCGTGCCGCGACCGAAGCGATCCGGAACGAAGTCGACCGACCACAGGACGACGCGCGGCGCGCGGCGCGGCAGCAGCCCGCGTGCGCACGCGAGCGGATTGAAGCCGAACCACGCGTCCGCCTTCGGCTGCAGCAAGGGGACGAACGGGTCGAGCACGTACGACGCGGGCGGCCGTAACGGGATCGTGACGACACGTTCGTCGATTTGCTTCCCGCCGGCATACGTTGCGAGTCGATGTTGTCTCCCCTGCTCGGGAGTGAGCGGGTGGAAGACGGTAACGACGTCGACCTCACGCGCGACGAGATAGTCGCGAAGAGCCTGGGCCGGACCGTCCGCAAAGCCGTTCGAGACGATGGCGATCTTCAAAAGCCCGGATCGCCATCTTGGGGAAGCGCGTGCAGCTCGGCCGGCTGCTTCGTCCGTTCCACCCGAAGGTGCGA
>JBKPTB010000131.1:0-11226 GCA_046735315.1 Actinomycetota bacterium
GACGTTCGCACGCTGAGCGAGACGCGGTACGGCATCTCGCTGCTGATCGTCGGAACGGCCGCGTTGCTCGCCGGCCTCCTGCGCGAGCTGACCTCCGACACGAACCTCACCGGAGAAGGAGTCGGCGCGATCCTCTTCAGCCTGATCTCGTTGCTCGCGGGCGCGCTCGTCCTCGTTCCAAGCGAGGTCGCGGGGATCGACGGCAACGGCCTGGTGCTGGTCTGCGCCGGCGCTCTCTACACGACCCTCGCCGCGGGTGCATTCACGCGACCGAATCGACGCGACCTGACCACGTTCCTCTGGATCATGGGGCTCGGCGTCGCCGCGGTCGGCGAGGGAATGGTCTTGAACGGGGTCTGGCTGGTCCTGGCGTGGACGCTGACTGCGGCGCTGCTCGCGCTCATCTCGGTCGCGGTCGACGAGCGGCGGCTGCAGATCGCATCGCTGGTCTACCTGGTGTTCGGCACGCTCTTCACGCTGGCGGAGGAGACGCCGCCGACACAGCTCGTCGTCGTCCGCTCGCATCCCGGACACGGACTCGCGAGCCTGATGCTCGTCATCGCGGCGACGGCGACGGTCGCCTGGGCGCTCGGCTGGCACGAGCGGTATCGCCTCGCCACAATCTGGGCGGCCGGCGCCCTCACCGTCTACGGCGCCTCCCTCGCGATCCTGGAAGCAATGCAGCGGATCTCGCCGCAGGACGTGCACACCGACTTTCAGCGCGGACACACCGTCGTGAGCGCTTTCTGGGGGCTGCTCGCGCTCGTCTCGCTCTACGTGGGCTTGAAGAAGCGGCGCGGAGTGCTTCGTGTCGGAGGATTCATCCTCTTCGCCATCAGCCTCGGGAAGATCTTCCTCTACGACCTGCCAAGCCTGAGCTCTGTACAGCGGGCGCTCTCGTTCCTGGCCGTCGGCGGCGTGCTTCTCCTGGGCGGATTCTTCTACCAGCGTCTCAGCGCGCAGTTCGACGACCGCTTGACATAGCATGCATGCGATGCCAAGGGCGAGCAAAGGGGCACTCGAGCGCCTGCAGGAGCGAATCCGAACCGCGGATCGTGGTTGGTTCTTCGCAGCGGTCGCAGACAAAGTCGCCGCACGGCGCCAGGCCCGCGGGCTCTCGCAGCGCGAGCTCGCCGAGCTCGTCGGTACGACCCAGTCCGCGATTGCGCGACTCGAGCGAGGCGGCCGGCCTCCCCGGATCGACACGCTCCTCCGGATCGCCGACGCGCTCGACTGCGACCTCGTCGTCGATCTGAAGCCGCGGCGCAGCACGAACTAGACTGCCGCCGGTGGTGGAGAGCACCGACATCGAGGTCGGCACGGTCGAGGAGGCTTCCGTGGCGGTTGCGCGCCTGCTCGCGGTGACCCATGCAACCTACGAGCGCCGGGCTCAGCTCGAGCACGCGTTGCACTCCCGCGTCGCGATCGAACAGGCCAAGGGCGTCGTTGCAGAGCGCTACGGCCTCGGACCTGAGGAGGCGTTTCAGCTCATTCGCAAGGCTGCGCGGACGAACCGGATGAAGCTGCACGACCTCGTCGCCGCGATCAAGCCCGGTGAGCCGTCTCCGGCTGAGCTGCTCACAGTCGTCTCGGACGACAAGTGCGTTTAGCCGCCGACCCGGCGGCAAGAAGGAGCCGCAGGTCATGAACGACTCGACCGAGCAACGGATTGTGAAAAACAATCGCACCTTCCGCAACGCGAACGAGCAAATCCGGGCGAAAGCCGAGGAGTACGACGCACCGCTCGAGCAGGTTCCCTTCCTCTGCGAATGCCCACGACCTGATTGCGTTGAGATCGTCCGTCTCTCGATCTCCGAGTACGCCGCCGTGCGGGCGAACCCGAATCACTACTTCACCGCGCCCGGGCACGAAGCCGCCGAGGACCCTGTCGGGAGGGTCGTAGGATACGAGGACCGCTTCGTCCTTATCGAGAAGGACCAGACAGCGGTGGAGGGGTAGGGTCTCTATCGATGAGCTCGCGCGAGGAACGCATCGGGCTGAACGAGGCCGTTTTTCGAGAAGTGAACGAGCGGATCGAAGATCTCGCGGAGACGTTCCAGCTCAAGGACGAGCCGCTCGATCTGGTGTGTGAGTGCGGCGACGCGACCTGTGTTCGGCGCATCACGATGACCCGGACGGAGTACGAAGAGCTGCGGTCAGAGCCCCACCAGTTCGCAGTGCATCCGGGCCACGAGTATCCGGATGTCGAAGAGGTCGTCGAAAGACGGAAGGGCTACGACATCGTCAGCAAGAACCAGGGGATCCCCGAGAAGATCGCGGAGCGTACGGATCCCCGTAGCTGACGAGGCACGAGTCGTCGTGGTCGCGCTCGGCGACTCGATCACGGAAGGCAGCCCCGGTTACGACGCGCGGCTCGGCGGCGACGAGGAGAGCCGGTGGGAGCACTGGGCAGCCCTCGCCGATCCCAGGCTCGAATTCCGTAACTTCGGCGTCTACGGAGAGCGCACCGACCAGATCATGGCGCGCCTCGAGGGTTGCCTGCACGGCGCCGACGTGCTCGTCGTGCAGGGCGGGATCAACGACATCGCACAGGGTTTTCCTGTGGAGGTCGCCGCTGAGACGTTACGAGCGATGGTGCGTCGCGGTCGGGAGCTCGGGCTCGGCGTCGTCATTGCGGACGTCCTCCCGTGGAACAACGGCTGGCCTGCGGCCGAGTCGAACATCCGCCGGCTGAACGAGCTGATCGTGGCAATGGCGCAGGAGGAGGGCGTCCAAGTGCTGCCGTTTCACGACACCCTCGAGGACCCGCACCGGCCCGGTCGTATGCGAGAGGACTGGACGAGCGACGGCGACCATCCGTCCGTGTCGGGGTATCGCCGCCTCGGCGAGCTGGCGTTCCGCTTGCCATAGTGCCCCTCAGCGCTAGATGTCGTACTGGTCGCCGTCCGACGCGCGCTCGATGCCGTCGGGCAGCGGCAGCTCGTCGGGGCGGTGGATGATTACGAGCCGCCGGGCGCCGGAGTCCTCGAAGGCGGCGACCGCCTCTTCGGCCGACAGGTGCCCACGCAGGCCGTCACCGCCCTCACGGCTTTCCTTCAGCGTCGCCTCGCAGAGGAACAGGTCGGCGTCGCGCCCGACTTCCGCGAGCTGAGGGCTGGGAGCCGAATCGCCCGAGTAGGCGAGGGTCGACTTCCCGTCGCTCACACGCAACGCATACGTCTGTAGCTGGTAGTGGGGCACCCGCACCGGTGTGACCGTCAGGCCGTCGGCCTCGAAGGATCGACCCTCGACGTACTCGCGCATGTCGAAGGCGTCGAACATGCCCGCGAAGCCCAGCTTCTCACCGAATCGCCCGAGCTCTTCCTTGCCGCCGGGTGGGAGCCAGAGCTGGGGCGGGGGGACCTCGCGGCCCGGGCCGAACATCGAGCCGAATGTCCACGGCACCAGGTCACCCCAGTGATCGAGATGGAAGTGGGTGATGACGATCGCGTCGAGGTGAGGCCAGGGCTCCTGCTCTCGCAGGCGGGGCAGGACTCCGGGCCCGCAGTCCAGCAGAACTCGGCCTGACCCCTCGACCAGGTATCCGGACTGGGCGCCGCCGGGATTCGGCCAGGCAGGCGAGCACCCGACGATCGTCAGCTTCACGCGCTCAGTGTGGCATAGTCCTGACCGTGGCCGAGGGCGCAGCCGAACTCTTGAAGCGGGTACCGATCTTCTCGGACCTCGACGACAGGGAACGGGGGCGGATCGCTTCGACCATGAAACAGCGGACTTTCCAGGCTGGTGACACCGTGACGACCGAAGGGCAGGGCGGCGTCGGCTTCTTCGTGATCGAGGAAGGCGAAGCGCTCGTCTCGGTAGGTGGCGACGAACGTCGGCGACTCGGGCCTGGAGATTACTTCGGCGAGGTCGCGCTCCTGAACCAGAGTGTCCGGACCGCCACTGTCACGGCTGAGACCGAGTTGCGCTGCTACGGGCTGACGTCCTGGGAGTTCAGGCCTCTGGTCGAGACTCATAGCTCGATCGCCTGGAAACTGCTCCAGACGATGTCGAAGACCTACCAGAGTCCGGCGTAGAGCCTCAAGCCGGTCGGCTCGCGAGCTTTACCGTGACGGTGTGGCTCTGACCAGCGCGGCGATAGGTGAGCGAGACGGTGTCTCCGGGTTGCCGCGCGTTGATCGCGGCCCGCAGCTCGCTCGCGGTGCTGACGCTCTTGCCGGCGAGCGCGGTGATGACGTCGCCGGCTTTCAGTCCCGCCTTGCTCGCGGGCGTATCCGGCCGCACCTGAGCGACCACCGCGCCGTTGCTCGAGGACGCGTCCTTCAGTTGAACGCCGAGGAAGGCGTGCTCTGCCTTACCGCTCGAGATGAGCTGCGATGCGATCGAACGAATCGTGTTGGAAGGGACGGCGAACCCGACCCCGTCGCTGCCACCGGAGTCGCTCTCGATCTGCGACGTGACCCCGATTACCTTCCCCTGCGCGTTGAGCAGAGGTCCGCCGGAGTTGCCGTGGTTGATAGCCGCGTCGGTCTGAATCGAGTCGTCGATCGCAAAGTTGTTGGGCGAGGTCATCTCGCGGTGCAGCGCGCTGACGATGCCGGATGTCACCGTCTCCTGCAGTCCGAACGGACTGCCGATCGCGACGACGCTGTCACCGACGGCGACCTTGCTCGAATCGCCGAGCGTCAACGGGAAAAGCTGCGAGGAGGGCGCATCCACCTTCAGCACCGCGAGGTCGGTCGAAGCGTCGGTCCCGACCACGTGGGCGGTGTACGACTTGCCGTTCCAGAACTGAACCGAGACCGACTGAGCCCCGTCCACGACGTGCTCGTTCGTGACGATGTGACCGTCGGTGTCGTAGACGAAGCCCGAACCCTGCGCTTGCGACGAGCCTCCCAGCGCGCCGGCACCCGTGGAGACCGTGATCTTGACGACACCCTTGCGGGCGAGCTCGTAGATCGAGTGCACAGAAAGCCCATTCGTGTTCGCCGCAGGCTGCGAATCGGACACCGTGACCTGACGCACGACCGTCTTGGAGTCGCCGGACGACAACGCGACATAGGTGGCCGCGCCGCCGCCGGCTCCGATGCAGGCACCGGCGAGCACTGCGGCTACGAGGGGCAAGGAAATGCGTCGTCTCACGGCGTCCATGACACCATCGCACTCTAAGAGCGTCGTGAAACGTGGGTAAGAAGACGCTAAGAGTCGATCTCACAAACTCCTTACGGGCCTCTTAAAGGGGTCTTAGTCAGGGGTGGCAGCGTCGTACGTCATGGCTTCGCGGGACCAGGAACCCCAAGCGACCGTCCACTCGCGAAGCTCAGTCCGGGCGGGCATTTCCCCCTCCGCCCGTCGTCTCGTTCTGTGTGCCGCCGTCGTCGCAACTGCCCTTGTGGCGGCGGCGGTTTCACAGGCAAAGCCGACTCTCAGGCTCAAGTCACCGAGCCTCGGGGAAATCTCCAACGCCTCCCGCCCGATCCCCGATACGACGATCGCCAAGCCCTCGACCGTCGGGCTCGTGCCTCCTGGGTACTGGGGCGGGGACTACACGATCTCGACGGGAGAGAAGGTCACCGTCTACGCATCGAACAGCTATCCGGTGGATCCTGCGCTCGAGCAACGCTGGGCAGACTTCCTCGGTTTGCTCGTGCACGGTTCGGAGATCTCGCAGGTCACCGTGCTGTTGTCGACGTCTTCCCAGATCTCACAAATTTGCGGCCAGGACGCCGTTGCCTGCTACGCCCCGCAGGGAAGCCTCCTCTACACGCCCGGTGAGGATCCCGCGGCGGATCTCTCGGCGGAAGCTGTGATCACGCACGAGTACGGACACAACGTCGCGGAGCACCGCTCGAACGCACCATGGCAAGCGATCGCATGGGGACCGAAGCGTTGGGACTCCGCGATGCAAGTTTGCGCGAGAACTCGTCGGAACGAGCTCGTCCCGGGTGCGGAAGACGCTGCCCACTACACGGTGAATCCCGGCGAGGGCTGGGCCGAGACCTACCGCGTGCTGAACGAGCGCAAGGCGGGAAAGACCGAGACCCCTTGGGACATCGTGTCCCAGTCTCTCTATCCAACAGATGCCGCTCTGGCCGCTGCGGAGGCGGACGTGACCACGCCATGGACGCCAAGCGCGCCGAAGACGGTGACGGGCGCCTTCACGCGTACGACGCGGACACGAACATTCACGGTCTCCACGCCACTCGACGGCACGCTGAAGCTGAGCGTGCGACCGAGCAAGGGCATGCGCCTGGCTGTCGATGTCTTCGCCGGCTCGACCCGCGCCGTGCATGCGGTCAGCTCGGCAACGGTCACGCGCACGACGACGATTTGCGGCACACGGACGTACGGTGTCCGCATCCGGGCGCTCAAGGGACGGGGCACCGTCCGCCTGGCGCTCACCAAGCCGTAGTCGGGCTCTCTTAGCAGTCTCTCAGCTTCCGAGAGCAAAATAGGAGGCATGAGGATCTTGGTCGTCGACGACGAGCGCGCGGTGCGCGAGTCGCTACAGCGTGCCCTGGAGCTGGAGGGCTACGAGATCGAGCTCGCGGCCGACGGCCGCGAGGCGCTCTCCCGCCTTCAAAACGGGGAGCCCCAGCCGGACGCGGTCATCCTCGACGTCCTCATGCCTACGATCGACGGACTCGAGGTTTGCCGGCGTCTGCGGCGCGACGGGAACCGCGTTCCCGTTCTGATGCTCACGGCTCGCGACGAGATCGAGAACCGGGTGGCCGGGCTCGATGCGGGCGCGGACGACTACGTACCGAAGCCGTTCGCCCTCGAGGAGCTCGTCGCCCGCCTGCGCGCGCTGCTCAGGCGGACGACCGCCGGCTCGGACGACGTCCTCCGCTTCGCCGACCTCGAGCTCGATCCAGGTACTCGCGAGGTCCGGCGAGGCGCCGATCCGATCGAGCTCACGCGGACGGAATTCGCGTTGCTCGAGCTCTTCATGATGAATCCGCGCCAAGTGCTGACGAGGTCGATCATCTTCGAGCGGGTCTGGGGCTACGACTTCGGCTTCGCATCGAACTCGCTCGACGTCTACATCGGCTACCTGCGCCGCAAGACCGAGGCCGGCGACAAGCCCCGTCTGATCCAGACGGTGCGTGGCGTGGGCTACGCGCTCCGCGAGTCGTGAGCAGGGCACGCATCTGGCTCGTCCACGCGCGCGAGAGCATGTCGCGTCTCACGGGCAGCCTCTCCCTGGCCAGATGGCCGCTGAGCTTTCGTGCCCGACTCGCTCTTGTTGCCGCTGCAGCGGTCGCGCTCGCGGTCGTTGCGGCATCGTTCGTGGTCTATTTCGTCGTCCGGGACCAGCTACGGGCAACGGTTGATGATTCGCTGAGGACGACAGCCGCGCAGCTGGAGGGGGCCCCAGTCCACGATTTCGAGCATTTCGGCACGCCGGCCGGCGAGCTCGGTGGCCCGACGGTCTATCCGCAGGGTGTCGACTCGAGCGGCAACGTCTACTTGCCTCGCGGCGCGACTGCCGCGTTGCCGGTGAACGGTGCCGTGAAGGCGGTCGCCCGAGGCGATCGGAAAGCATTCTTCAGTGACACCCATCTAAACGGGACGCACCTTCGGATGCTGACGTTCCCGTACGGACCCGGTGGCGCGGTGCAGGTCGCCCGCTCGTTGACCGAAGTCGATCACTCGCTTGGTCGCATCAAGAACCTTCTCATTCTGATAGGTGGTGGTGGGATCGCGATCGCGGTTGCCCTCGGCCTGGCCGTTTCACGCGCCGCACTTGCTCCGGTGCGGCGGCTCACATCGGCAACAGAGAACGTCACAGAGACAGGCGATCTCTCGGAGCGGATCGACGTAACCGGACGCGACGAGCTGAGCAGGCTGGCCGGGAGCTTCAACTCCATGCTCGGCGCACTCGAGGAATCGTCTCGGGCGCAGCGCCAGCTCGTCGCGGATGCATCGCACGAGCTGCGCACGCCGCTAACGAGCCTGCGTACGAACATCGAAGTACTCGCCAGCGAACGCAAGCTTTCTCCAATCGACCGCCAGCGGCTACTCGCGGACGTCGTCGACCAACTTGAGGAAATGACGGCACTGATCGCGGGGCTGATCGACCTCGCGCGCGGTGAACACCCGGTGCATGAGCCTCAGGAAGTCCGTCTCGATCTCGTCGCAGCCGATGCCGTCGAGCGCACTCGCCGCAACCGTCCGGCCGTCAGCTTTACGACAAACCTGCAAGAGTCGGTCGTGAACGGCGTACCGGCCACGATCGAGCGTGCCGTTGCGAACCTGCTCGACAATGCCGCGAAATGGAGCCCGCCCGGCGGCACGGTGGAGGTCGCGGTCCAGAACGGCAGCGTGACGGTCCGTGACCACGGTCCCGGCATCGACGAGAAGGATCTTCCCTATGTCTTCGACCGGTTCTACCGTGCGCCGTCGGCTCGCGGACTGCCCGGCTCGGGACTTGGTCTCGCGATCGTTCGCCAGGTTGCCAAGGCGCACGGGGGAGACGTGGTCGCAGAACGCGCAGACGGCGGAGGCACCCGGATGACCCTTCGGCTGAACGGTTACGGCGAACCGGAGGACAGAACCTCTTAGAGAGTTCTTAGCGCGCTCTTAGAACGTCCTGGTTGGCTACGTCCAGTCGAAATCGAGGAGCGAGAGATGGAGCTGAGCCGCAAGAGCAAGTACGCCGTTGGCGCTGCTGCAGTGCTGATCGCCGCCGGTGGGGGTGCCGCAGCAGTGGCTGCGTCGCAGGAGAACTCACCGAGCGACGAGAGCAAGGCCATCATCGACGACGCCGCCGGCCAGCTCGGGATCTCTCCCGACAAGCTGAGCAACGCGCTGAAGAAGGCCTTGGCGGACCGGGTCGACGCGGCCGTCGCCGCAGGGCGCATCACGAAGGCCGAGGGCGACGCTCTGAACGCGCGGATCCAGGCCGACGACTTCCCGATCATCGGAGGTCATCACGGGGGCTTCGGCTTCGGCCATTTCGGTTTCTTCGGCCGCCTCGACACGGCTGCCGGTTATCTCGGACTCACGGATGCGCAGCTGCGAACAGAGCTCGAGAACGGGAAGAGTCTCGCGCAGATCGCCAAGGATCACGGCAAGTCGGTGCCGGGGCTGATCGATGCCCTGGTTGCTTCGGCCAAGCAGAAGCTCGACCAGGCCGTGGCGGCGGGCCGCCTGACCAAGGCACAAGAGACCGAGATGCTGAGCGGACTCAAGGACCGGATCACGAACCTGGTCAATTCGACGGGTCTCGGCGCACCCCATTTCCGCGGCCCGGGTTTCGGCTTCCGACACTTCGGCTTCCGCCGGTCCGACGCGCCCTCGGCTTAGGGCGTCGACTGCCCTGATCGGGCCGTTATGGTGTCGCACCATTTCTGTGTCCACGCCCGACCGCATCGCGGCACCGCTCGACAGGCCGCGGCTGCGGGGAGTCCTCCACCAGGCTGCGTTTGTGGTCGCGGTCGCGCTCGCCCCGCTGTTGATCGTCGGCGCCGACGGGGGTCGCAGGCGACTGGCCGCCGCGGTGTTCGGCGGCTCCGTCGCCGCATGCTTCGGAGCCAGCGCTCTGTACCACCGAGTGACGTGGACGCCGGGCGTCCGTCTGTGGATGCGGCGCATCGACCACGCCGGTGTGTACCTCCTCATCGCCGGCACGTACACGCCCGTCTGTCTCCTCGTCCTGCGCGGGGCGTGGCGTCCGGCCGTCCTGACGATCATCTGGGTCGGCGCCGTTACGGCGATCGTGATCAAGTTCGTCTGGGTCGCTGCGCCGAAGTGGCTGGCGGCGGGGCTCGGTTTGGCGCTCGGCTGGGCGGCCGTCGTTACGTTGCCCCAGCTGGTCGGGCGCCTTCATCCGGCGGCGGTCGTCCTGATCGTGATCGGAGGACTTGCCTACAGCGCCGGTGCAGTCGTCTATGCCCGGCGTCGGCCGGATCCTGCGCCGGCGGTCTTCGGCTACCACGAGTTGTTCCACGCGCTGACGATCGTCGGCGTCGCCTGTCAGTACGTGGCGATTGCCTTCTTCGTCATCCGTGCCGGATGACGTAATTGCACAAGGCGCCGGCCCGGGCTTTGTAGTCGGACGGATTTTCGACGAGCCAGGCCTGCGGGCTGCGCACACACACCTTGCCGTCCGTTCGAAGCGCGAACGTCGCTTTGATGATGCGCGTCCCGCCCGAGCTCACGCCGTTGACCAACACGCTCGTGGCCCCTGCGACGGAAGGCCTCCTCAACCGCAGGCCGGCCGCACTCAAGTTGGGCTTGAGCTTTTTGGCGTGACCGTCCACGGCGACGAAGGAAAGGAAGATGTCGCCCGACCTTCCCGGGCCTGAGTAATTGACGGAGAAGCGCGCGACGAACCGGCCGTTCGGAACCACTCCCCTGGTCAGCGGCGTAATCCTCAGGTGCAACCCGCCTCCGGCCGGTGTGTCGTCGCTTCCATAGGCGCCGGCTGTGACGGAGACACCGCAGACGAGCGTGATCACGAGAGCGAATGCAGATCTCCGATGCACCTCACGAGAGCTTAGAGACTGCTGCCCTTGCGAGTTAGAGCCGGTCCGCAAGGTAGACGGCGATGTCCGCGGCGAACGCGAGCACGCTCAACGCAATCGCCACCTGGCCCCGCCGGGAGCCCCGCTGCGCCCACCCGAGCACGCCGGCGCCGCTTGCGAGGATCGGCGGCAGCCCCGTCCAGAAGGCTACGACAGTGACCAGTCCAAGAGCACCCAGGAAGAGATCGCCGTCCAACCAACAGCCGGCGACTGCAGGGCTCGTGGCACGGCCCAGCCGAAGACGACGAGCGCGGCAACGCCGATGATTGCCAGAACGACGAGATACTCACGCGTGGCGTGCGTCCCGCTCGCCGAACGTGCCCCAGGCAGCAAGCAGGGCGGCGGTCGCACTCGCGCCGAGCGCAACGGGAAGAATCGATGTTCGGGTCATCTGAGCCTCCAGGTTCGTCAGGACGTCCCAACGTTACGAACCAGGCTTCGAGGCCTCATCGCCGCCGCGCCTGAAATCGGATCAGTCCGCAGGGTGATTTCCACACCCCCGAGCTCACTCGCACGACGTATGGATCGCAGCTCCGTTGCGCGCTAGCGTCCGCGTGTGCACCTCCGCAGGCTCATCCATCGCCACGGGGACTGGCTGCGGCCGACCCGGATGGGATCTACTTCGGCGGGCTCGTGTTCTTCGGCGTTGTCGTCGGCGGCCCGTTCGTCGTCGGCCGCTTGATTCGCGCGCGCCGTCTGCGGGAGGCGCTCCTCGAAGACCGTGCCGTCGTGCTCG
>JBKPTB010000132.1:0-9005 GCA_046735315.1 Actinomycetota bacterium
GCATTCACAAACGACGACGGACTCGCCTGCGTATCAGCATCCCAACCCGGCGTACCCGCCACCGCAGGACCCCCAGCATTCACACGGTAGACCACCGTCCCAGGAGCTGCGGCCGCCCCTGCGCGTGCGGAGACCGATGCCTGACCCGACCCCCCAAGCACGCAGGTGAGCGCCAGGACACAGGCGATCAGCAACACCCTCCGCAGACCCCTCCCCGAAATCATCATCCCCCGGAGGCCTCGAGCTTGATTTCCTCAAGGCGCGTCTGCAGGCTCACCTCCAGAGGCGTCGGGGCTTCGATCACGGAGACTGGCGCGCCTCCGCTGCCAAGCGAACGGTCGACAGCCTCGATGGTCCGGACGACGTCCAGCCCGATTTCTGGGGACGAGACAAGTGGTTTACCCTCGAGGATCGCGGCGCCGAAATCGGCCAGCTCGAGCGAGAGCGGCTCGGCCGCTTCGACTCGCGGAGACACGATTTCGCCGGTGCGATAGCTGAGCTGATACTCGCCGAAGCTTTCAGGGTCGGGCAGCTCCGCACCGGAATCGAAGATGCGGATCGGCTCGTTCGACATGTCGTCGTAGACGACCATCTTGTCGGAGCCGACGATGGCGGTACGACGTAGCTTGCTCGGGGCAAGCCACGCGAGCTCGACATGGGCCACTGTCCCAGAGGGGTACGTCATGCTGATGAACGCGACGTCCGGGGTCCCAGGCAAGACGCAGCTTCGACTAATGGCCGAGACTTGGGTCGGGAGGGAATCGAGCCAGTAGCGGAGGATGGAAAAGTCGTGCGGACCAAGGTCCCAGACGACGCTCGCATCGGCCTGGTGAAGGCCCAGGTTGACGCGGCTAGCGGAGATGAAGTAGATCTCACCGAGGTCCCCGGCTTCGATCAGACTCTTGATGGCGGTCACCGGCGGGCTGTAAAGGAACGTGTGCCCGGGCATCAGGACGAGCCCTTCCTCGGCGGCCATGCGGGTTAGATCCAGTACCTGCTCGGACGACGTCGCAAGCGGCTTCTCGACGAAGACGTGCTTGCCGGCATCGAGAGCGGCAATTGCCAGTGGGTAGTGCGTAGTGACCGGCGTCGCGATCGCCACCGCGTCGATCGACGTGTCGTTCAAGATGTCCTCGAACCTCGTCGTACAGCGCACATTGGGGTAACGGGCCGCGGTTGCTTCGAGCGCCGAGGACCGCGGATCGCACACATACGTGAGCTCGAACTCGCTTACCGTGGCAAGGTTCCGAACGATGTTCGGGCCCCAGTAGCCCACGCCGACGACAGCAATACGGATGCAATCTTGGGACCGTTCCTCTGCCTCGTTCTGGCCGCGAGCGCCCATCAGCCCGTATCTCTCTGTCGCAAGACCAAGAACGGCGTCCGCAAGAGCAGGCGAAGATCGAGGCCAAACGTCCAGCCCCGTACATAAGCGAGGTCGAGTTCGAGTGCTTCCCCGAACGTCGTGTGAGCACGTGCCTCCACCTGCCAGAGCCCTGTGAGACCGGCCGGAACGAGGAAACGCTCGAAGTGGTGCGGCGCGAAAAACTCGAGCTCGTATGGGATCAGCGGGCGCGGCCCAACCAGAGACATCTCGCCGCGGAGGACGTTGATCAGCTGCGGCAACTCGTCGAGGCTTGTTTTGCGCAACCAACGCCCGACCCGCGTGATCGAGTCTTCTCGGTCGAGCTTGTACAGGTTGTTCGATTCAGGGAGCGCGTCCGACCGCATGATCTGCTTGATGTATTCGCGGTGAGGGGCCTCATCGGTTCCCTCCCGCATAGTCCGGAACTTCAGGAGGGTGAACTCGCTCAAATCGATCCCGAGGCGAGTCTGCCGGAAGAAGACGGGCCCCTTGGAGTCTCGACGAATCAGGAAGCCGATCGCCAGCATCAACGGGGTCAGGACCGCGAGCAGCGCGGCGGAGCCGATGACGTCCAGACCGCGCTTGAGATAGCGGGAGGATCTCGAGATCCGAGTCGCGGGTAGCCCCACCAGCGGCAATCCCTCCAGTGTGTGAATGCCGACCTTGGCGCCGACAGCCTCGAACAGTCGTGGTACGAGGTCGATGTGGACGTTGCTCTTGCGAGCGGCGTGCAGGAGCTCGAGCATCTCCTCGTGGCCGTCACGGGAAAAGGCCACGATCACCCGATCGATGTCATGCTGCTCGACGAGGTCGGCGATCTGCTCCGGTGCCCCGAGAACCGACAGGTCTCCAAGATCGCGGCGCTTCTCCCTCGGATCCGAATCCACGAAACCGACCAGATTGATCTGGTACTCGGGATGCTGAAGGAGCTTACGACCGACGAGCTGACCGACCTCGCCGGCGCCGACGATCACGGCGTTCTGAACGTACGCCGAGTGCCGGCGTGCGAGTGCTCTTGCTGCAGATCGAGCCACTACCAGCGAGACGAGGGCGAGCAGCCAGAATGTTCCCAGTTTTGCCCGATCAGGACCGGCGAAACCTACGAGCCACGAGGTGACGAAGAAGAGCCAGACTCCCACAGTCACGAGGTGGAACACGCCGACGATCTCGTCGGCAGTCGAGTACCGGGCGCTCTCCTCGTCGCGGTCGTACAGGCCGTAGAGCTTGGCTACCAGAACCCACACGGGGAGCAGAAAGAGAAAGACGATCGTCTCGGCGCCGATTCCGACACCGCCCATGAGCTGGCTATTGCGGAAAAGGGTCTCGACGACCGCGAACGCCGCGGTCAGCGCGACCAGATCGGCGGCAAGCAGCATCCGCCGCACGAGCCAACCGCGCCGGCCACCAATCGCGCGAGGGACTGCTTCATCCGCTAGTGACCGAGCTAGTTCCGAGCGAGCAAGCGACTCGGATTGGGTCGCTGGACCACGCACTGCGACGCCCGCCTCTTCGGGCGCACCGGCTCTCGACGTCGCGCTGAACGCCAACGTGTCTGCGCTCTCCCTCGAGCTCACAACTGTCTACCGAAGTGACGGCGGTCGTGCCACCGTCGTGCGAGCCGAGTTCGAGGTCAGCCGAACACGACCGCGTGCCGCGAGTGCCACCAAAGTCCCCTCCCCTTCACCTTGGAACTACGCCAACACTTTAGGCCACGATCGGGAGGGCCGCAAATAGCGCAAAGGGGGGGATTGGACGGACCTTAAGGTCAGGCCCAGCCTGTCGCCCTTTCCGACTGCTCCGCGGGTGACCCCGGGGGAAGCTGGGCCGGCGGCCCAGGCTTCTGTGGGCCCTCGAGCTCTGGCCGCAGCCGCGCGAGCGTACGGTGGAGCGCCACCTCAACGGCATTCGTCTTCAAACCGAGGATCTCCCCGATCTGGCGCGCGGAGAGATCGGCGCCGTATCGGAGCGCGATGAGGTCCTGGGAACGCTCGTCGAGGCCCTCAACCGCTGCTGCAACCGTGAGCCTTTGGAGCGTCTCGCCTTCGAGATCTTCGGTCGAGCTGACCTCCAGCTGCTGGCCGGCCTCGGCGCGAGGCCTCCGCACCGCGTCGTCTATGCAGCGGCGTGCGATCCCGATCAGCCACGCCAGCGGCTCTCCGCGTGAAGGGTCGTAGCTTCTGCGATAGCGCAGGGCACGCTCGAAGACCTCGCTCGTGACGTCCTCGGCGTCGGGCCCATCACCGACGCGGTACGCGACGTAGGAGTAGATTCGTCGGATCAGCTCGGGCGCGTTGGCCAGTGGATCGCGGCTTGCCACAGTCAACCCACTCTAGGTGTGCGGGCAAGAACCGTCGAGAGGCTCATCGGTTCGGCCGGCCTTTCGCCGCAGCGGCGCGCAAAGACTCGGCGCGCGGAAAGAGACGTGAGGCCTCTCGCAAGGCGTGGCGTCTCGCCTCGCCCCTGGTCGCACTGGCCAGGCGATACCAGAGCTCCCAATCTCCACGGTCCATCGAGATCGCCTTCCGAAAGCTCGCCTGTGCGTCTGTAACCAGACCCGCCCCGAGCTGCGCTCGCCCGAGCGCCACCAAGGGCCTTGGCGACCACGGCATCCACGTCTTGGCGTGGCGGGCATCACGCGCTGCCCTGGCCCAGTCCCCCTCCTGACGCGCAACGTCGCTTCGGCTGAGCGCGGTGTTGCCCACGAGCCCGACCGCCGTGAAGCCGGCCGCCACTACCAGGGCAGCCACGCCGATCCACCGGGTCGAAGACGAAAGCCGAGGGGAGCGGTGCGAGCCCCGTGCGGCAATCAGCAGACCGGTACCGCAGAGGAGACCGGTCAGCGTGACGGCGGGAAGCTCCCAATCCCAGTCGACCCCGGTATGCACGAGATATGCCGCATACGCCCCGGCCGCGGCGGGAACGAGCGCATGCCGCCGCGCTCCACCCAGGACGGAGAGCGGAAGAACCAGTGCTCCGACCAGCAGGATGAGTCCGAAGGGCCCGAGCTCCGCGAGCGTCTCGACGTACAGCCCGTGGGCATCGCGCACCAGCCCGACCTCGGCCGGCTGGTGAGCGAGAAAGTACCGCTCGTACGTGCCGGCGCCGGCGCCGAGCAACGGGTGCGCGCGGGCATCGTCCCAGGCGAGCCGCCACAGGTCGGCACGACCATTCCCCGAGAAGTTGAGGAGACGCTTGTTCAGGTTCCCCTGGACATGGGGCGGCGGCGCCTTGAAGGCGTGGTAGCCCTTCTGCGCAAGCGTCGTCGGAGCCCCGTAGCGGACGAAAACGGTGACGAGCCCGGCGACCACCACCAGCACGACGCCGAACGCGAAGGCCCTGACGATCCACAAAGACGGCTCGAAGCGGCGCTCGACCAGGCCGAAGGCCGTCGCAGCCGCAGCGTTTGCCGCGGCAAGCAGGAGCAGGACGAGCGCAAGCCGGTGACCATCGTGGACCGCCTGGCTGAGCGGAGCACCGGCGTGCGTCAACCCCGACTTGCGGGAAGCAACGAGGACTGCGACGGCTGGCAGCGGGACCAGGACAAGCAGCCCGGCGAGCAACTGCAGTCGACGAGGGTCGATCGCGACGGCGAACACGACTCCGGCAGCCAGCGCGATCCAGGCGCCCCGGCCGAAGGTGAAGTAGAAGGTGGGCAGGAGCAGCACCGGCGTGACGGCCGCGGCCGCACGAACGAACAGCGAACTCGCCCGGCAGGCGAAGCCCAGTGCAAGCAGTGCGCCCATCCCCGTGAAGATCGCGAGCCCGTTCCAGTACCCGATCGGCTGGGCCAGACGGTAGACCGACGTCCCGTCGTAGACACCGACCCGGTCCGGGAAGAGACGCGTGGCGAGGCTGAAGATCGCGATCACGGAGATCGCCGCCAGCAGGCCTCCGAGGAGCCGTGGGAGGTCGCGGCTCCTCGTCACGAGGAGAGCAGCTGCGACTCCGGCGACGTAGAGGAGGCCGCGCTGTGACTCGAGGATGCTGGGCGCCGAGGCGACCGACCAGCTGGCGGAGAGGAAGATCCAAACCGTGAGCGCGACGAGCAGCAGCAGAAAGACGCGTTCGGAACCACTGAGGCGGATCCGCTCACGCAGCACGAGCGCCAAGGCCGCGACCCACAGAAGCGGAAACGTGACCCAGCCCCAGGCGCTCGGGAAGTATCCGCCCTGAGCGCCCGCGAGCCCGACGACCGGTGCGAAGGCGGCAAGCGCCGGAACCAGGCCTTCCGGCGTTCGCAAAGCGAGCCCTCTTCCGGTGGAGCGACTCGGTCCCGCCACGTCGAGCGTCAAGCTTCAACCCTCAACGCGCGCTTCCCAGCGAAGGTCAGACCCGTTCTTTGTCGCGAGGCGCCCCGCGCGCGTAGTACTGGTACGCCTCGTACATATAGCGGTAGCTCTCACTGTGCTCAACGCCAGTCAGGACATAGCCGAGCAGCTTGGCCTGGCAATTTGAAAGCTGGCGGCCGAACTCGTGCAGGATCGGTCGCTGCACTCGGTTCAAGCGAGTGATGGCGAAGATTGCATCAACGTGAGAGCTGAGCATCATCGTGTCGCCGAAGGCGAGCAGCGGAGGCGCATCGATGAGAACGATGTCGAAACGGGTTGCCAGCTCGTCGAGGACGCCGAGCAAGCGCGGATCCTGAAGCATCTCCCCCGCGGAGGGAGGAAGTGTTCCCGCAGGCAGGAGCTGAAGAAGACCCTCGCTCGCGGTTCGCCCGTTTTGCGAGTTGCCCTGGCCGTTGAGGCTCGCCATCTCCTGAATGCCGGTCGCGAGCCCGATCGGCCGTAGCGCGTCCGAAAGCGCCGAATGCTTGAGCGCGACGTCGGTGATGCCCGGGCGGCCACCGACGTGGAAAAGCCGACTCAGGAATGGACGTCGCAGATCAAGATCGACAACGGCAACGCGCCTGCCACCCCTGGCGAGTGCGACCGCAAGGTTCGCGATCGTCGTCGACTTCCCCTCCTGCTCCATCGCCGAGGTGACCATGATCGTCCGCGCTGCGCCGTCGGGATTGACGAACTCGATGCTCGTCCGCAGCTTGCGAAACGTTTCGGCTTGAGCCCCGGATGGCTCGCGCAACATGACGAGGTCGTTCGACTTCTGCAGTGCACGCGGAGGCGCAGGTATTCGTGCGAGCAAAGGGATGCCTAGAGCAGCATCGATCTCGTGCTCGTCCCGCACGCGGCGATCGAGCGCCTCCGCCAGGAACGCGAGCGCAATCCCGACGACGCCGCCGAACAGGAAGCCGAGGATTGCATTTCGCTTCGGTCGCGGCTGAATCTTCTCGGCGCCCTGCGCCGGCTGAAGCACGCTCGCGTTTCCTGCCATAAGTCGGCCGACCGTTGCAAGCTGGCCTTGTTGCTGGAGGAGTGCGGCATAGAGCGCCGAGTCGGTCTGCCCGTGCTCCGCCAGCGACTTCAGACGCGCCTGGAGGGAGGCCAGCGCATCGTCGAGGTTCGCGGTCGCAAACTCCTTGGTGAACTCCGTGAACTGGCTCGCGTAGGTGTTCGCGAGACGTGCTGCGTACGCCTGATTACCGTCCTTGACGGTAATCGTCAGGATGTCGGAATCGGTGGAAGGCGTGACCGAGGATTCCGACAGCACGCGTCCCGGCGTCATGCCCGGGATGCCGGACGCGTCGGAGATCCGTCTCGCCAAGGCCGGATCCCTCGCGATGCTCGCCTGCGTCGACAGGTAACGATTGGGGTCCCCACCCGACGGATCGACGCCGGTGATCGCAGTGACGACGGACGCCCGCTTGAAAAGCACCTGCGCACTTGCCTGGTACAGCGGCGACTGCCCCATCGAAAGGAGGAACGCGGCAACACCCGCCGCGACGGGCGGAACGAGGACGATCCACTTACGGCGCCGAAGGATCGCCAGATAGTCGGCGACCGTCGTCGGCCGGTTGGAAAAAGCCTCTCCCATTCGAACTGTTGAGTCTCCCCGCTCGTCCACCTTTTACCCGCAGTCCGCGACTGTGGTCTCCCCTCTTCGGCTGAGCTCTGCGGCTAAGACGAGGAGTCTGATTCGAGGGTAGCAGCGGTTTTTCGGGTTTTCCAACCCAAGAGGTAAGGATTTGCCCCCCTAAAGCGGTATATGGGTTGAAGCGCCGCTTTCACCGCAAAAAGCGCGAAAACTGAAGAAGGGGAGGAATTGGAATGTGGAGTCATCGCAGGTCGCACGGCGAGTCTGAGCCGGAGGCGATCCTCCGGAGCCATCGCGCCGAGCCTCGCGAGGAGTTCGTCCAGAGCCTCGCCGGGCGCGTCGATGCAGAGCGCCCCGTTCGGCGCACGACCTGGTCGCGTCTCGCCTTTGCCGGCGCTGCCTCAACCTTGATTCTCGGCATGTTCGCCTCGTTCGGGGGGCTCGGCTATGCCGCTGCCGGAGCAAGCTCGACCTACACCGTCGTGAAGCAGGCGGTCGTGCATCACAAGGTCAGCGTCCACATCAAGTCGTCGGCCGCCTCCAGCCAGTACTCGCGGACGCCGACGGCCCCGGCGGAGCAGGTGGCAGGGCAGAGTCAGAGCAAGGGTTCGTCCCTCGGCGCCGTCAAGTCGTCGCTGCCCTTCACGGGTCTGTCGCTGCTCATCACTGTGCTGCTGGGATCTGCGCTTCTCGTGACGGGCCTCGTGCTTCGCCGCCGCGAGCGCAGCGATTCGTAGACTCGCACCCGAAGACCACTCTGCCGAAGGCCCGCGCACGAGCGCGGGCCTTCTCTTTTGCTCGTTCGATCACTAGATCCGTGAGCGGCCGCTACTCAGGCGGAAGGGACCCACGCCTGACTAAGGTGACCGCCCTTGGACACGTTCTCGATCACGTTCGTCTGCACGGGCAATCGCTTTCGTAGCCCTCTAGCCGAGGCCTTCGTCCGCCGACTCACGCTTAGTCTTCCCGTGACGACAGATTCGTATGGAACACTCCCGCTCGAAAACGCACCGCCACTGCCGGAGGCCGTTGAAATCGCGAAGTGGTGCGGGATCTCGCTCTCGGGCCACCGGACGCGCTATCTCAGCAATTCGTCTCTCCAGGATGTCGATCTCTTGCTGGGCTTCGAGCCGGAGCACATTCGGCACGCGGTTGTCGACGCGCAGGCGCCCCGCGAACGTTCCTTCATGTTGCGCGACCTCGTTCCTCTCTTGTCGGTCGCGGGAGCAGGGCGTGCCGCAAAGGATGAGGATGTCGTCGAACGAGCCCGCTCACTCGTAGCAGGAGCTGGAGAGCGCTTGGCCGAATTGTCAAACCCGGTGATGACCACCATGAGCGACCCGTTCGGGGGCCCCTGGAAGGTATACCGACAGTCTGCTTCCGAAATTCGCGATCTCTCCGTGGCGCTGGTCGAGAAGTTGTTCGGCGTCGTGGACACCGATACTCTGCCGCCCGTACTCCCGAGGGGCGGTCGGGGGCGGAAAACGCTCTGGCGCTAGACCGGATGCCCGCACTCTCAGTCGCGGCGAGAGAGAATCTCGGCAAACACGTCCCCGACTAGTGAATCGAGGGACCGCGGGAGCACGCCATCGTGCGTCGCATGCTCGCGGAGGAAGAACAGGTACGTCCGCCACTCCTCGAGCTGCTCCTGCGTTGCACGCGTGTCGGCATCGACCATCCTCTGAAGCTCGTCGAGAGTCCAGGCTCC
>JBKPTB010000133.1:0-12975 GCA_046735315.1 Actinomycetota bacterium
ACCGCTGAGCTAGACGTGCGCCAAGACGCGGTCGAGGGGTCGCGGGACGCGCTCGAGGTCGAGTGCCTCCACCAAGAGCACGGCGTATTTCTGCTTGCGGTTCCACATGAAGCCGTGCAGCTGTTCCTCGCGCGGCCGGGACCGGTGCGCGGGCTGCTTCTGGTACGTGCGAAACGCGCGCAGCTCGCCGTGCTCCGCGAGCACGCGCTCCATTCGATCCGGCCCCACCGCCCGCGTCAGCTCGTCCTCGAGGTCGCGCGTGCAGGCGTAGAACCCGACGCGCTCGAGCTCGCCACGCTCGGCGCACCCCAACGCACGCAAGAAATGCTGCTCCTCGCCGACGTCGTAGAGCCCCGCGAGTCGGACGTCGCGGTACTGCCCGAGGAGGCGTGGCAGGTTCCCATAGCCGCCCATCGGCACGACGGCGACGCCCTCGGCCTGGAGATCGCGGCCACGGCGACGCGCAAGTGTCTCGACGGCGCGGCGGTCGCTCGTGCCCTCAACAAGCACTACTCCGCGCTGCTGCACAACTGACAGTATCGCCCTCGCCTCGTCGGCACAGCCGGCCCTGTCCATCGCAAACTGATTCGCGCGAGCGAGATCGCCGGCGAATCCGGCCCCCCGACTGGAGTACTGTCCAGATGGCGTCGCATTGGCTTGGGGTCGTTCTTCCTGGCGCCCCGCCGTCGTACACTGGAGCCTGAACCCAAGGGGGAGCGTTGAGCGATCGTCTGGACGAGGCAAAGATCGAGCAACTCCGCGCGTGGGGCGCAGGTCTCTATGCCGACGGTAATGACGACTTTCGCGCGACGGGAAAGGCGATTCTCCTGCTCATCGAAGAGATCGAGCGCCTTCACATCGACCTCTGGAATGCGAAATCGGCTCCCGAGGAAACCGAGGTCGAATACGTCCCACCCGATTTTCAGGCCCAGGCAAGTCTCGATCGGACACTCCGAGGCAGGCTGAGCCGCATCCGCAGTCGCTGAAGTCGGTCTATCCACAGCCCGTCCACAGGATGTTGAAGCTGCTCTGACCCGGAGACCGCGCTGGGCCGTTTTCCCGGCGTGCAGCTGCTCTCGGTCGAGTGATCGTTACCCCGGAAGGGGTATGACATCGACCTCGATATCCCCGACTGTCAGAAGGCCCGAGGCGTCTCGGCCGAACCACGCGCGGAAGGGGAACGATTGCTCACCAGAGGTCTGCGGCTTGCGGCCACGCTCACCTGCGTGTTCGCCGTGGCGGTCGCTCCCGCGGGTGCGGGAGGCGGCCCGGCATCCGCACGCTTGGGCGGCGCCGCCAACGAGACGGCGAGCAATTGGTTCGTGGAGCTTGCGAGCCCTCCCGCCGTGAAGGGAACGAGTAACGCGACCCTCAAGGCCGAGCGTGCCGCCTTCAAGAAGAACGCGGCGGCAGACGGGATAAAGCTCACCGAGCGTTACTCATACGACACCCTCTGGAACGGACTCTCGGTTTCGGTCCCGCCTGCACAGGTTGCCGCCCTCGGTTCGGTCCCAGGTGTCAAGGCCGTCTATCCCGTCGAGAGCGTCTCTCTTCCCGCCTACCACTCAGAGGGTGGGGGAGGGGCAAACATCGAGTTGAAGAACGCGCTTGGTCTCACGGGCGCGAACGTCGCGCAGAACGAGCTCGGGCTCGACGGCTCGGGAGTGACGATCGCGATCGTCGACAGCGGCGTCGACTACACGCTTCCGGAGCTCGGAGGCTGCTTCGGGCCGACGTGCAAGGTCCGTGGCGGCCTCGATCTCGTCGGCAACAGCTACAACGCCACCACATCCAGCCCGGCGTACCAGCCCGTTCCCCATTCCGGCGGGCCCCCGCTTCCCTGCAATCCGGATGACTCGGACCGGGCGGAGGTTCAGGGCGCCGGCACCTCGAACGGCGCTCACGGCACGCACGTGGCCGGCATCGCGGCTGCCGACGGGCGCGGTCACATCGCCGAAGGACAGGTCGTGGGAGTCGCTCCCGGCGCGAAGCTGCTCGCATACAAGGTCTTCGGCTGCAACGGGGGCACCGGCACGGACGTGATGATCCACGCGATGGAGCTCGCGCTCGCCGACCACGCCGATGTCTTGAACATGAGCATCGGCTCGGCCTTCGACACCTGGCCGGAGTCCCCGGCAGCGGTCGCCGCCGACAACCTCGTCGATGCGGGGGTCACGGTGGTCGCGTCGATCGGCAACAGCGGCGCCAATTTCGGCCAGCTCTGGTCGGCAGGCGCGCCGGGCGTCGGTAGCAAGGTCATCGGCGTCGCTTCTTACGACAACACGAAAGCGACACTGCCGGCCTTCAGCGTCGGCGGGAAGCTCTACACGTACACGAGATCATCCGGATCGCTCGCGAATGCGCCGGATTCGGGTGGTGCGAAGCTCGTCGCGACCGGTACTCCGGCGACCGTCGGCGACGGTTGTGTCAACGCCCCGGCTCCGGGCTCGCTGACGGGCAAGATCGCCCTGATCCGCAGGGGCAGCCTTGCCCCTCCCGCCGCGACGTGCGGCTTCTACAACAAGGCGATCAACGCCGAGCGCGCGGGTGCCGTGGGCGTCGTCATCTACAACAACGCCCCGGGCACACTGAACCCGACGGTGACACCGACGCCGGCCGGTGCTCCACCCGTGACCATCCCGGTCGTCGCCATCACCGAGGAAGACGGAGTGGAGATCTATTCGGGTCTCGACACGAACGACACGCTGACCTGGACCGACCAGATTCTCGAGGCCCCACTCGCGACGGCCGGCCTGATCTCCGACTTCAGCTCGTTCGGCACCGATGCCGAGCTCGGGCTCAAGCCCGACGTCGGCGGCCCGGGCGGGCAGATCTACTCGACGTGGCCGCATCAGCAGTTCGGCGGGCACAACACGATCAGCGGAACCTCGATGGCGGCACCGCACGTCGCCGGTCTCGCGGCTCTGATCCTGCAGGCGAAGAACAAGAAGATCGCGCCGGGGCTCGTGCGGACGCTCTTGATGAATACCGCGTCGCCCAAGGGCCTCAACATCTCTGCAGGTGCCGGTCTCGAGCCCACCTGGCGCCAGGGAGCCGGACTTGCGCAAGTCGTGGACGCCGTCAGCACGCCCGCCTGGGTCACCCCTTCGAAGATCTCCCTCGGCGAGGGAAACGGCGGCTCGGCGCAGCTGGCAATCACGAACTCCGCCTCGACGGCGACGACGTACGACCTCTCGAGCGTCACGACGATCGGCACCGGCCCGTCGTCCGCGGCTGGGGCGATGTACCCGTTCAACTTCTCGTACCTCGGTGGGGCGAACACTGCGACGTTCAGCGCGCCAAGCGTCACCGTTCCGGCAGGTAGCACCGAGACGGTCGCTGTCAATATCCAGGCCGGTGCGTGGCCGGACAAGAGCCTCTATGGCGGCTACATCGTGCTGATGCCGCGGGGCGGAGGCGTGACGCTTCGCGTTCCGTATGTCGGCTTCAAAGGCGACTACCAGTCCCTGCCGGTCCTCACCGGAGCAAGCTGCGGGCTCCCCGCCGTCTTCCAGATCAAGGCCGGCGCAGCCGATTCCTGTCTCGGGCCGGGCATCTCGCGGCTGGGAGGATCCGGAGCGGTCTTCACGCTCCAGGGCTCGGATTTTCCGATCCTGCTCTTCCATCTCAACCACCAGGTTCGGAAGCTCAACATCCAGGTGTACAAGGCCGACGGCTCACCGGTCCAGCCGGTGTTCAACTACGTCACCCAAGCCGACTTCCTCGCGCGGAACTCGGCGGCGACGAGCTTCTTCGAGTTCGACTGGGACGGAACCCGCTCGCAGGACAGCGGCGGCGGAAACGGCGATCACCGCAAGGCAGTTCCGAACGGTCGCTACGTCCTGAAGCTCAGCGTCCTCAAGGCGCTTGGCAATCCGGGCAACGTCCCCGACTGGGAGACCTTCTCGACGCCTCCCATCACTCTCGCCCGACCCTGACCGGAACCCCCCGCGGCTAAGAGAAGGCCCCGCTCTCGCGGGGCCTTCTCGTCTCGCTGCCGTGCCTGCCTCAGCGCGTCTTGCGGCGCGTGGTGCGCCTGCGCGCGGCGGTGCGACCGCCCTTGCGGCCGGCGGCCCGCACTGTGGTGCTCCGCTTCCTCGATGCGGTGCTCCTCTTCCGCGTGCTCGTGGAGCGCTTCCGGGAAGTGGTCTTCCGCTTGCGCGTGCCGGCGGCCTTGCGGGCTGCCGTCTTGCGCGTTGCGGTCTTCCGCTTGCGCGTCGCCGCGGCCTTGCGGCCTGCGGTCTTGCGCGCCGCGGTCTTGCGCTTGCGGGTCCCCGCCGCCTTGCGGGCTGCGGTCTTGCGCTTGCGCGTGCCGGCGGCCTTCCGGGCCGCGGTCTTGCGCTTTCGGCCGGCCGTCTTGCGGCGGGCCGTGCTCCGCTTGGCAGTGCTGCGCTTTTTCGCGGTGCTGCGCTTCGCGGTGCTGCGCTTTTTCGCGGTGCTGCGCTTCGCGGTGCTCCGCTTGGCGGTGCTGCGCTTCGCCGTGCTTCGCTTCCGCGAAGCGGTCTTACGCCTGCGAGTCCCCGTGGATTTCCGGGCCGCAGTCTTGCGCGCGCCTGTGCTCTTCTTGCGCGCGCTCGAAGCCCGCTTACGGCGTCCTCGGCTTGAAGCAGCCTGCACCTTCGAGACCGTCTCTTCTTCGTGCTGTTCCTCGAGCCGGGGCTCCGGGCTGGTGAAACTCTCCGGCCGGTCTTCGACCGGTCTCGGGAACTGCGTGGGGAACTGCCCTTCTTCGATACTCGACATCTGCCCTCCTGATTCGGAGATTTCCTCAACGAGCCGGCCCGTCACTCTGTCGTCGCCTTCTCGTGCGATGTCAGCTTGCGCGACGACTCCTACGAGCCGACCGTCTTCCTGGACCACCGGAAGACGGCGTACCTGATACCTGGCCATCATTCGCAGCGCCTCACTCAGATCCTGCTGCGGATCGATCGTGATGAGCCGCGTCGACGCCACGTCGCGAACCTTCACCTGATCGGGATCTCTCCCCTCTGCTGCGACTCGCGTCGCGATGTCGCGATCGGTCAGCATCCCGACCAACTTGTCGCCCTCGACGATCGGTGCGAGGCCGACGTCCTCCCTTTGCATCATCTTCGCTGCGTACGCAACGGATTTTTCTGCGTCGATGGTGCACGGATTGGAGGTCATGACGTCTCGTATGTTTTGAGGCATCTCTCCTCCTCGCCATTTCGAATCGCGTGTTGCGTACCCCACGCGATTCCCTACGAAACGATGAAAATACAACACATGTCGTACGAACAACGTATTCGCGAGCTTGCATTGTCGTTTCCTGAGACGTTTGAAGACTCGCCGTGGGGAAATCCGGTTTTCAAGGTTGGCGACAACAAGATGTTCGCAGCGATGTCGGACGGAGAAGTTCCGGTTTCGCTGACGCTGAAGCTCACACCTGAGGAGCGTGAAATTGCGCTGCATTTCCCACACGTCAGCGTTGCGAGGTACGTCGGACGCTATGGGTGGGTGACGACCGAGGTCTCCGACGAGGAGACGCTCGAAATCGCGCTCGAATGGTTACGAGAGAGCTACTGGCTCAAAGCGCCGGCGCATCTGCGCCGCGCCGTCGAAGAGACTTGACAATTTCGCAGAGACGCTCGCGAGGGCGTCTCAATCGGCCCCCGGATCGTCGTCAGAAGGCTGATCTTTGGTGGTCGGGTCCGGCGCCGCGGGCTCGTCGATCTCCTCATTGCGATCGTCTTCGCGTGGGTCTTCCCTATCCTGTTCGGTCATGAAAGTCGTTCTGCCCGACAACTCGGAACTCGAACTTCCGGACGGCTCGACGGGCCTCGACGCGGCCCGCGCAATCGGTCCCAAGCTCGCCGAGCAGGCCGTGCTCCTGCGCTCGAACGGCCGCGTCCAGGATCTCCGCCTGCCGCTCGAGAACGGGCAGCAGGTCCAGATCCTGACGACGAGGGATACACAGGACCCGGACGCGCTCTCCGTCCTGCGCCACTCGTCGGCGCACTTGCTCGCCGAAGCGGTTCGACGGCTCTACCCGGGTGTGAAGATCGCGATCGGACCTCCGATCGAGAACGGGTTCTACTACGACTTCGAGTTTCCGGAGGCGATCAGTGAGGACGACCTGCCGCGGATCGAGGAAGAGATCCGGCGGGAACTAGCGGAAGGGCGCGAGTGGACCCGCGAGGAGGTGTCCGCGGACGAGGCTCGCAAGCGCTTCGAGGCCGAACAGGAGCCGTACAAGGTCGAGCTGGTGGATACCGCGGAGGGGCCTATCTCGTTCTACACGCAGGGCGACTTCACGGATCTCTGCCGCGGCCCGCATCTCCAGGACTCGACGCCGATCAAGGCGATCAAGCTCACGGGCGTGGCCGGCGCGTACTGGCGGGGCGACGAGAAGAACAAGCAGCTGACGCGCATCTACGGGACGGCGTTCTACTCGCAGGCGGACCTCGACGCATACCTCGAGCGGATCGAGGAGGCGAAGCGCCGCGATCATCGCCGCCTCGGCGTCCAGCTCGACCTCTTCCACCTCTCTGACGTGTCGCCGGGAGCGCCCTTCTGGCATCCGAAAGGGACAGTGATCTGGAACCAGCTCGAAGTGCTACGGCGGAGCATGAACGAGAAGCACGGCTACGTGGAGGTGCGGACGCCGCTCATCTACGACTCGGGCGTCTGGGTCACCTCCGGTCACTGGGAGAAGTACCGCGAGCACATGTTCTTGATTCCTGAGGGCGAGCGGACGTACGGCCTGAAGCCGATGAACTGCCCGGGGCACATGCTCCTCTTCAACAGCCGCATCCACTCGTACCGCGAGCTGCCGGTGCGATATGCGGAGGCTGGGCCGCTCCATCGAAACGAGCTCGCCGGGGCGCTCCACGGCCTCACGCGCGTCCGGCAGATCACGCAGGACGACGCCCACATCTTCGTCGCAGAGGACCAGATCGAGGACGAGCTCGACCGCGTGATTGCGTACGTGCGCGAGCTCTACGCGATCTTCGATCTCGAGCCCCGAGCGGAGCTGTCCACGCGCCCGGACAACAAGGTCGGCGACGACGCGCTCTGGGACCATTCCGAAGGGATCCTCGAGCGTGTACTGCAGACGCACCAGATGGAGTACGCGGTGGGCGAGGGTGAAGGCGTCTTTTACGGGCCGAAGATCGACCTTCACGTGACCGATTCGCTGGGGCGCTCCTGGCAGATGGCCACGATTCAGCTCGACTACCACCAGCCGCGGCAGTTCGGGAACACGTTCATGGGCGGGGACAACCGCGAGCACACACCGGCGGTCATCCACCGCGCGGTCTACGGCTCGTTCGAGCGGTTCATCGGGATCCTCACTGAGCACTACGCGGGTGCCTTCCCGGTCTGGCTGGCGCCTGTCCAGGTGCGCATCATCCCGGTCGGGGAGGATCACCGAGAAGACGCTCGCCGCCTCGAGGAGGCGCTCGTTGACTTCCGCGTCGAAGTCGACGAACGCGACGAGACGGTCGGCCGGCGGATCCGCGACGCCGAGGTGGAGAAGATCCCCTACGTGATCGTCTACGGGGACAGGGAGTCCGACGAGAGCCTGGCGGTCAGGAAGCGGGGCGGGGAGCAGTCCACCCTCAGTCTCGAGGGGCTTTGGGCCGAACTCTCTGAGGTTGCTACCCTGTAGGCCTGCAAGTAGGAGCGCCCACGTTCCTCACCTCGCGAGCTTGAGCTCAGCGTGGTTCAACCGAGTCTGCAGGGACGAGGATCTTGGGCCGCTGCTTGCAGCGGTCTTGTCGTTTACGGAAAGGATTCAGATTAGTTTGGTGACAGCCCTTTGAGGCCAAGGCGCACGGTCGAACCGCCTTCCCGGCCCGTCCCTCAGGCCCGGATCAACGACTACATCCGTGCTTCGCAGGTACGGTTGATCGACGACGACGGCTCTCAACTCGGGATCAAGCCCACGAAGGAAGCGATGCAGTACGCCTTCGACAAGGGTCTCGATCTCGTCGAGGTCGCCTCGCAGGCGGACCCGCCGGTAGCCCGGGTGATGGACTACGGGAAGTACCGGTACGAGCAGGAGCAGAAGGCGAAGCTGGCACGGAAGCACCAGACGCAGATCAACGTCAAGGAGATCAAGCTCAGACCGAAGATCGGGATTCACGACTACAACACGAAGAAGGGTCACGTCGAGCGCTTCCTGAACCAGCGCGCCAAGGTAAAGGTGACGATCATGTTCAGGGGCCGCGAGACGACCCATCCCGAGCGAGGCCGCGACCTGTTGTTGCGACTTGCCGAGGACGTCCAGAACGTCGGCCAGATCGAATCGCAGCCGCTGCTGGACGGACGGAACATGGTGATGGTGCTGGCGCCGACGAAGAACGCGGGGACGAAGAGAGATGCCGAAAACGAAGACATCGAGCAGCGCGAAGAAGCGGTTTAAGGTCACCGCCGGCGGGAAGCTGCTCCGCCGCCGCGCCATGAAGAGCCACAACCTGACCAAGAAGTCGCCGAAGCGGAAGCGACGCTTCAGCAAGGATCAGCCGGTCGCGCACGCCAACGAGCGCGCGGTGAAGAAGATGTTCGCCGGAAGGAAACGCTAGATGCCCCGCGTCAAGCGCTCGGTCGCGTCACGGAAGAAGCGCCGCAAGGTTCTCGGCCAGGCCAAGGGGTACTGGGGCCTCAAGAAGTCCTCCTACCGCTACGCGAAGGAGCAGGTCGACCATTCGCTCTCGTACGCCTACCGTGACCGCAAGAACAAGAAGCGTACGTTCCGGCGGCTCTGGATCATGCGCATCAACGCGGGCGCGCGTGCGCACGGGCTCTCCTACAACCAGTTCGTCGCGGGCTTGAAGAAGGCGGAGATCGAGCTCGACCGCAAGGTGTTGGCCGATCTCGCCGTCAGCGATCCCGAGGCATTCGGCGGCCTCGCGAAAAAGGCCAAAGCCGCGCTCGCCGAAACCCGCTCCTGATCCACTCTCGCGAGAACGAGAAGCTCAAGCTCGTTCGCAAGCTCCACGACCGGCGGTGGCGCGACAAGCTCGGGCTGTTCGTCGCGGAGGGTGAGGATCTCGTCGCCGCGGGGACGGCGGCCGGAATCGAGCCGGTCGAGCTGCTCGTCGCAGGTGAGAACGTCGAGCCGGCGTTGCTCGCAGAGGTGTCGACGCTGGGCCATCCGCCCCGCGTCGTCGGAGTTTTCCGGCGCGACGATCTGCCGCAGGGGCCGCGTCCGGGCGCCGGGCTCGCGCTGTGGCGATTGGCCGATCCGGGGAACGTCGGCGCCCTGGTGCGCTCCGCCGACGGGCTCGGCCCGGCCTTCGTGGCGCTGTCGGACGGGTCGGCGGATCCGGCGTCGCCGAAGGCCCTGCGCGCGTCGATGGGCGCGCTCTTTCGCGTTCCTCTCGTCGCGTTCGACGATGCGCCCGGCCGACGCGTCGCGCTCGTGGCGCACGGGGGCGTGCCGTTGCCGGAGCTCGACCTCTCCGGCTCGGTGACGTTCGTTCTCGGCTCGGAACGCGAGGGTCTGCCCGAGAAGGTGCTCGCGAGCTGCGATGAACGCGCGACGATTCCCCTGGCCGACGGCGCCGAATCGCTGAACGTTGCGACTGCGGGCGCGATCGCGCTCTATGAGCGCGCGCGGCGAGCCACCCAGACGGTGTCCTCACGCCCAGCATAGGGCGTGCGGTCGAACCACCCGTAGCAGGCCTCGATCTCGAAGCCGGTCGCTGCGAGGAGCGCACGCCATTCGTCCGGCGAGAGCCAGGCCAGCGACATCGTCGTCTCGGCTTCCTGGCCACGCACCGACAGAGTCAAGGTCCGTGCGTCCTCGTCCCAGACGGCGTGCTCGAAGATGCCGGGCTCGCGCTCGACCCACTGGTCGTGGGTCTGCTCGATGTCCTGCGCGTCCGGCGAGAACACGTCGAAGACAAAGCGCCCGCCCGGGAGCAGCAGCTCGTGTGCGGCCGCGAGGACACTGCGCCGATCCTCGTCTGTGTGCATGTGCAGGAGCGAGCGGAACGGACAGATAACGAGCGGTACGCGTTCGGCGACCGGCGGATCTCTCAGGTCGCCCATGCGCAGGTCGACGCCGACGCCCGCGAGTGCTGCCCGGCGCGCGCACACCTCCAGCATGCCGCGCGAGGAGTCGACGCCGATGACGCGAATCCCGTCCGCTGCGATGGGCACGGCGATGCGGCCCGTCCCGACGCCGAGCTCCACCACCGGTCCGCCGGAGCGGCGCGCTTCCTCGAGATAGAACGCGACGTCCTCGACCACGCTCGCGCTCCACGGGTCGTACAGCTCGGCGATCGTGTCGTAAGGGCTCGACACCACCGCTATGGTTCCAGCATGGTCAGTGTGCGTGCGGCGTTCGTCTTTAGCCCGCCCCGGCTCGTCGCCGGGGATCGGGGCTGACGCACGCGCGCAGCGACAGATCCTCCACGAGCCCGGGCGTCATCAGATGTTCGTCGCTGGTCCGGGAAGGAGGAAAGGCATGGAGAAACGATCGGTTACAGTCGCCGCCGTGGATGTCGAGGCCCTCGAGCGCGAGGCGGCAGCCGCCGTTGCCGCGGCGTCGACCCCTGACGAGCTCGACGATGCTCGCATCCGCTACCTCGGCCGCAAGAGCAACCTGAAGCAGGCCCTGCGCGCGGTTCGCGACCGCGAGTCCGGCCTGACGCTCAACGCGCTTCGCGAGCGACTCGAAGCGGCTTTCGAGGGTCGCTCGGCGGCGCTCGAGCGCGACGAGCTCGCCTCGCTCGACGCCGAGCTCGACGTGACGCTGCCGGGAACCCGGTTCCGCCGCGGTCGTCTCCACCCGCTCACCCAGATCCGGCGGGAGGTGGAGGACATCTTCCTCGGACTGGGCTACGAGGTCGTCGACAGTCGCGAGGTCGAAACGGTCTGGCACAACTTCGACGCGCTCAACCAGCCGTTGACGCATCCGTCCCGGTCGCATCGCGACACCTTCTACGTCGACGACGACACGCTGCTGCGCACTCACACGTCGACCGGGCAGATCAGGGTGATGGAGCAGCGTCAGCCGCCGATCTACATCGCAACGCTGGGTCGCGTCTATCGACGCGACACACCTAGCCCGAAGAGCACGCCGACGTTCCACCAGGTCGAAGCGCTCGCGGTCGACCGCGGGATCACGCTCGCCGATCTCAAGGGAACGCTCCTGCACTTCTTCGACGCCCTGTTCGGCGAGGGCCGCGACGTACGCATGCGAACCGGATACTTCCCGTTCACGGAGCCGTCGGTGGAGTTCGACGTCACCTGCTTCCTCTGCGGCGGCAAGGGCTGTGCCTTCTGCAAGTACACGGGGTGGTTCGAGATGGGCGGGGCCGGGGTCGTCGATCCAGCGGTGTTCGAGAACGTGGGCTACGACCCGGACGACTGGTCCGGTTTCGCCTGGGGTCTTGGTCTCGACCGCATCGCGGCGCAGCGCCACGGCATCCCCGACATCCGCATGTTCTGGGAAAACGATCTCCGAGTCCTGAAGCAGTTCTGATGAAGGTCCCAGTCAGCTGGCTGCGCGAGTACGTCCCGATCGACCGGCCGATCGAGGAGGTTGCCGACCGCCTCCTCATCTCCTCCTGCGAGGTCGACGCGATCGAGAACGTTGGTGTCGCCGACGTCGACGGCAACCTCGGCCTCTTTCGCGTCGGACACGTGCTCGAGGCGGCGAAGCATCCGAACGCCGATCGCCTGCAGCTCTGCCAGGTCGACATCGGAGAGGACAATCCGCGACAGATCGTCTGCGGCGCATGGAACTTCGGCGCAGGTGCGACGGTCGGCGTCGCCCTTCCCGGTGCCGTCTTGCCCAACGGGTTGAAGCTCGAGCGGCGCAAGGTCCGGGGCGAGGTGAGCGACGGCATGATCCTCGCCGAGGACGAGGTCGACCTCGGTACCGATCACACGGGGATCATGGTCCTGGAGAACGGGATCGAGCCCGGAACGCCGCTCTCAGACGTCCTGCCTCTCACCGACACGGTGCTCGAGCTGGGTCCGGAGCACAACAGGCCCGACCTGCTGGCCGTCTACGGCATCGCACGCGAGGTGTCGGCGCTGTTCGATCTCGAGCTGGCGCCGCCGCCGGGGGTCGATCCCAAGCCCGACGCGAACGAGCAGCTCGACATCAGGATCGAGGACTTCGAAGCGTGTCCGCGGTATGTCGGACGCCTGTTCCGGGATGTCACCATCGCGCCCTCGCCCCTGTGGCTGAAGTCCCGGCTGCTTGCTGCCGGGATGCGACCGATCTCAAACGCCGTCGACATCACGAACTACGTCATGCTCGCCCTCGGCAATCCGCTCCACGCCTTCGACTACGCGAAGCTCGCGCAGGGGAAGATCGTCGTCCGCCGGGCCGTTGCAGGCGAACGACTGCGCACGCTCGACGGGGTCGAGCGCGAGCTCGAGCCCTACGACCTGATGATTGCGGATGCCGAGCGTTCGGTCGCGCTCGCGGGCATCATGGGCGGAGAAGAGACGGAGATCGGAGACGAGACGACCGAGATCCTGCTCGAGGCCGCTAACTTCGAGCCGTACACGATCTTCCGCACGTCTGAACGTCTCCGCCTGCGCACGGAAGGCTCCAACCGCTGGGAAAAAGGCGTCGATCCGTATCTGGCCGTCCAGGCGGCAAAGCTCGCGACGGAGCTGCTGGTCGGGCTGGCGGGGGGGAAGTGGGTCGGGCACCACGACGCCAATGCCGGCTTGCCCGAGCCGCCGACGATTCGCTTCCGGCCGGAGCGCGCCGACGCTGTGATCGGAATCGACACGCCGGCGGACGAACAGCACGAGATCGTGATCCGGGTCGGCTTCGGCGTTGACGGCGAGATCGTCACGGTGCCGACCTGGCGGGCTCGTGACGTCACGCGGGAGATCGACCTCGTCGAGGAGGTCGCGCGGTTCCGGCTTCCGGACGTTCCCGGACGGCTGCCGACCCGTCAGGCGATGTTCGGCAGCCTGTCGAAGCCGCAGCGAGTCCGTCGCCGGATCGAGGACGTCCTCGTCGGATTCGGCTATTCGGAG
>JBKPTB010000134.1:0-18933 GCA_046735315.1 Actinomycetota bacterium
TCGACGATCGCGGAGCGGGCAGTCGTGTCGTGGCCCATGTCGTAGAGGATCGTCCGCTCCGTGCGCGAGGCGACGATCGGCTCGTCGACGCCCTCGATCCAGACACGGGTGCGACGGCCGTGTCCGCGCTCCCCTTCGGACAGGGGTTCCAGCGCGTAGATCTTGTCGGCGCGTGCGTACTTGCCGAACCCGAGGAAGATCATGCGTGCCGGTTCAGCCACGCGGTGATTATGTCGCGCGGCGGTCAGGCGAGCGCCGTGGCAAGCGCCTCGACGACACGCGTTTGATCGTCCGGGTCGATCTGGCTGAAGAACGGAAGCGCAAGCGTGCGCGAGGCGGTCTCCTCGGCAACGGGGCACAGCCCTTCCGCGAATCCGAAGCGCTCACGCATGTACGGCTGAAGGTGGATGCACGGGACGTACTCTGCCGTCCCGACGCCTTCGGCGCGCAGTACGTCCATCACCGCAGCGCGGTCCCGCCCCGGCTCGAGCTTGACGACGTAGACGAACCACGAACGCCGATGCTGGGCGTCTCCGCCCCATGGTGCATCGACTCCTTCGACTTCGTTGAGCAGCTCTCCATAGCGGCGAGCCGCAGCCTCACGCAGCTCGAGGATCCGGTCGAGCTTCTCGAGCTGGCCGAGCCCGATCGCCGCCTGGATGTCGGTCCAGCGGTAGTTCAGCCCCACCCGGACGTGATGGAACCAGCCCCCGCCGTCGTAGGACCGACCCTGGTTGCGCAGGCTGCGGAGCACCTGCCACTCCTCTTCCGAGTGGGTCACGACGACGCCGCCCTCCCCAGTCGCCATCTGCTTGTTCGGGTAGAAGGCGAAGACGGCGGAGGGCCCGTGCGCACCGAGCGGCCGGCCGCGGTATTCCGCGCCGAGAGACTCGCACGCGTCCTCGATCAAGGTCAGGCCGTGGCGCTCGGCGATCGCGCGCAACTCGTCGAGCTCGCACGGGTAGCCGAACATGTCGACCGCGACGATCGCCTTCGTGCGCGGGGTCACCGCTGCTTCGACCGCGGCGGGATCGAGGTTGAGTGTGACGGGGTCCACGTCCGCGAACACCGGAGTCGCGCCCTCGAGGATGAAGCAGTTCGCCGAGGCCACGAAGGAGAGCGGTGACGTGATCACCTCGTCTCCGGGCCCGAGGCCGGCGATCTTGCAAAGCAGATGCAGCCCTGCCGTGCCACTCGAGACTGCAGCGGCGTACGGCGCGCCGACGCGTTCGGCGATCTCCTCCTCGAAACGGTCGATCCACGGACCCAACGAGAGCCGGCCGGACCGCAGCACCTCGAGCACGAGCTCTTCCTCTCGCTCGTCGAGCCACGGCCGGGAGAGTGGGATCTCCCGGACTGCTTCGGTCACGCGCCTGCTGGAGCGCGCTCGGTGGTCGCGTATTCGAGCCAGTGCGACCAGCGCTCGCTCTTGCCGCGAACGGTGTCCAGGTACGCCTTCTGGATGGCAAGCGTTACCGGACCCGGCGCCCCGATCGGATGATCGTCGACCTCCCGGAGCGGGGTCACCTCGGCGGCCGTACCTGTCATGAACGCCTCGTCCGCCAGGTAGAGGTCGGTTCGAATGAGCTGCTTCTGAACGACCGGGTAGCCGAGATCCTGAGCGATCTGGATGATCGTGTCGCGCGTGATGCCCGGCAGGATCGAAGCGGACAGGTCGGGCGTGTAGATCGTGCCGTCCCTGACGAGGAAGACGTTCTCGCCCGAACCGTCGGCGATGAAGCCGTCGCTGGTGAGGAGGATCGCCTCGTCGTAGCCGGATCGGTTCGCCTCCATCACGGCGAGCATCGAGTTGAGGTAGATGCCCGTTGCCTTGGCGACATGCGGGATCATGTTCGACCCGACCCGCGCCCAGGACGAGATCTTGACGCGAATGCCCTTCTCCAGCCCTTCGACGCCCAGGTAGGTACCCCAGGGCCAGCTCATGATGGCCACGTCGACCGGATTGCCCGTCGCAGCGACGCCCAGCTCGCCGTAACCGAAGAACGCGATCGGGCGCAGGTAGCACTCCGCCACACCGTTGGCGCCGATCAGCTCCATCGACGCTGCGCGAAGCTCCTCCACCGTGTACGGCAGTTCCATGTTCAGAAGCCGGGCGGAGTTCTGCAGCCGCTGCAGGTGTTCGGTCAGCCGGAAGACGGCGCTGCCCTTGGGCGTCTCGTAGGCCCGAATGCCCTCGAACACACCGGAGCCGTAGTGCAGCCCGTGCGAACCGACGTGGATCTTCGCGTCGGCCCAGTCGATGAGCGCACCGTTCATCCAGATCTTCTCGAGTTCCTGCATGAAAAGTTTCTCCTTTGCCGGGAGGGCTGGGCTTGAGTCGAATTCTACCCTTGCGCCCTGTCGTCAACCTCCCCCGATCTGGTCTTCCCGCAGCAGATCGGCCGTTTTGGCATGCGTCAACCGCAGAAGCTGGGCCGGGGCGAGGCCGAGAAAGTGTCGCTGCGAGTCGAGCGCGAGCCAGACGGTCTGCACGGCGAGGGCCGAGCGTTCGAGGAACACCACGGCACCTTGAAACGGAAAGCCCGTGGAGCCCGCTGCGGGCCGAAGCGCAGGACACTCGGCCACGGCGGCCAGCTTCTGCCGATCGACGCCACGCGCGGTGGGCACCAGGCCGACAACGGTTCGGTCTTCACACTCGAAGGCGCGGGCGCTCAACTCCAATCCGGGCGGCGGCTCCGAGCCGGGAAGAATCTCCTCGAGGCGTCCTTCGGTCCCGGAGGCCCGCAGGAATGCCGCGATGCGCTCGACCGAATCCGGCCACACGGTGCCACACGATACGCGCGCAACCAATCTCCGCAGTTCGACGTTGTTGACCTGGCAATCGACAATCGACGGGAGACGATGCATGAGCGAGCGTGAGCTCAAGATCGCGCATACCGAAGCGCTGTTTCGCGACGTCAACGAGCGGATCGCCGAGAGCGCGAAGCAATTCGCCTCGCCGGACGCCGCCTTCGTGTGCGAGTGCGCCGACCCCGCCTGTGCGGACCGCGTCCACGCCACGCTTGCGGACTACGAGCAGGTGCGATCCGACGCAACGCACTTTCTTCTCGTGCCCGGTCACGAAAATCCCGAGGTCGAGCGGGTCGTGAAGCGGCCACACCGGCGGTTGGCCATCGTCAAGAAGTTCAACGAGATCGTTGCCCGCAGAGTCCGCCGCCTCGATCCGCGCGCCGACGCTGTCGGCTCGTAGACGTCGGGCAAGAAGGCCGGCGCCGGGCTCCCAGCGCCCTGGAGCTCACTCGAGCGAGATGAACCGGGCGTCGTCGAACTCGGCGTGCAGTTCGCCCACGAGCTCCGGCGGAGCCTGCGAGTCGATCGAGAGCGCCATCAGGGCCTGCCCTCCCTGCCGAGTGCGCGAGACCGTCATGTTGGCGATGTTGACGCCGGAGGCACCGAAGAGCGTCCCGACCCTGCCGATCACGCCGGGGACGTCGTCGTAGCGGAAGAACACCAGCAACGGTGCGAGCTCCATGTCGAGCTCGAACCCCAGCGCGTTGACGAGCCAGAGCCGGTCATCGTTGCCGATGGTCGTTCCCGCGACGCGAATCGCCTCGCCCGCCGACACGGCTTCCACGCGCACGAGATTCGTGAAGTCACGCGACGAGCGGCTGCGTTCCTCACGAACCTCCACTCCATGTTCAGCTGCGATCAACGGGGCGTTGACGTAGTTCACGGGCTGATCGGAGCGGCCCTGGAACGCGCCGTTCAGCGCGGCAACGGTCAAAAGCCGCGTGTCGTATTGCGCGAGACCGCCGAAGTAGGTCAGCCGAAGCTCGTCGACGCGTCCCGACGCGAGCTCCATTGCGAGGCGGCCGAGCTTCGCAGCCAGGGGAATGTAGGCGCCGAGCACCTCGAGGTCTTCGGCGCCGATCACCGGAATGTTCACAGCATTCGAGACGAGGCCGCCCTCGAGCGCTGCCGCGACCTGCTCGGCGATGATCACCCCGGCGCGATCCTGTGCCTCTTCGGTGGAGGCTGCCAGGTGCGGAGTGACGACGACGTTGTCGAGCTCGAGGAGTGGACCGGCGTACGGCTCCTCGGCGAAGACGTCGAGCGCAGCCCCGCCCACCTTTCCCGAGCGGAGCGCCTCGAGGAGGGCCGGTTCGTCGACGAGCTCTCCGCGCGCCGCGTTGACGATCCGGACGCCGTCGCGCATCCGGGCAAACGCCTCAGTGCCAATCGAGCCGCGCGTGTCGTCGGTCAACGGGAGATGCAGCGTGATGAAGTCGGCGGCCTGATACACAGCGTCCTCGCTCTCCACCCGCTCGACCCCGAGCTCGCGGAATCGCTCCGGCGAGACGAAGGGGTCATATGCGACCACACGCATGCCGAGTCCGCTCGCCCTGCGTGCGACCTGCTGGCCGATCCGACCGAAGCCGAGGACGCCCAGGGTCTTGTCGGCCAGCTCGACGCCGCCGTAGGCCTTTCGTTCCCAGCGGCCCTGCTTGAGGGCCGCGTGCGCCTGCGGAATGTTGCGCGTCAACGCAACGAGCAAGCCGATCGTGTGCTCCGCCGCCGACACGACGGTCGACTCGGGTGCGTTCGCCACCACGATTCCGCGCCTGGTGGCGGCGCCGACGTCGACGTTGTCGATGCCGACGCCGGCCCGGCCGATCACCTTCAGCCGCTTCGCGCGTTCGATGAGCTCAGCGGTCACCTTCGTCGCCGACCGGACGACGATCGCGTCGTACACACCGATCGTCTCTGCGAGATTCGAGTCGCCGTCAACGTCGACCTCGAAACCTCGGTCGCGCAGGAGGCGGATCCCGGCCTCCGCAATCGGTTCGCGGATTAGGACCTTGCTCAAACGGGCGTGCGCTCGGCCCAGGCTTCGAGTGCGCGCGTCACCGCCACGCCGCGCTCGATGTCCGCGCCTGCATCGGTGAGCACGAGCTCAACGGCAGCGAGAGCGGTCGCGATGTCGAAGACGTCGAACCAGCCGATGTGGCCGATCCGAAAGATCTTGCCCTTCAGCTCGCCCTGGCCGTTTGCAATCGTGATCCCGAAGCGGTCGCGCAGGCCCGCGACGATCTCGGTGGCGTCGACTCCCTCCGGCGCTCGGATCGCGGTCACCACGGCGGAGCGCTCTTCATCCGGGGAGAAAAGCTCGAGGCCCATCGCCTTGGCACCCTCGCGGCAGGCGCGTCCGAGTCGGGCGTGGCGGTCGAATGCCGCCTCGAGCCCTTCCTCGAGCAGAAGCCCAAGTGCCACATTGAGAGCCCGGACGATCGACACCGCCGGGGTGAACGGAGCGTCGAGCTTCGCCTGCGCCTTGCGCGTCCGCTCCCAGTCCATGACATAGCGCGGCGAAGTAGCCCGAGCGGCGGCTTCCAGCGCTGCGGGCGAGACCGACGTGAAGGCAACTCCCGGCGGGCACATCAGCGCCTTCTGCGAACCGGAGACGACGACGTCGATCCCCCACGCATCCGTCTCGAGCGGGACGGCGCCGAGGCTCGAGACAGCGTCGACGACGACGAGCGCGCCTGCCTCATTGGCAACGGCCGCGAGCGCCTGCACGTCGGCGACGACGCCGGTCGAGGTCTCGGAATGCGTGAGGTAGACGACGCGGACCCCGCCTGCGTCGACGAGCGCACCGCGGAGCTCGTCCGCATCGGGCGTCTCGCCCCAGTCGAGCCGAACGTGGACGAGGTCAGCGCCGAACGCCCTGACCATCCCGGCCCAGCGCTCGCCGAAGTTGCCGGCGGAGAGCACGAGCTGGCGATCGCCCGGCGAGGTCAGATTCGCGACAGCCGATTCGAAGGCGCCCGTCCCGGAAGTCGTGTACATCAGCACGTCGCTCTCAGTGCGGTACACGTCACGCAGCCGCACGAGGCACTGCTCGTAGATCTCGCGATAGTCGCGTTCCCGGTGGTGGATGACCGGCTTGGCGAGCTCGGCCAGCACCTCCGGAGGGACCGGCGTCGGGCCCGGAGTGAGCAGGTAGCGCTTCTCGGCCATCTGGCTCTGAGCGTAGCTCACGTACCCGTCAGAGCCTGTCGAGGGTACTGCGGGGAGAAAGCCCTCGTCCCCTGGTCGACGGTGCGCATGCGTATTACGCTCCGGTGGAAGATTCCTGTGACCGCGTCGTCTAGTAGACGTGCAATCCCACCAAGGGTTCTGACGTGACGGAGAAGTCCAAGCATCCGAGACCAGGGCCGAAGGTCTTCAACCTTTCCTGGGAGACCGACGCCGAGCCCGAGGATGCCGGCCAAGAGACTCACGAGGCGGGGTCCGACGAGGACGACTTCGAAGGACACGCGAGCGGCTTCAACCGACCTCAAGACGCCTGACCGAGCTAGAGGCCTAGAAGTCGCCTGCGAAAGGGCGTCCTAGACTAGAGCGGAGATATGGCCGACTGGGCCTGCGCAAGCTGTCGAGGCGAGAACCCTGAGGGGATGCGCTTCTGCGGCCATTGCGGTGCTCCGAGAGCCGAGCTAGCCCGGACCGACCAGGCCGAAGCCGACCGAGACGTCGCCGACGCCCTCCGCAGCTTCGTCGCCGACCAGGTTGCAGACCACCTGATCGAGTCGGGTGGCAAGCTGCCCGAGGAACGGCGCCTCATCACCGCGCTCTTCGCCGATGTCTCCGGCTTCACCTCGCTCGCCGACCGGCTGGACCCCGAGCATTTGCTGGAGGTCATCGATCCCGTTATCTCAGGCCTCAGCAGCATCGTCGGGCGGTACGAGGGTTATGTCGAGAAGTTCGCCGGCGACGCGTTGCTCGCTCTGTTCGGGGCTCCAGTGACGCACGAGGACGACGCCGAGCGCGCTTTGCGCGTCGCGCTCGAGATGCACTCCGAGCTGGCACGGCTCTGCGCGGACCTCCCCCACGACGCAGAGCTGACCCTGCACGTCGGCGTCAACTCAGGGCACGGTATCGCCCGCATCCTCGGTAGCGAGGCGCGGATGGACTACGCCGTCCTCGGTGATTCCGTCATCCTCGCGCAGCGCCTCGAGTCCGCGGCTCCACCCGGCGAGACCTATGTGAGCGAGATGACGGTGCGCCTCGCCGAGAGCCGCTTCGAGTTCGAGGCAGTCGGTGAGCTCACACTCAAGGGCAAGAGCGAGCCTGTTTCGGCCTGGCGTCTGGTCGGCGAACGCAAGCGGGGACGCTCGGCCACGCGCAAAGGCGTCTCGACCGACCTCGTGGGCAGGGAGCCGGAGCTTGTCGCGCTCATCGATTCGCTCGATCGCCTCGCTTACGGCGCAGGTGCTGTCGTCGCGCTCACCGGTGAGCCGGGCGTCGGCAAGTCGAGGCTCACCGTGGCCGTTCGCGCCGCCGCCGAGGAGCGGGGTTTCCAGTGGCTCGAGGGTCGTTGTGTCTCCTACGGTGCAGGTCTCGCTTACTGGCCATACCTCGAGCTGCTCCGCGACTTTGCCGGAATCCGCCTCGACGACGCGCCCGACGAGGCGGTCGCCCGTCTCGGCCGCGCACTCGACACTATCGCGATGGGCCGGGAGCTCCCGTTCTTCGCGGCCGTACTCGGCCTGACCTCGAACGGCGGCTCCAGCGAGGGGCCGAAGCTAGAGCCGGAGGCGTTCCGCCGCGCTCTTCATCGCGCCTTTACCGGCTGGGTCGAAGCGGCCGCACTAAGGCAGCCCCTCGTGATCGCAATCGAGGACGTGCATTGGGCGGACTCATCGACTGTCGCGCTCACAGCGGATCTCTCCCAGCTCTGCCTGCGAGCGTCCGTCTTGTTCTACGTGATCGCACGCCCAGAGGGTGAACGCGTACTTGCAGAGATGTCCGTCGAGCGCACGACGATCCGGCTCGAGCGCCTGGGCGAGTCGGCGGTCGACCGCCTCGTGGAGAGCATTCTCGGAGCTTCGTCTCCGGCGGGACTCGCGTCGTTCGTCATCGGGCGGACCGGCGGAAACCCATTCTTCGTCGAAGAGATACTGCGCTCGTTGCGTGAGACCGACGCGCTGGTCCGCGAGAACGACCACTGGACGATGCGACCGGGTTGGGATGCGCGGACGCTCCCGGAGACGATCGAGGAGGTCCTCTCCGCGCGCATCGATCTCTTGCCCCGACCCGCGGCAAGCGTTCTCCAAACGGCCTCGGTGCTTGGCCGGCGGGTACCCATGCCTCTCCTGGACAGCGTGGCCACGGATGTCGCTGACCTTTCGGGAGCAATCAACCACCTGGTAGCGAGCGCATTCCTCGACCGCGTCGAAGATGAAGGGGAAGAGGCACTCTCCTTCCACCACGCGCTCGTCCAGGACACCGCTTATGCGCGGATTCTCCGTAAGCGCCGGCGCGAACTCCACCTGAAGGTAGCGGAGGCGGCGGAGGCGTTATACGGGGCCGGCGACGACTCGATCGACCTCTTGGCGCGCCATCTCTATCTCGGCGAGGCCGGCGCGAAAGCGCTCGAGTACTTGGTCCGTGCCGGTGAGCGGGCCAAAAGGCTGTTCGCAAACGAGGAAGCGATCCTTCACCTGCAACGAGCAGCGGACGTCGCGGAAGGGGACACGTCGCTGTCGGATCGACTCCCTGAGATTCAGCTCAGGATCGCGGACCTTCACGAGCTCGTCGGCGACTACGACGAGGCGATCAAGCTCTATTCGGCCGCCTGTGACGCCACGAACGACGTCCGCACCTGGAGCGGCATCGCCTCCACCTTGCGGAAGCAAGGGAGGTACAAGGAAGCGCTCACGGTCGTCGAGGAAGCTTTTTCACGCGATGAGCTGAAGGAAGTGGATACCACGCTGCTCTGGCTGGAGCAGGGCTGGACCTTGTCCGTCGCGGGCCGCGTCGACCAGGCGATCGAAGTTCTCCAGGCGGGACTCGCAGCCGCGCAGTTGAGACGGACACCAGTGGTGGGTCGGCTCTTCCTGCAGCTCGCTCGCGCCGAAACCGTCGCCGGACAGTTCGAGGATGCCGTGGCGCATGGCCTCGAGGCGCGCGGGATCTTCGAGGAGCACGACGACTTGCGTGGGGTAACGACGACGATGCGGATCGTCGGCGACGCCTACCGTCGGCTGGGCCGCCTGGACGAAGCAGCTGCCGCGCTGAGCCACGGCCTCGAGCTCGCCGAGCGGATTGGGACCGTCGAGGAGATCGGCGGATGCCTGATCAACCTCGGGATCGTGAACATGAATCGCAAAATGCTCGCCGAGGCGACGACATCGTTGCGACGCGCCATCGACGAATTCGAGCGCGTCGGTCACGGTGCAGGGCGCGCGCTGGGTTACGCGACGCTCGCCGAGACCCTCGTCCACTGCGGGGAACTCGACGAAGCACTCGAATTCTGTGAAAAGGCGCTCGAGGTCGCGAAGTCGATCGAGCACCCCCTCGCGACCGCCGACGCGATTCAGACGATTGCTTCAATTCGGCTGCGTCAAGGCGAGTTCAATGAGGCCGTCTTGAAAGCCGAGGAGGCCGCGTCGCTCTTTCTGGACGTCGGTGCGGCGCCCGCCGCCTCGGACGCCCTCGGCATCGCCACCGAGGCGTGGGAAAGAGCGGGCGACCGAGAGCGGGCCGAGGAGACTTCGGCGCGCGCCCGGTCGCTCGTGTAGCGACCGCCGACATCACCTTTGCGCAGATTTCAGAGCATATCTGGCGTCTTTCTGACCACATGGTCAGTCCGCCCTTGAACAAGGAAACCCGTTGGTGGGTTTAGCGAGCCGCCTCTTCCGGCAACGACCTTTACTAACTCGACAACAGATCTGGCGTCTGACCCACTGACAACCAGTCGTCCTCGACTGCGGCACAGTCACGAGGCGACGTCGATCCGGGGGGATCATCCAACTGCGGCACAAGCTGACACTCATATCGACGTGCGTGTGCGCCCTGGTTGCGGCGCTGATCGGCGCAGCTCAGTTGCACGCCGATTCCGGCACACCACCCGACCAAACGACGACGGACGGCACGACAACGTCCCCGTTGGAGATACCGCAACGTCAAGTTCAGAAGCTCATTGACGCCTATCGTCATCAGACCTGGCGCTGGCAGCTCATCATGGGACGACCTCTCACCCGTCGGCTGCAGCATCCACCCTCTGACCCGCTGAACAAGATCGCAGTCTGGAAACGCGTTGCGCTGAAGACACGACGCCATGCCGCGAACCCGCCGCACAAGCGCCAGTGGCTCTGCATCCAGCGCTTCGAAGGGTCGTGGACGGATCCGAACCCGCCGTATTACGGCGGCCTGCAGATGGATCTCGGGTTCCAGCGCACGTACGGTAGATACTTGTTCGCGCGCAAGGGCACCGCGAACCACTGGACGCCGCTGGAGCAGATGTGGGTGGCCGAGCGAGCGCACCGCGCCGGCCGAGGGTTCTATCCCTGGCCGAACACGGCGCGCTACTGCGGTTTGATCTAGCGGAGTCGCTCGGCGCGATCGCGGTCGTGCTGGACGTTACCGTCACGGCTGGAGACATCGTCGACGTTTTCGACGCCGTCGTCCTCCGGTCCGAGCAGCTCCACGAACAGCGCCCGGTAGTGGCGCACCGACTGCCGCAGGTCTTCGGTCGACGCTTCGCCGCGCTCGCTCGCCTGGGCGATGCCGTGCGCGGTCCTGTACTTCTCGACGAGCTCCGGATGCTCGACCGAGATGTCGGCCGCGCGCTGCTCGAAGTCATCCACCGGATAGCCCCGCGCCCGCATGACGCGCTGCACCAAACTGTCCGCTTCCGACACTGCGCCAGGAGGGTCGTCGACGAACAGGCCCTGCGTCTCCTCCCACAGCGCGATGTAGCGGTCGCGTGCGTCAGGGGCGAGTGGTCGCAGATCCAACGCGTCGTGGCGCTTCTCGCGCTCGCTCAGCTCACGTTCGGCTTCGCGACGGTCGCCGGCCCTTTCGATGGTGCGGTCATATTCAGGGCCGAAGTGCTCCTGCAGGGAACGTGTACGGCGAGTGCGCATCGCAGCTGCGACGATGCCCAGAACGAGTATCGCGGCCGCAATGCCGAGCACGATCCAAACCCATGTAGCCATTTCAGCTCCTTTCCGTGAGCTTTCGGGGTACCCCGGGGAGGCCCCACGAAACTGTCTTGGTCTAGCCTTCGGGAATGGCCGTGCTTCCCGACAGCGCCCGGGAATTGATCGAGTCCGGGGCGCTCGCCCACCTCGTGACGCTTAACGCAGACGGCAGCCCACAGCTGTCGTGCGTGTGGATCGGGCTCGACGGCGACGAGCTCGTCGCCGGCCACCTGCCACGGCACCAGAAGGTGCGCAACATCGAACGCGATCCGCGCGTCGTGGTCTCGTTCGAGGGGACGGGGATCCATCCACCGGGCCTGAAGGAGTACCTCGTCGTCCACGGCCGAGCTCGAATCACGGAAGGCGGAGCACCCGAGCTGCTCCAGCGCCTTGCGCACGTGTATCTCGGTCCCGATGTGCAGTTCCCGCCGATGCCTGATCCCCCGCCCGGCTATGTGACGCACATTGCCGTCGAGCGGATCGGCGGCGTCGGTCCCTGGATGCAGGCTGGTTAGCTCAGCTTCTCGCGGAGCAGCTCGTTGACCATCTTCGGGTCAGCCTTCCCTTCCGTCTCCTTCATCACCTGGCCGACGAAGAAGCCGAGCAATCCTTCCTTGCCGCCGCGGTAGGCGGCGACCTGCCCCGGATTGGCCGTGAGAATGCGGTCGACGAGCGGCTCCAGCTCGGATCGCTCTCCCACCAGGGTCTCACCCAGATACGTCTCCGACCTGAACTCCGGATCGCCACTCTCCGCGAGCGCGCGCATGAACGCCTCTCGCGGGATCGTCGCGCGCGCGGCAATCACCTTGCCGAGCTCGGTCCCGTTCACGGTTGCGGGATCGACTCCCGTCGCCGAGAACTCGTTCATCAGGACGTTCGACGCGGCCTTCGCGTCCACGCCATCCAGCGCCACCTGCTCGTACAGCGCCGCCAGCGCCGCTGAGCCGTTCAGCACCTCTGCGTCGTAGTAGGAGAGGCCGTACTGCTCCTCGAAGCGCCGGATCCGCGTACCGGGCAACTCGGGTAACTCCCCGCGAAGGCGCTCGACGAGGTCCGCCGGCGGCGCCAGCGGCACGAGGTCCGGCTCCGGGAAATAGCGGTAGTCGTCTGCTTCCTCCTTGCGCCGCCGCGGTGTGACGGTGTCCGACTTCACTTCGTAGTCGAGCGTCTCCTGGACGACCCGACCGCCCGACTCCCAGGTCTCGATCTGCCGCCGTATCTCGGCGTCGATCCCCCGTGCGATGTGGTTGAACGAGTTCATGTTCTTGAGCTCGGTGCGTGTGCGGTAGTCCGTCTCCCCCACTTCCCGCACCGACACGTTGGCGTCCGCGCGCAACGTTCCCTTCTCCATCTCCGCGTCGGAGATGCCGAGCTCGACGATCGTCTGCCGAAGCAGCTGGAGAAAGCGCTTCGCCTGTTCGGCGGAGCGGATATCCGGTCGCGTCACGATCTCGACGAGGGGCGTCCCCCCGCGATTGAAGTCGACGTTCGAGTGCGCGGCGCCGACGATACGACCGGTAGCGCCGCCGACGTGGATCGTCTTCGCCGCGTCCTCCTCGAGGTGCGCGCGCACGATCCCGACGATGCTGTCCCCGTCCTCCCCGGGAAGGACGAATGTGCCGTCGACGCAGAGCGGCTCGTCGTACTGGGAGATCTGGTAGCCCTTCGGATTGTCCGGATAGAAGTAGTTCTTTCGGTGAAAGACCGCATGCTCGGCGATCCGGCAGTCGAGCGCGTGCCCAAGCTTGATCGTCCATTCCACTGCGGTGGCATTCGGCACGGGGAGTGCACCGGGAAACGCAAGGCAGACCGGACACGTGCGCGTGTTCGGCTCGCCTCCGAACCCGGCCTCGCAACTGCAGAACATCTTCGTGCGGGTCTTCAGCTGCACGTGGATCTCTAGGCCGATGACGGGCTCCCACTCAGGCATGCAAAAACTCCTTCGCCTCCAGGAGCGGTACCTCGATGTCTCCTCGCACCTCGAAGATCGCGAGGTATTCCGCAAGCGCGCCGTGCATGCGGATCAGGCACAGCTCGCGCTCGCCGGCCTCGAGCGAGAGGCGGACGTCACCGATTTGCACGGCGCGCGAGCCGTCGAGGACACGCGGGCGCTCGCCGAAGACGCGCTCTACCGCCAGCACGAAATCGGCCGCTCGATCGACGATCGTCTTCACTTCAGCCGCTCCGGAACGGTGTCGAGGCCGAGCGCAGTCTCGAGAGCGTGACCGGCACGGAAGAGCGTGTTCTCCGCAAACTGCGGTCCGATCAACTGCAGGCCGACCGGGAGCCCATCGGACAATCCGCACGGGATCGACAACCCTGGCAGCCCGGCCATGTTCGGCGGGATGGTGAGGACGTCGGTCAGGTACATCGCCAGTGGGTTCCCGGACTTCTCGCCGATCTTGAACGCGACGGTGGGCGACGTCGGGCTCACGAGCACGTCGAAGCGCTGGAACGCGGACTCGAACTCACGCGCGATCACCGTGCGAACCTTCTGGGCCTGGCCGTAGTAGGCCTCGTAGTACCCGGCCGAAAGCGCGTACGTGCCGAGCATGATGCGACGTTTCGGCTCGTCGCCGAATCCGGCATCGCGTGTCCGCGCAACCATCTCGTAGTACTTGTCCGCAGACGCACGCAGGCCATAGCGCACGCCGTCGTACCGCGCCAGATTCGACGAGGCCTCGGCGGGCGCGATCAGGTAGTAACAGGGCAGCCCGTACTCGACCGAGCGTGGCAGCTCGCACTCCCCCACTTCCGCGCCGAGCTCCGCGCAGAGGTCGATGGAGCGTCTCACGGCCTCCGCCACTCCGGCTTCGATTCCGTCTGCCTCGTTCAGCTCTCGCGGGACGCCGACGCGGAGACCCTTCAGGTCCTCCGCTTCGGGAAGCTCGACCTTCGGGACGTCGACGGTCGTCGAGTCCGACTCGTCGCGACCGCTGATGATCCCGTAGAGCAGCGCGTTGTCGCGCACGGACCTCGTCACCGGACCGACCTGGTCGAGGCTCGAGGCGAACGCGACGATTCCGTACCGCGAGACCGTGCCGTATGTGGGCCGCAGGCCGACGTTGCCGCAGAGCGCCGACGGCTGTTTGATCGAGCCGCCCGTGTCCGACCCGAGCGCCCAGGGTGCGAGCCCGGCGGACACCGCGGCCGCCGAACCCCCACCTGACCCGCCCGGCACGCGGGTGGGATCCCAAGGGTTGCGTGACGGGCCGTACGCAGAGTTCTCCGTCGACGAGCCCATTGCGAACTCGTCCGTGTTCGTCTTCCCGAGCAGCTGCAACCCGGCTGCCTTGCAACGGGAGGCGACCGTCGAGTCGAAGACCGGGACGTACTCCTCGAGGATCTTCGACCCTGCCGTAGTCCGTACACCCTTGGTCGAGATGACATCCTTCAACGCGATCGGCACGCCGTCGTTGTCGTCACTGTCGACGAGCGTCAGGAAGCAGTTGAGCTCCGCGTTGTGCTTGTCGATCGCCTCGCGGTAGGCGGCGCGCAACTCAGGGGGAGACACCTCGCCGCGCTCGAGTAGCCCCTTCGCCTCTTCAGCGGTGAGCCGGAGGGTGTCGATCGTTGGGCCCGTCATGCCGAGGACTCCTCGGCGACCCCGGTCGGTGGGACACGGAACAGATCGCCGTCGCGTTCGGGAGCGTTCGCGAAGACGTCCTCGAGGGGTAAGGACGGGCGCGGCTCGTCGAGACGGAGGACGTTGACGACGGAGAGGGGATGAGAGGTCGGCGGCACGTCGGACAGATCGAGCTCGGAGACCTTGCCCACGGCCTCGAGGATGTTGCCGAGCTGCTCCGTCAGGCGGACGATCTCCTCCTCGCTCAGCTCGAGCTGCGCGAGCGCCGCCACATGGAGCACGTCATCTCTCGTGATCGCCATCCGGGTCCTCCATACAAACAAAGAGGCCCCCTTTCGGGGGCCTCTGACTTTAGGTTCCGAAAGGAAAGCTAGACAGGCTGGACGTTCGCGGCCTGGGCGCCCTTGGGGCCCTGCACGACCTCGAACTCAACCCGCTGACCCTCGGTCAGCGACTTGTACCCCTCTTGCGTGATCGCGGAGAAGTGGACGAAGACGTCCTCTCCACCCTCACGCTCGATGAATCCGTAGCCCTTCTCGTTCGAAAACCACTTCACGGTGCCCTGAGCCAAAACAACTTCCTCCTTCAAAACACGCGACGGCCCGGGCACCGAGCCGCCACTACCGATACAGCGGCCGGAGTCTAGCTCAGATGCGCGGGAACGCAAGCTTCCCGCGCCGATAGCTGGCGGCCCGCACCGCGTTTTCCAGGAGAGCGGCGATCGTCATCGGCCCGACACCACCTGGAACGGGCGTGAGATAGGCCGCGACTTCGGCCACGTCCGGCTCGACGTCTCCGACGAGCCCGGCCTCGGTGCGGGTGATGCCGACGTCGACGACCGTCGCGCCCTGCTTGACCATGTCCGCAGTGATCACTTCCGGAAGGCCCACGGCCGCGACGAGCAACTCCGCGTCCAGAGTGTGACGAGCGAGGTCCTCGGTTCTGGAGTGGCAAATCGTCACGGTGGCGTTGGCCTGGAGGAGCAGCAGCGCCATCGGCTTGCCCACGAGCGGACTGCGACCGACGACGACAGCCCGGGCCCCGGCGATCGGGATCCGGTACTCCGCCAGGAGGTGCATGATCCCGAGGGGAGTTGCAGGCACGAGCGTCTGGCGGCCGAGGTACAGCTGTCCCGCGCTGAACGGGTGCAGTCCGTCGACATCCTTCATCGGCTCGATCGTCCTCATCACCCTGGCCTCGTCGATCTCGTCGGGGAGCGGCGTCTGGACGAGAATTCCGTCGATCGAGTCGTCGTCGTTCAGCGCGCGAACCAGCTCCACCAGCTCGTCCTCGCTCGTGGTCGGCGGAAGGCGATAGTCGATCGCCTCGATCCCGGCGCCATGGGCGGCCTTGTGCTTGAGCCGGATGTAGACCTCCGAAGCAGGGTCGTCCCCGACGAGCACCGTCGCAAGCCCGACGTGACCGAGCTCCGCCACGTCCTCCTTGATCTCCTTGCGCCGCCGGGCCGCCAGGGCGGCCCCGTCCATCAAGGTTGCGTTCAAGGCTTTACGGAAGCGCGGAGAGCTCGACGTCGCTGACATCGAGCCCGAGGGACTCGGCGAGGCGAACGCCCAGCTCGAGATCCTCGCGCAAGCGGCCGACGTCTCGCGATTCCATCGCCCGTCCGATCCACGCACGCTCGCGGGGACGCCACAGCGCGTGCGCCGCAAACTCGGGGAGCAGCCGATTGGCCGCCTCGACGAGCTTTGCGTTCATCTTCTTCGAGATGTTCTGCAGCAGGACCTTCTCGTACGCCATCCCCGCACCGTGGTGAATGCCGTCGTCGGTCGCGAGCCTGTTGCAGAGATCCTCGAGCACGGTGCCGCGCGAGGACCTCGCGATCAGCCGGAAGCGCGAGATGATCAGCCGCTCGTAGAACACCTGCATCAGGAAGACCTTCTCCTCGAGCGTGTCGGCCTCGAGCGTCATGTGCGCAAGGTTGTCGAGATGCGGGTCGCGCTCAGCCGTCCCTCCCGCCTCGGCGACCAGCTTCAGCCAAGCCTCGGTATGGCGTGACTCGTCCTGCACCATCGTCGAGTAGTAGAGCTTCGCCTCGTGATCGGGCGCGATGTTCAGGAGCTGGGAGGCCATGTCGCAGGCGAGCATGTCCGCTTGCAGCTGCTGCGTCAGGACCGAGCGCCACATGTCCTTGCGTCGCGCCTGTCGCTCGAGCGATCCCTTTCCTTCCGGAATGGGCGGCAGCTCACCCCAGGGAAGGTCGTGCACCTGCCACTCCTGCCGCTTCGCGAGCTCGTAGAAGCGGAGGACGCCTGCAAAGGCGTCTCGGTCCTCCCCCTTCATCTCGATGAGCTGACCCGTGGCCATGGCAGGAGATTAACCGGCCTCGAGACGTAAGCTCCGCCCCATGGAGATCAAGCGGTGGCCCCGCAAGAACGACGCCGCGTCGATCGAGGCCCGCCAGAAGGCACTGGGTCTCAACGGCGGCGTGACGGGAATCGACCTCTCCCCGTACGTCAATGCGCAGGAGATGCTCACCGGCGCGGCCGTCATTCCGGTGTCGGTGGTCGGTCCGCTCGAGGTCGAGCTCGGGCGGTACGAGCTCGAGGAGCCGTTCGGGCGCGTGAGCGAGACGGGCCGGGCCCGTGAACAGGTCTTCGTCCCGCTCGGCCACACCGAGGGCGGCCTCTCGGCCTCGCTCTACCGCGGCGCACGGACCGCGGCCGAGTCGGGTGGGTTCCGCACCTACGTGCTCGCAGACCGGATCACGCGCGCCTCGTGCTTCGTCTGCGGCTCCACCGAGGAGGCAGTCTCGCTGGCGCGATTCCTCGACGCACACGTTGCGGAGATGCGTCGCTGGCTCGCCGAGCAGGCGGACGACTGGATCTCGTCGTTCGCGAAGCTCCGCGAGGTCGAGACACATGTCGTCGGGTCGATGTGCCACGTCATGTGGGCGTTCACCACGGGCGACGCATGCGGGCCGAACATGATGACCCGAAACGCGTACGCATTGAACATGGGCTTCGTCATGGAGCGGGCGCCGGTGAAGCCGGAGCGGGCGATCCTCGAGGCGAACATGGGCGGCGATAAGAAGCCGTCACACCGCTACTTCGAGCGCGGCGGCCACGGGAAGACCGTGCTCGTCGAGGCGACCCTGACTGAGGAAGCCGTTCGCCGCGTGCTCCGGACGACCGTGGACGACCTCCTCGAGCTCTCGTTCGCCGGAACGCACGGCGCGGTCGCTTCCGGGATGCAATCCGTCGCGTTCACGCCTGCTTCCGCCATCGCGGCCATCTTCGCGGCAACCGGCCAGGACCTGGGCATGGTCGGGACGAGCTCGATGGCACACGGCACCGGCCGTCGGGTCGAGGGCGGGATCCATTGCGCACTACGGCTGCCCGGGCTCGAGGTCGGCACCGTCGGCGGCGGGACGATCTACCCGTATGCGCGCGCGTGGCTCGAGCTGATGGATTGCGCCGGCACCGGCAAGGTCTATCGTTTTGCGCAGATCGTCGCCGCTGCGACGCTCGCCCTCGAGATCTCGGCCAGCGCCGCGATGGCCACCGCCGGCTCGGAGAACTTCTTCCAGGCCCACCACGAACTAGGCGGCAAGCGCCACTGATCCGAGTTAGTGGCTCTGAGCCACAAGCACCGTTCCGAGCGGCGCGCCGGCAGGAGAACGTGATCGCGCACGACTTAGTGGCTCTGAGCCACTAAGTTCTTAGCGCGTTCCGATCTCCATCCGGAAGAGATGCGGGAGTGCGGCGCCGAGGCGCGCTGGGAGCGGAGGACGACGTCCCTCCTCGTTCGCTTCCTCGCAGGCCATGATCGCGGTTCGCACCAGCCCGCCGCCCAGACGCTTGAGTGGTTCGGGTGGGAGTGACGGGACGCTGCGTGTGGCCAGCGGGAGCGCCGTCCACTCGTCGTCGCGACGCATGACGAGCGAGGCGAGGATCTGGCCGCCCAGCCAGGTCGGGCCCACGCCGTGCCCGGAGTAGCCGAGCCCGTAGTGGACCCGCTTCCCCGGCACGGTTCCGAAGAACGGCAGGTGATCCGACGACACGTCGATCGGGCCTCCCCACGCCCGCTCGATACGCGCGCCGGCGAGACCGGGCAGAAGGCGACGCAGGCCGTGCTCGGCACGCGCAGCGGTCGGGAGATCCCGGCTGAAGCGGCCGTCGATTCGACCCCGCAGCCCGATCGGGCCCGATCCGCTTCCCATCAACACGCGGCCGTCGTTCGTGGTGCGGAAGTAGTGCAGGAACATCCGGCCGTCGAGGACGGCCTCTCCGCCGGTCCAGCCGATCTCCTCCAGCAGCTCCGGGACGGGCTCCGTCAGCACGACGTAAGAACCGAAGTTCGTCACGTGCCTCGCCACGGGACGCCAGCCGGTCGCGGCCGCGTTCACGGCGACGACGACTTCGGGTGCGTGCACCTCGCCGT
>JBKPTB010000135.1:0-9159 GCA_046735315.1 Actinomycetota bacterium
CTGCATCGCTGTGACGACCTGCACGCGGCCGTCCGCGCCTAGACGGATCCACGCATACGAGGGAGGTCCGCCGCCTCCGTACCAGATCTGCGAGGCCAGTCCGATTCCGTGCTTCCACGGGCCGTGGCTACGCGCACGCACTTCGTCCCGCTTCGCCCAGTGCGGCTCCGCCCGGCGGTAGCACTCGGCGAGGTTCTTGGACGAGAAGGGGCGATCGTCGAGCAGGTCCGAGTCTGCGTAGTTTCGCCTGCGCACTTCCAGAGGGTCGAGATCGAGCTTCGCCGCCGCCTCGTCGAGCAGACACTCGAGCCCAAACGTGCCTTCGACGAAGCCTGGTGCGCGGAAGGCGGCGTTCGGTGGCGTGTTCAGCTTCGCGCCGTAATTCACCGTTCGCACGTTGTCGCAGGCGTAGAGCATCTGCATCGGTCCCTCGGTGGTCATCGACCAGCCGGAGAAGCCGACGGCGTTCACGAATTCGCCGCCGAGTGCCGTCAGTGCCCCGTCGGGCTTCATGCCGATACTCAGGCGCTGGATCGTGGCGTTGCGATTTCCCGCGGCGACGTTCTCCTCGCGGCGGGTGAGCGCGCAACGCACGGGCCGGTTCGTGCGCTTCGCCAGCTCGGCCGCGATCCGCGTGTAGTCGCCCGGGCCGTTCTTGGCGCCGAACCCACCGCCCATTGCATTGCAGACGACGCGCACCTTGTCCGGCGGGAGTCCCAGGTGCTCCGCCATGTCCCTGCGAATGCCCCAGATGTACTGGGTCGAGATGTAGATCGTGATCCCGTCCTCTTCCCAGTGGCAGATCGCCTGGTGAGTCTCGAGCGAGTTGTGCAGGACGACCTGCGTTCGGTACTCGGCCTCGAGGACGAGTTCCGCCTCTGCACGCCCTCGGTCGTAGTCGCCGCGCTCGTAGGTTTCGGGCCCCTCGTTCGTGTACGACTCCTGACGGACCGCCTCGTCGGGATCGAGCAGCGGTTCGAGGACATCCCAGTCGATCGCCATGGCCGCCACGGCAGCTTGCGCCTGGCTCAGCGTGTCGGCCGCGACCGCGGCCACCGCCTGGCCGACGTAGCCTGGCTCGTCGGTCAGTTGGTCGAGGTCGCCGGGGCCGATCACGGCACGTACACCCGGCAAGGTCCGCGACGGCTCGAGGTCGAGCCGCTCGATGCGCGCCCGGGCATACGGCGAGCGGAGCACGGCCGTGTGGAGCATTCCCGGCAGCTGAATGTCCGCGGTGTAGCGAGCCTCGCCTCTGGCCCGCTGCAGGCCGTCGATGCGCGGGACCTTGCGACCGACGGTGGTCAGCGGGCCCTCGGGCCACTGGTCGAGCGCATCCTCGTCGACCACGACCCACTGCTCCGTGTATTGGCCTTCGACTTCTTTCTCCGTGCGGATCAGTCGCGCCACGTGCTGATTGCCTCCTCGATCTTGGGGTAGGTGCCGCAGCGGCAGAGGTTCCCGGACATTGCATGGCGAATCTCGTCCTTCGACGGACTGGGGTTCGCGGCCACGAGGGCCGCGGCCGAGACGACCTGCCCTGGCGTGCAGAAGCCGCATTGGACTGCGTCCGTCCGCGCGAAGGCGTGGACGAGCGGGTGATCGCGCAGACCTTCGATCGTGATCACCTCGCGGTCGCCGACGGTGTGCACGAGCGTGATGCACGAGAGCGTCGGCACACCGTCGAGCTGGATCGTGCAGGCGCCACAGTGTCCCTCGCCACAGGCGATCTTCGTTCCGGTGAGGCCGAGGTCGTCGCGCAACACCTGCGCGAGCGATCGTCCGACGGCCGCTTCGTACGCATGCGTCTCCCCGTTGACGCGCAGCTCAGGCAGGTGTCGTCACCGCCACGATGTCCGCGAGGTGGATCAGACGGAAGGTGGCGCGCGTGTGCTCGATGCGGTCCCGCTCGTCGGCGTCCTCTGGAAGGGTCAGCCACATCGCCTGGGCGGCCGTCAGCAGCTCCCGGATCTGGTCCAACTCGTCGCGATGACCGTTCGTGCGGTCGTGTGTCGCGTTCAGCGCGAGCCCGAGCACCCCGATCCGATCGGGCTGGCGCGTCCAGAGGAGCGGCGTCGCCATCGAGAGGTACTGGTGGATACGCGCTAGCGACATGGGCTGCTGGAACGTCTCGATGCCTTTCGGTGCGGACGGTGCGAGCGGTGGCTCTCCGTCGGCGATCCGATTGGCGTTGCCCGCGAGCACGCCGCGTACCTGCTGCTCGTCGAGTTGCGCCAGTCTGGCGGTGCGCAGTGCGATCAGAAGCGACGCAGGCTGCTGTCCGTACGGATAGTCGGAGGCGTAGACGACCTGCTCCGGGCCGACCAGCCGGTAGAGGCCCAGGAGATCGAGCGGGCTCCAGACCGAGGTGTCGAAGTAGACGCCCGCCTTCCCCCCGAGCCGGTCCGACAGCGCCGCGAGGTCGGCGATCCCGGCGTGCGCGACGATCAGCCGGGCCTCCGGGTAACGGTCCGCCATGCGCGCGAGATCGTCTGCGATCGGCGGCAGTCCGCGGCCTCCGTGGATCAGGATCGGAACCTTGCGGTCGGCAGCGAGCTCGAAGATCGGTGAGAGCCGCTCGTCGTTCAGGAGGAACTTCTGGGCGCGTGGATGGAGCTTGATCCCACGGGCGCCAAGGTCGAGGACGCGCGTCGCCTCGCCGATCGGGTCCTCGGCGAGATCGAGCCGGACGAACGGGATCATCCGTCCCCCGGACCGCTTCGCGAACTCCAGTGTGCGGTCGTTCCCGGCACGGAAGCCGGGATGCCGGTCCGGCTCGTCCAGACAGAACATGAAGCAACGGGAGATGCCGTACTTCTGCATCCCGCGCTCCAGGTCCTCGTAGACCCCCACCATGCCATCGATGTCGGTGCCGAGATGCGTGTGGGCATCGAAGATGTCGGCGCCCTCCGGCAGTTCTCCGCGGAGCTCGTCGTCCCACCGCGCCATCAGCACCTGGGCACGCTGCAGCGGGTCTTCCACGCTTCGGAGTCTATGTATCGGTCCCTTGCTAATGCGGCCATGCCACGTGTCTGGCACGGGCGCGGAGCGCCCGTCCGCGAAGCGGACCGGTGGAGGGAGTCTGGGGGAACCGGGAGGTTCCCCCAGCGCCTGCCGCAAGCGCGAAGAACTTGCCCGTTAGGATCCCGGCGTGACCGACGTCTTGATCTATGCCGACTCGATTCGCTCGCCGGAGATGCGACACGAGGTACCCGTGCCGATTCCCGATCCCTTCCTCTACGCCGAGAAGGGGGATCGCCGGATCGTGATCCTTCACTCGCTCGAGATCGCACGCGTTCGCGCGGACGCCCCCGAGCTCGAGATCATTCCGAACGAGCAACTCGGTTCCGACGAGCTCTACTCCCAGGGGCTGCGGGGCTGGCAGGTCGTGCTCGAGCTCGGCCTCCGCGCATGCCGGGAGCTCGGAATCGTCAGCGCGACCGTGCCCGAGTCCTTTCCTCTGGGTCACGCCGATCATCTCCGTGCGAACGGTATCGAGCTCACGGTCGACCGAGATCTCTTCGACAATCGACGCCGGTCGAAGAACGAGACCGAGCTGCGTGGAATCCGAAACGCCCAGAGAGCGTGCGAGGCGGCGCTCGACGCTTCCCGAGACCTGCTCCGGCGTGCGCAGACGAACGGCGCCGGGCTCGAGGTCGACGGCCGGCCGCTCACCTGCGAGCGACTCAAGCGCGTGATCGAGGACGTCTTCGCCGATCGCGATGTCGAGGGCAGCGACATGATCGTGTCGCACGGGCCGCAGACGGCCGTGGGTCACAACGCGGGCTCCGGCCAGATCGCGCCGAACGAGCCGATCGTCTTCGATCTCTTCCCGCGAGACAAGGCGACGGGTTGCTACGCGGACATGACCCGCACCTATGTCGTCGGTGAGCCGCCCGACGAGGTGAAGAACTGGCACCGCCTCGTGAAAGAGGCGCTCGATGCCTCGACGGCGGACGTCAAGCCGGGCGTCAACGGCCGTCGGCTGTACGAGAAGGTGTGTGACATCTTCCAGGACGCCGGCTACAAGACACAGCTGAACAAGACGCCGGGCGAGGTGTTGGAGGACGGCTTCTTCCACGGCCTGGGTCACGGCGTCGGGCTCGAGGTACACGAGTCGCCGTCGATGGGCCGCGTCGGCGACGACCTGGTGGCGGGCGACGTCGTCACCGTCGAGCCCGGCCTGTACCGATCGGGCTTCGGCGGCTTGCGCCTCGAAGACCTCGTGCTCGTCACCGACGACGGCTACGAGGTGATCACGAACTACCCGTACGACCTCGCACCTTGAGCAACACCATCGACACGATGCTCCTCGAGGAGCGTCGTTACGAGCCCGATCCCGAGTTCGCCCGCCAGGCCAACGCCCAGCCGGAGCTCTACGACCAAGACTGGGAAGAGTTCTGGGAGCGAGAGGGGCGAAACCGCGTGACCTGGTTCGAGCCCTTCAGCTCGCTCTACGAGTGGAAGCCCCCGTACGCGAAGTGGTACCTCGGCGGCAAGCTCAACGTCTGCTTCAACTGTGTCGATCGCCACGTCGAGGCCGGCAACGGCGACAAGTACGCGTATTACTGGGAAGGCGAGCCCGAGGGCGAGCGCCGCACGATCACGTTCGGCGATCTTCAACGTGACGTCGTCCGGTTCGCGAACGCGTTGAAGGCGCTCGGAGTCCGGAAAGGGACTCCTGTTGGGATCTACATGGGCATGGTGCCCGAGTTGCCGATCGCGATGCTGGCATGCGCGCGGCTGGGCGCACCGCACACGGTCGTCTTCGGTGGCTTCTCCGCCGAGGCGCTCTCGGACCGCTTGAACGACATGGAGTGCGAGGTCCTCGTCACGCAGGACGAGGGCTGGCGCGCCGGCAAGAAGGTGCCGCTGAAGCGGAATGCAGACGAGGCGGTTGCACAGTCACCCGGCGTCAAGCAGGTGGTCGTGCTGCGGCGCACGGGTGACGACGTTCCGCTCACGGCGGGGCGCGACTCCTGGTGGCAGGAGCTCACGGAGGACGCGGACGACGACCCGCAGTCGTGCCCATGCGAGCCGATGGACGCCGAGGACCTCCTGTACCTCCTCTACACCTCGGGGACCACGGCCAAGCCAAAGGGGATCGTGCACACGACCGCCGGTTACCTCGTCGGCGTGGCGACGACTCATCACTACATCTTCGATGTCAAGGCCGACTCGGTCTATTGGTGCGCGGCCGACGTGGGGTGGGTGACCGGACACAGCTACATCGTCTACGGACCGCTCACGAACGGGACGACCGGCGTCATCTACGAAGGCGTCCCGAACTACCCCAATCCGGAACGTTGGTGGCAGATCGTCGAGCGATACAAGGTCGACATCCTGTACACGGCGCCGACGGCGATCCGCTCGCACATGAAGTGGGGACCGGAGCATGCGGAGCGGCACGATCTCTCGTCGCTGCGCCTGCTCGGGACGGTCGGCGAGCCGATCAACCCGGAGGCCTGGATCTGGTACCGCGAGCACATCGGCGGTGACCGCACGCCCATCGTCGACACCTGGTGGCAGACCGAGACGGGGATGATCATGATCACGCCGCTTCCGGGCATCACCACGACGAAGCCCGGCTCGGCGACCAAACCGTTCCCGGGCGTCGACGCAGCCGTCTTCAGCGAGAGCGGCGAGGAGGTCGGGCCGGGCGGAGGTGGCTACCTCGTACTCAGGCGTCCGTGGCCGGCGATGCTGCGTGGGATCCACAAGGACGACGCTCGCTTCCGGGAGACGTACTGGTCGAAGTACGAGGACGTCTACTTCGCGGGCGACGGCGCCCGCATCGACGAGGACCGGGACTTCTGGCTCCTCGGCCGCGTCGACGACGTGATGAACATCTCCGGTCACCGCATCTCCACGATCGAGGTCGAGAGCGCCCTCGTCGACCACAAGAAGGTGGCCGAGGCCGCGGTCTGCGGCCGGGCGGACGAGCGCACCGGCCAGGCGATCGTCGCCTACGTGACCCTGAAGGGCGGGGAGGAGGGCTCCGTCGAGATGCTGGAGGAGCTCCGCAACCACGTCGGGAAGAAGATCGGACCGATCGCGAAGCCCGCGAACATCGTCTTCACTCCGGAGCTCCCGAAGACACGCAGCGGCAAGATCATGCGCCGCCTTCTTCGCGACGTCGCCGAGGAGCGGACGCTCGGCGACACCACGACGCTCGCGGACCCGGCAGTCGTCGAGGAGATCAAGGAACGCGCGGTCGCGGACAGCCGCGAGGACTAGTCGCCCGGCCCAGACGACTTAGGACTTGTGCAGGCAGGCCACCGTGGCCCGTCGGATCAAACGGCGGATGCGCGGCGGCACCTTCCCACCGGAGCGGCCGATGCGCGCGAAGTCCTGGGTCGAGACGTTGTTCGAGAGCCTGTCGAGCGTGCACGCGCAATAGGCCTGCTTTCCGGCATCGCCTCTTGTACAGCTCCGCATGAAGTTGTCGACGAGCGACCGCGGATAGTGGAAGCGGCCGTGCGTCGTGACCGTAGGAGCCGGAGTCGACTTCGTTCCAGTCGCAACCGTCGTCGTTCCGGTCGTTGCCGCCGACTTGTCTCCGCCACAGCCTGCGGCCGTGAGCGCAACGACGGCGAGCAGCGTCGGCAGCAGGCCCTTCAGCACGGCCCAGTTCTTGCTCCGCCTGGCTCTTTCGAAACTACGAAAGCAGCTGCTCGAAACGTTCTGCGTCGTCGAACGGGCCGATTACGGCGAGGTTGATGCCTTGCCGATCGATCAGATCCTGCGCCACGCGACTGACGTCGTCCGCGGTCACCTTGCCGATCTCCGCGACGATCTCTTCAGGATCGGGCGTCCTGCTCTCGAGGGTCTCCCGGCGGAGGCCGAACATGATCAGCCCCTGCGAGGTTTCGAGTTGGAGGACGAACCGGCCCTTCGAGAAGCTCTTCGCCTTCTCCAGCTCTTCGGTCGGAACCGCCTCGGCCGCGATCTTCCGGAGCTCGGCCGCGATGGTCGAGACCGCGTCGTCGATGCGGTTGATGTCCACGCCCGCCTGGGCGTAGAGCGAGCCCGCATCGGTGTAGCTGTGGTTGAGCCCGTAGACGTAGTACGCCAGACCGCGGCGCTCCCGCACCTCGGTGAAGAGCCGTGACGACATTCCACCGCCCAGGACGGTCGAAAGGACCTGGAGCACGTAGCGGTCGGGATGTTCGAGCGGATAGCTGTGGACGCCGATGCAGACGTGCGCCTGGTCCGAGGCCTTGGTGTGCACCTTCACCTGCGCCCCGTCTCGCGGAGTCACCTGGACCGGCTCGGGGTGGCCGGTTTCCGCTTCCTCCAGGTCGCCGAGCAGCTCCTGGACGCGCTCGTGCAGGCCGTCGCCGATCTTTCCGCCGACGCCCACGACCATGCGGGACGGCTTGTACCAGCGGTCGACATATCCGCTGAATGTGTCCCGCTTCGCGCCGCGGACGGTCTCCTTCCGCCCGATGATGTCCCAGCCGAGAGGCTGATCGTCGTAGAGGAGCTCCTCGTAGACGCCGCCGATGAAGTCCCTGGGCGTGTCGTAGTACATGTTCATCTCTTCGATGATCACGCCCTTCTCCCGCTCGATCTCCTCCGGGTCGAACTTCGAGTTCCGCAGCATGTCGACCAGCACGTCGAGCGCGATGTCGCGCGACTCCGCCGCGCACTTGACGTAGTAGCCCGTGTACTCCTTGCCGGTGAAGGCGTTGAACTCGCCGCCGATCGCGTCGATCTCCATCGAGATGTCGCGTGCCGTCGGCCGCCGCTCGGTGCCCTTGAAGAACATGTGCTCCGCGAAGTGGGCGATCCCGTTCGTTTCGGGAGTTTCGTAGCGGGAGCCGGCCGCGAGCATGATCGCGCAGGTCACGGACTGGGCGGAGTCCATCGGCGCGGTCAGGATCCGCAATCCGTTGTCCAGGCGCTCCAGCTGGAAGGCACTCATCGCGCCGATGCTACCCGCGCGGGGACTCTTCACTCGGCGGCTGCAGTCGCCCCCGGCCGGTTAGGGCGCCGTAAGGATGTGGTGGACGGCTTGTGACAGCCTCAAGCAAGACGCTACCTTGGTCGAAAGGAAACTTTGTAACAGTGCTCGCCACCCTCATCATCGTCCTGCTCTTCGCTTCGGCCTGGGCCGTCTCGCGGCTGAGCGCGCTCGTCGCCCGCCGGGTCCTCGCCTGGCAGGACCGCCGGCACCACGCTCCCTCCGGCGACCTGAGGGCGAAGATCGTCGAGCTGAAGCGGCGCGAGACGACGGTCGCCGTCATCCGGACGGGCATCGCCTACATCGCCTTCGCGGCCGCCCTCGTGTTGACTGCCGCGCAGCTGTCGGGCGGTTTCGGCAAGCTGACCGCAGTCGCGGGAGCCTCTTTCGTGCTGATCCTGGTCGGCTTCTCGGCCCAGCGGATGCTGATGGACATCATCGCCGGCTTCAACATGTTCGTCGAACGCTGGTACTCCGTCGGCGACACGATCGCGATCCCGATGATGGAGGTGCAGGGAGTGGTCGAGGACGTCTCGCTGCGCCGGACGAAGCTGCGTTCCCTCGACGGCGAGGTGATCAACATCCACAACTCGCAGATCGCGGCCGTGCGGGTGCTCCCCGGAGGAATCAAGGAATTCGACGTCGAGCTCGTCGCCAGCAGCCGCGAGCTCGGGGAACGGCTTGTCGAGGACGTCGCCGCCGTCCTGCCGCAAGGTCCGACAGCGTTCGCCCAGCGTCCGCACGTCAGCCAGGTCGACGAGCTCGCCCCCGGGCTCGTCCGCCTGCGCATGCGCGCCGCGGTGGCTCCCGGACGCGAGTGGCTCGTCCACGACTTCTATACCGACCTGCTCAAGGAGCGAGCGGAGAAGCACTTGATCGTCCACGGGCCTGTCGTCCTCACGGTGGACGAGGGCGCGACCCGAAGCTTCGCTCGAGCCAGCGCCACGACGCGCTGGGCCGGCGCCCGCTAGAGGCGGCCAAGGCACCTTGTCGGTGCCGCTTGGAGGGCACGGGTTTTGCCCGCGCCTCCGATTGGCGGCCTTCCTGCGTCAGCCGACGGGTTGCCGGTTCACTGCGAAAGGGCCGCCATCTCCGCCAGGAGCGCGTCGACCTCGTCGGCGGTGTTGTAGTGGACGACGCCGGCGCGGACCGCGCCGGCCTCTTCGAGACCGAGGCGCTTCATCACCTCGACCGCG
>JBKPTB010000136.1:0-7253 GCA_046735315.1 Actinomycetota bacterium
GGAAAGTCCCCGTCTAACTGGCGGGCTCGTCCGCGCTGGAGTCAAGGAGATCGAGAAGGTGAGCCACGGCTGATGCCTCTGCCGTGAGGCGCTCTTGTTCTCCTGGCGCTACGACCGCTCCCGATTCAATCCTCCCCAGCACCTTCTCATACCACGCGAGGAACTCGCGGAGCTGCGGACGGAGATCGGGTTGCTTCTCCTCGGGCACCCTTCGAGTGTACGGGCCGCCCACGCCGGCCCTGGGCATGTTCGCGCACCGCAAGCAAGCCGCTTGATGCCGCGTCTTATACGCAGGGGCCCGAGCTGCTCGTCCAGGCTGACGGCACCTGAAGGCTGACGGCCTTTGGGGAGGACGACTTCTCGGGCCCTTTTAGTTCGCCGACATCTGCCGTCGAGCTCGATCGGCACGACGCGAAGCACGTCTTTCCAGTCCGGCTCGTCCTCAAGGATCTCGCAGAGTTCCGCCTCGGCCGCCTCGCGCGTGAGGAACAGGTCAAGAGTCTCGTAGAGACACTGCGAGCTGGTGAGCGCATAGACGAGCACGCTACGACTTAAAGCCATGCTGGGTCGTAATGGTCGACACTTTCAGTTCATGGTCGGCACAGATCCGACCGTCAGTTCCGAGGTTTCTTCCGATTGACAGTCTCGCGATCGGCGGCGCAGAATGGAAGCGGCGGGGCTCGAGTATGAATGGCGTTTCCAGCGGGATGAGGATTGGCGTTGCAGCGCTTATTTCTGCGTCGTTTGGGTTCGGCTTTCGTGGTGAGGCCTACGCAGGAAGCGTCACGCTCCGGCTAGGCGACGCAGTCCGAATCGCGCACACGCCCGTCTATTGCATCGTCCTCCGCAGCCGGGGGATCGCGATCTCGTGCTTTGCTGGGGACTCCATCAGAAAGGCAATTCCCGAGAGCTACGGGGTTACGGTCAGTAGCCACCTGGCCTCGATGGCGCGATTCATCTCGGCGACGCAAACTCGACTCGTGGTCAGTCGCAAGGAGCCTTCAGTTGTCGGCAAGAGATTTCCCGCGCCAAAGAGACGTCACGCGATGATCTTCTTCCTCCGCTTTGACGACCGAGTGCTTATCGGCGGTACTGACATCGCCTGCGGTGTTGGGGGCAAGGTTGGGAAAGAGGCCATTGTGTGCCGGGAGGCTGATGTGAAACTCGACTCGATCCCAGGTACATGGGGCGTCTCAATCGACTCACGTACCGCTTCAATTGCGCGCTACATCGATCGGCATGACAACATCAGTGGCGCGATCATTCGCAACCAGCCGTAGAGTTCGTGAAATAGACTCGCCTTGCCGTTGCCCCAGCGGTAATCGTCACGACGTCGCAGGGGACAGCACACGGACGCTTCGAGCGTGCGATCCATCGCCGTCACGTCCAGGCCGCAGAGATGGCCGCGCGAGAGATGGGCGGACTCTCTGCCTAACGTTCGCGGGTTGCGCCCGCTACCGCATGCGAGGAACGAATCCAATGGCACTTACGGCTCCTCAAAGGCCTCCCACGTATCTCCGCTGCCATTGCCGTTGATCTCTCCGCCGAAGAGAACAGTGCGGTTTCGTGCTGCATCCCACGCCATGCCGTGTCGGCAGCGTGGCGAGGGGCCAATATCCTGTCGCTGCTGCCAGTGCTCTCCGTCCCATGACCATGTGTCCCCAGCAGGCTTGGCCTGCTCTTTCCCGGCGAGTCCGCCGAAGAGAAGCACCGCCGTGCCACTCCAAGTCATACCGTGCGCCTGTCGGGCGGAAGGGCCGATGTCCTCCACCTGCGTCCAGAAAGCCCCGTCCCATTCCCACGTCTCCTGCACACGCGTCGGCCCTCCTCCTGGAGCGCCTCCGAACAGAACGACGCGCTCTCGAATCGGGTCGAAGGCGAGTCCAGCCTCGCCCAGTTGCGAAGGCCCACTATCGGCCAGCTGAGTCCAGGCCGTTCCATCCCATCCCCACGTGCCAACGCCCTTCGTGGCGACTGAGCCGGCTTCGAGGAGCGTTACCTTCCTCGCCGTGTCGTAGGTCATCGTGCTTAGCCATCCTGGCGTCTGGGGCCCTTTGTCCTCAACCTGCGTCCACGCCGTGCCATCCCACTCCCACGTATCGAACTGATGCTCACCTGCTTGCCCGTATCCACCAAACAGGACCGTGACGTTCCGATCCGAGTCGTAGCTCAACTTCGCGCCCGCTCGCGCGTCCGGCCCCGTATCGGCAACCTGCACCCACCCCTCGCCGTCCCACTCCCACGTGTCACCGAAATACCAGGGCGCCACATAGGAAACCCCTCCGAATAGCAACGTGCGTGCCTTAGACGAGACGTATGCCAGGGCCGTTGCGCGCGGCGCGGGCCCTATGTCCTGGCGCTCTTGCCAAAGAAGTCGTCCCATTTGACGACGAATCGTAAGGCACGGCTCATCGCCGCTCTGCGAGGCCTCAACGGCTAGTAGCGCCGAGCTTCGGTACGCGGCAACGATGGGAGCTCCTAAGGACGAGAGCCCTCGTCTAGTTCCATGACCTCTGCAGGCAGCCCTTCGAGTTTGGCGAGACGGCGCAAGTCTGGGAACTGAGAGTCCACAGCGCTAGCAGTGAATGATCCGACAGGTCGGCAGCCCGTCGGTAGGCGAGTTCCGCCAGTACCCGTTCACGAACGTGCCGTCGCGACGGAGGTACGACCGGACGTACTGGTTCTTTCGGAATCCCGCACCGTTCAATTGTCCATAGCCGGACGCGTGCACCTTTGGATACGACACTGTCCGCCCGCCCAACGCTGCCCCAGTATGCGGAGCTGAGATGTGGCGAGAAACTCCGGTCGGTCGCTCTGTAGTTGCGCACACGGACGGTCGTCTGCGACGGTGCCGGTGCCGTCGGCGAGTTGAAGCACGTCGCGGCGTGGTGCTGCGCCGTGTAGTGCTGGGCCGGATAATGCTGGGCCGGATAGTGCTGGGCCGGATTATGCGTCGCGAGACGACCCGAGACGCCGCAGTGCGTCGCGCGTACCGCAGATGTGTCCGAAATGTGTCCGCGTGTTCAGCGGACGGACAACCAAAGCGCTGAATTGCAGGCACTTTGGGTAAGCCCTCTGACGGAAGCAGGCACTTTGGGTAAGCCCTCTGACGGACTCGAACCGTCGACCCCCTCCTTACCATGTGACGTTGGGGGCAGCCGATGACAGCCGGTGGCAAAGAGATTTGGCTTAGTGAGGCGGCTTCGGGGGCTTGGACGCTGGAACCGCTTGCGCCCCGTTGCCCCCTCGTTTTTCCACAGATTTTCCATCACTGCGCGGTCTGCGGTTTGCCTCAGCGATGACGTCGGGCCGCAAATCGGCGACTGCGTTCGCCGTTGACCTCCTCTCTAACGGCACGGGTCATCATCCGAGCACTCTCTAGAGGTCAGCGGAAGGCATGGCTGCGACTAATCGCGATGATGAACTTCTGCCGATTGATCGTGCGGCTTACAGGATGCGCGACTACGGCTCAGACTGGCTGGTGGCTCCGCACGGGAAGCCGGGTCCCCCTCGAGGTAAAGCGAGGACCCCTTCGTTTCACGCGCACGCGCGCATACCACACCGCCACGACCTCGCGTCAGTCGCCCCGCCGAGGCGCAGGGATCGCACGTGATCATGGTCTCGCAGCCGGAAATCGTTGCCGACGTGATCATGACCGCGGCAGCCGCGGTCGACCGGGTGCCCCAAGAAGGTGATGCTCGTGAGCCTCATTCATCAACTCGCTTCTGGAGGTCTCGGGATTTGACTAGCGCATCGTCGACACGGCTCAGGTGCCAGCCGCCGCGTCGAGCACGTGCAGCTCTCCACGGGCAGACGCTCAAACTTTTAGCCGGCTGGGGAGCCCTGGGGGGTGAGGAGGCCTTTGGCTGCAAGAGGTGTCGAAGAGCTCATCCGCCCGCGTCCAATGCTCACCGCCAACGCCGTCGGGAGACACGACCACGAGCTCCCGTCGCTGGACCGTCTCGGCAAAACAGCTCGCGCGCCATGCCGACGGCCGTCACCGTCCCCGGGCCGCAAGCCGGGCGGAAGCGTCTTTCTTAGCCGTCGAGTAGCAGTCCTTGGAGTGGACCGAGTAGGCGCTCGGAGCGTCTCGAGACGTGCGCGAGCCGGACGAGCCGGTGCGTCAGTGGCTCGCCGGCTTGGCGGCGTGCCAGCTGCTCTTTGCTGATCGGTTTCCAGTAGTCGTCGATCACCTGTGCTGGCTCGCCGGCGACCTGCTCGACCGCCAGCTCGAGGTGCTCGGCCCAGAGGCGAAGCCGGGTCTGTCGAGCGAGGGCGCTGTCGTGGGCGCTCGGCTCGCGGTGTCGCCGGACCGTTTCCAGCCAGAGCTCCGCGGCTCACCGCGTCACAGGGATTAAGGGCGATGGAACCGCTGTCGATGAGAAGGACGTTCCCTCTCCGGCGGAAGAACGGTCGATGGATCTGCGGCATCAAGCGAGACAACGCTTCATCAACGACGTGGCGTTCGGCGGTGCCGGCGACGCCGAGACTCTGTTGCTCCTGTGCGAGTGCGGCCGCTCCGACTGCCACGACTTCGTCACCGTGCCGCGCGCGGCTTTCAACGATGTGCTCTCCAATCCGTCTCCGCGCGTGCTGACCGCGCACTGCGTTCCGACCGCGGAGGCGGAATCGGCTTCCCCTCCGGCTCCCTCCGCTTCCGAGTAAGAGGCCTCCACAGCCGCCGCTCTGACCGAACCCACCACCTCGTGGTGCTTGGCAGCACTCGGCCCTAGTTATGCAGACGCGGTGCACGAGTCGGGCCCATCGTCAGCTGCCCTTCCGGCGGGCGAGGCAGGTCGCGTTTTGGCGGAAAGGCGACAAGCTCCGGCCTCCCCGGCTCAGGCGGGCAAAAGTTCACCGCCAAGCGTGTGGTCGACCGCAATGACTAGCGCTCTCGCTCCAGGGATAGCAGGTCGCTCCGAATACCGAAACGTCGATTGTGGCGGCCGTTCAGACGGGGCGCGGTGCTCGTAGCCGAAGTGGTAGCAGCCCGAGGAGGTCGCCACCACCCGAAGGCGCCCTGGGGCAGGTCGCCTCCCGGATGTCCCGGCAGGCGGGCGCCAACTCGGGCTCCTGCTTCATAAACGCAGCATCAAGCGGTTGGGTGCGCTGGCGCGGGGAACCTGGAAGCGAAACCAACCGCTGAGAAACCGCGGGCTGCGGCTCCCACGGATTCCTCCAAACAGGTTCCCCGCACCTTAGAAATCGGCTCCACCGCCGAACTTTTTACGAGGCGCTCGTAGCCGGCAACGCAAAGCGCGAACTCCACGACGAGGCGCCCCGCATGGTCGACGTGGTCCGCGTTGTGTCGATCGAGCTTGACGGGCGCCAGATGTCGGCGAACTAGTACCCCTACGCTCGGTTGCGCATCCGTGGCGCGAGAGGTGCGCTGGAGGACATCGACGGCTACTTGTAAGGAGGTTGTGCCTGCCGAAATCATCACCGCGCTTAGACGAACCTATTCATCGAACTGAGCCCAGCTTCCGCCGGCTCTCCGGCGTTTACTTCCGCGTCAGGCCCGGGTAAAGTGGGCCGCTCCTAATACGCGACGTAAGAGGCGGTGGGTCGATGACCCTTCTGCGGCCTCAGAACGTTGCTGCGGCGTCGGTTCGCACCGCGGAGGGGACCGCGGTTGCCGATCCGCCCACCCGCGGGACGCTGCCGGGTTGGGCTCTTGCCGTCGCTATGTGGCTCGCGCTTTGCGTTGCTTCATCGGCTGGCGGGGCGAGCGCCGAGACCCGCGCGACGGCGCTGCGCCCGTTGGAGCGATCGGTCCTCGCCGAGATGAACGGCGTTCGCCGTCAGCACGGTCTGCTGCCACTTCGATTGTCCGCCGGTCTTGCAGGTGCTGCCCGCCAGCACTCGACGGAGATGGCAGAAGACGGCTACTTCCGCCACAACTCAGCGGACGGCGAAGCATTCAGCCGCCGCATCGCCCGCTTCTACCCGATGGGCAACCACCACTACTGGTATGTAGGCGAGAACATGCTCTACTCGTCCAGTGAGCTGGACGCAACGGCCGCACTCAAGCGCTGGTTAAGCAGCCCCGAGCATCGCGCGATCATGCTGAAGGCCCGCTGGCGAGATCTTGGTGTGGGGGCCGTGTACGCCCGCGCGGCCCCAGGCGTTTACGGGGGGCGGGACGTCACGATCGTCACCGCCGACTTCGGCGTCCGCCGCTAGAAGTTGCGAAGCCGCGCCTATGATTGGCCGCGTGGCACGTGACCTGCCCGGTCATCGTCCGGTGCCGCTGCGGCCTTCGGTTTACCAACCCGCGGCGCTAGAACATTCGTCCGCAACATCCGACAGTGCTACACGGCGATAGTGACTGAGACGCGCGGGGGTCACTGCTGGAACTGTGGCGTGATCCCGGAACGCTGGTTCGACGTTACCCACCCGGGGCTCGATGACGAGCGTCTTCTCTGCTCCAATTGCTTCGCGGCAACCACTCAGGCGCGCATCCTCTACGGCTGGCAGTCGTCACGGTCATCTGATTGGGACGATGACGAGCACGAAAAGCCTCGTAACGCTTCTGAGCCGTGATGATCGAGTGTCACTCGCTGACTCGCGGCTGCACTTGATCTCCAAGCTATTCGGATGAGTTTGCGTTACCCAGCTTCCGGAGTGTGACGACACTTGATGTGAAATTCATCGTGTCTCGGGTCTTTCTGGACGCTGCCGAGCCTGGCGAGTCTTCCGAGTAAGCCGAACGCGACGCCGCTATTGGCTAGTGCGCGCCCAAATCGAGGCGCATGAAGACCGCGGTCTCGCGTAGCGCGGGCATGCTCTCGAACTCCCACTTGTGCGGACTGCTGGGCACGAACCCGAAGCGTCGGTAGAGCGCGTGCGCTTCGTGCATGAAGCGAGCACTATCGAGACGGATCGTCCTATATCCGAGCGCGCGCGCGTCGTCGATCAGCCGCTGAAGAATCGCCCGTCCCACCCCCGTCCCGCGGGATGATGGGCGCACATACATCCGCTTGATCTCTGCTTCGTGGGCGGCGAGTGGCCTCAAACCGCCGATTCCAACCGGCTCATCGTTGATCTCGGCGATGTAGAGCCGCGCGCGCGGCTCGCGCAGGCCGTCGAGGTCGAGGAAGAGATCGCGCTCACTCTTGAACTCGAAGTCGATTCCATAGTCGGCGAGGATGCGCGCGCGAACCCACTCCTCATACTCGCCGGCCAGAAGTACAACGGGGCCAAGCTCGTCGGCAGTCCGAACCAATCGAAGGCATACGACCGGACCAGCCATC
>JBKPTB010000137.1:0-17252 GCA_046735315.1 Actinomycetota bacterium
GCACACGACCCCAACCGAGATTCTAGTCTTCGTCTCGTGGGCTCGGAGATGTGTATAAGAGACAGCAGTAGTTGAGGTGGCCCGTATAGCCGCACGCGGAGTAGTCGTGGTTGTGGAGGCATGTGAGGAACGCATTCGTGCCGTCGAGGACGAACGGCGTGTCCCCCGAGACCCAGGGCATGGCAATCCATGCCGCGACGAGGAAGACGAACGCGCTGCCAACGGCGACGACGGCGGCGGCCCTCATCGATCGTCCCCGAGGATTGCTTCGGCGACCCGCTCGGCCGCGCGACCGTCGACGTGGCCAACGACGTCGCGAGCAACGCGTGCACGCTCGGCCGCCAGCTCAGCAGGCCGTGCCAGCGCGCGTTCGATCCCGGCGACGACTTCGTCGAAGTTGCCGGCGCGGTAGAAGGCTTCGGACTCGATCAGCGATTTGTAGTGTTCGCCGCTGACGTTCTTCAGCGCCCAGCTCTCGCCCGGCGGCGCGCCCTCGTCGTAGAGCACGCAGACGGCCGGCCGATCGTTGACGAGTGCGTCGAGCAGGATCGTCCCTGCGTTCGAGACGACGACGTCGCCGTGCTGCAGGAGAACGGCGAGCGTCTCGAGGTCCGTGAAACTCGGCTCCTGCACGGCTGCGTGCGCTCTGAAGGTTGCCGCCGAGAAGCGTGTGCGCCACTCGCGATCGCGCGGGTGCGGTCGAAACAGCAGCGAGAACCGATCCGCTCCCTGACTGTCCTCCCACCAGGACACGAGGCGTTCGACGAACTTCTGCTCGTACGGCGCGTTCGTCGGGCTGTTGCCCATGATGAGCACGACCCGTCGGGACGGTTCGAGACCGAGATCGCGCACGATCCGCTCGAATTCAGAACGTGGACGAGGACGGTAGAACACGTCGGTCTGCGGCCAGCCGGTGACGACGATTCGCTCCCGGTCGACGGCGTGGTAGCGCACGAGGTCTCCCCGCATCACCTCGTTCTGAACGATGTACCGGACGAGCCCGGGCGGGACGATCCCCTTGCCGACCGTGTGGTCCCAGCTGGCAATGTGACCGACGACCGGAAGCCGAAGGCGCCGTGCCGCGACGATGAGCGGCACGACCGAGTGCATCTGCGTGTTTGCGAGCGCGAGAATGGGGCGCTCATGGCGTAGGCGCTCGACGAGCGGCTGCGGAACGTACCGCAACCGCCCGTACTGCCACTTGGTCAGTGCTCGGTCGAGCCGCTCGGAGTCGGGCAAAGGCCCGGCACGCCTCGGATCGAGGAACCAGTTCCGGTGGCCGGGCTGCATGCGCTCGCGGTTGAAGCCGTAGCGCAGGCTCTGACGCAACGACAGCGGATAGAAGCCGATCAGGTCGTCGAGCCTTCGGTCGATGCGCCGGCGCAACGGCACGGCGTCGCTCCTGAGCTCACCCGCCGGAATGGTGCGAATCCCACGGGCCCGCTCGGTCCAGTACTCGGTGTCCTCGCCGGCGTCGACGATCAGCGCGAGTCGCTCTCCGGCGCTCCGCCGTAGGTGCTCGACGATGCCGGTGTCGAAGAAGAGCCGAGACGCGAACGGATCGGGCAGGACGAGCCAGACGGAGCTCACGAGGGAGTGCGGGCGCGCAGCGCGAGCGAGATGCGGTCGGCGAGGGACGAGCCGTCGAGCCCGTGGTACCGCAGTGCCTCCGTCGGCGTTCCGCACGCGGGCCAGCCTTCGACGCCGAAGACGTGGACCGAACGTCCAGCAGCTGCACGGCGCAACGAGTCGCCGAGCGCCCCGACCGGCGCGTGGTCCTCGAGGACGAACAGCTCGCCGTAGGGCTCGATGATCTCGTGAAACCACTGCTCGTCCAGGCGGTTCAGCCACGGCATGCTCACCACTTCGAGCCGGCCGTCGAGCAACTCTGCCGCGAGGAGCGCCTCGTGCAGCATCACCGGCCCGTATGCAAAAAGCACTGCGTCCGTGCCCTCACGCAGCACGGCGCCCCGGCCGGGCAACACGTCGGGAAGGTCGAGGCGGCGCGGCGACGGTCCGATCGCGAGTCGGACGGCAACGTTCTCGCTCGCCGTTTGCACCGCCCAGCGCAGCAGCGCCCGCGTCTCCGCCGCGTTTCCCGGCTGCACGATCGTCATGTTGGGAAGCGCGCCCAGCAGGGAGATGTCGCGGATGCTCTGGTGAGACTTGCCGGGGCCAGCGGGAATCAGACCGGCGTAATGCAGCGCATAGATCACCTTCGTGCGCTCACTTGCCTGGTTGTAGATCTGCTCGTTCGCGCGCGCTGCGAGGAACGAGGCAAACGAGTTCACCACCGGCAGCAGCCCCTGGCGCGCCATCCCTGCCGCAGCGGAGACCATGTCTTGCTCGGCGATGCCCGACTCGTGAAAGCGCTCGGGATGCGCGAGCTCGAACGGACGGATACGGCAGTCGGAGGCGAGGTCGGCGTCGAGGACGACGAGCTCGGAATGTGCATCCGCGAGCTGGAGCAGCGCCTCGCCGTAGGCAGCGGCGACATACTCGTCCGTCACGCGCGCCCGGACTGCGATGCCGGAGTCCGGCTCGCCTTGGCTTCGCTCCGCCTCCGGGCGGGCCGAGACGAGCCCCAGATCGGGCACACGCTCGCGAATGCGCGCAAGGAGCTCGTCGTAAGCGCGCGTGAACGCGTCGTCATCCGGTGCTCCCGCGTGCCAGCGGTACGTCCCGCCGCCGTCGGCGAGCGCGCGAGGATGCTCCATGAAGGAGACGCCATTGCCCTTGATCGTGTTCGCAACGAGAAGCTTCGGGACGTCGTCGGACGTGCGGAAAGCGGCGAACACTCGCGCGAGCTCGCCGTGGTCGTGACCGTTGCACGACGCGACGTGCCAGCCGAAGGCACGCAGCTTCGCGTCGATCTCGCCGAGCGGGAGGACCTCCTCCGTCGGCTTGTCGGACTGCAGCTCGTTGCGGTCGACCACGACCCAGAGGTTCCCCTGCGCGTGCGCGGCCGCGGCCTGTAGCGCCTCGTAATTCTGGCCCTCCTGCAGCTCGCCGTCGCCGGTCATCACGACCACGCGGCCGCCGCGTCCGAGGAGGCGCTTCGCCCAGGCCATGCCCCGCCCCTTCGAGATCCCCATGCCGAGCGAGCCGGAGTTTGCCTCGATGCCGGGAACGCCGACGTCGGGATGGCCGTCGAGGCCGCCGAGGCGGCGGAGGCGGAGCAGACGCTCTCCTGGAATGACGCCCAGGGCGTACAGCACGGCGTACAGGCCCGGTACGTCGTGTCCCTTGGACGAGAAGTACACGTCGCGGTCGGGGTGGTCGAAGCCGAGTCGAGCCGTGTTCAGCTCCGCACAAAGCAGATGCACGACGACGTCCATCGCGCTGAAGCTCGATCCGAGATGACCGGAGCCGGCAAGCTTCACGGCGACGAGCGCATTGGCGCGGCACATGTCGGCAATGAGGGACAGGTCGTCGAGCTCGCGTGCGCGTTCGAGTTCCTCGCGTGGGATCAGCGTCAGCTCCATGGATGCTCCCGGAGGACCTCCTCGTCCACGTCGGCGCCCCAGCCCGGGCCGGAGGGAATCTTCAGCATGCCGTTCTCGATCTCCGGCACCGCGGTGGTGAGAGTCTCGCGCCACGGCACGTCGTCGACGTCCACCTCGAGGATCCTGACGTTCGGGATCGCTGCGCACCACTGTGCCGAGATGAATGTTGCGAGGTGGCTGTAGTAGTTGTGCGGCGCACAATTGACCTCGAACGTCTCCGCGAGGTCGGCGATCTTCTTGGCCTGGTGGAACCCGTTCCAGATCACATCGACTGACGCGATGTCCATTGCACCAGTCTCGAAGAACGGGCGGAAGCCGCGGTTCGTGTAGAGATTCTCGCCGGAGCAGATCGGGATCGCCGAGCCGCTGCGCACCGCGGCGAGCGACACGGGATCGAAGGCGTCTACCTCGAGCCACATGAGGTCGTGGTCCGCGAGCGAGCGCGCGATCCGGAGGACTCCCTCCGCCGTCAGGTTGAAGTTGAGGTCGACAATCGGCTCGGCCCTGCCCTGTGTTCCGTCCGCGAACGAATCGAGCAGCCTGACGAGGGCCTCCTCGAGCTCGGGTGACGGGTTGCGCTCGAGTCCGTCGCCCTGGAAGCCCGGCATCAGCACTCGCGGCTCTTCGCCGGGAATGACGATGTTCGTCTTGAAGGCCCGGAAGCCGCGCTCGACGACCTCGGCACCCAGCTTCGCGACGTCGTCGTAGGAGCCGAGCTTGTTCGTGTTCGTGACCTCCCAGGCACGCGCGCGAGTGGTCCCGCAGTGTGACCAGTAGACCTCGACGTCGTCGCGAGTCGGGCCGCCGAAGAGCTCGTACACCGGCACGCCGAGCGCCTTTCCCTTGAGGTCGAGCAAGGCGTTCTCGATACCACCGATCGCCTTCTGGATCACGGAGCCCGGGCTCTGGCGCGTCGCACGGAAGAGATCCCAGACGATGCGCTCGACCGCGCGCGGATCGCGCCCGACGACGTGCGGGGCCAGGTCGGTGACGATCCCGGACAACCCGTGCGGCGACCCATGCGAGTCGGTGATCTCAGCCCAGCCCACGGCGCCGTCGTCCGCCGTCGCTTTCAGGAAGATCCACGGGCGCCAGCCGGCATCGCAGTACAGCGTCTCGAGGCGCTCGACCTTCATCGCGGCAAGGTTACGTCCGGCAGGAAGACATCACCCGAGTCGACCAGTCGGCGGCCGCGGTCCCAGTCCTCCTCGTCGTCGATGTTGAACCCTTCGTAGCCGTTCGTCAGGTACGGCGCGACGACGCGCCCCTCGCGCGTGCCGGTCTGCGACACGACGCGTGTCCACGCGATCTCGAGCGCGCTGTTCTGCACGTACACCTCGGGCAACGCCTGGTACTGACCCGCGTGCCACGCGACGCCGAGGTGCGCCTGGTCGAGGAGCGGACGCATCGTCTTGCCCTCGAGCACCCACATCTTTCCCGGATGCTGCTTGACGCGCTCGACGGCGCGGATCGAGTCAGCCTCGGGCGTCGCGAGCAGCTGCGCGAGCCCACGCTGCAATGCGTTCGGACCCCGAAAGGGATTGGTCGCGCGCACGATCGCAAACAGGTCGTAATGCTCGTCGAGTTGCTCGAGCGCGTGGCTGATCCACTCGATGTCGGGCGAGGTCGCCGTGGCGAAGGCGGCCGGACGAAGGAAGGGGACGTCGGCGCCGTAGCGTTGTGCGACTTCTGCGATCTTGCCGCTGTCCGTCGAACAGATCACGCGGTCGAAGATCTCGGCCTGTCGTGCGGTCGCGACTGCGTAGGCAAGGAGCGGGTGGCCGGCGAGGGGACGGATGTTCTTGTCGGGAACGCGCTCCGAGCCCGAGCGCGCCGGAATCAGCGCGACGACGCTTGGCATGCCTCGGCGAACATCTGCGTGAGGATCGGAGTGTCGACACCGAGGCGCTTTCCGGCCCGCACGGCCGCGCCCGTGATCGCGTCCAGCTCGGACGGTATGCCGGCAGCAATGTCGCGAGCGGTCGAGCTCGTCAGGAGCGGCGGCATGGCCTGGATGATCGCCCATTCGGCTTCGGGCGAGAGCATCACGCCGTCGGCAGCGGCGACGGCACAAGCCTCGTCGACGGCCTGCCTGAAACGGGGGCCCCAGTCGGGGTCGTCCCGTAGCTCGCCGACCGGGCGCTGTGTGATCGAGGTCACCGCGGCCGTGGCCGCCTGGCGCGCGAGCTTCTCCCACAGGACTTCCGCGCCACTTCCGTTGACCCGTACCTCGACGCCCGAGCGCCGAAGGAGCTTGGCGGGCGCTCCCGAGGCGACCGTCATGACGACGCTCGGGGTGGGCTGGACGACGACGCCCGGGCCTTCCAGCCACGCCTCGATGCGCCCGATGCTGCCGGCGACGACGTCGGCCTGCGGCAGGCGCTCGCGGAGCGTCTCCATGTGCTCGATGCCGTTCAAAAGCGGCATTGCGCTCCGTGGCTGCACCTCGATCCGGTCGAGCGCCGCGTCCAGCGCAGGCGCTTTCACCGTCACGAGCAGAAGCTCCACGGACTTCCGCAACGCCGTCTCGACCCGTGGCCGCACGGTCCGCACCTTCTCGCCCTGTCTCAAGGACAGTCCCTCGGACCTGATCGCCTCAGCCGTGGCCGGACGGGCGATGCAGACGACGTCCACGCCGGCCTGGACGAACCCGACAGCGAGGACGCCGCCGACGGCGCCGGGGCCGAGGATCGCGACGGTCACGTTTGTAGGGGGTCGGTGATCAAGTTGACGTACTTCCACTCCGTATAGACGTCGAGCGCCTCGATGCCCGCCTCGCGCCAGCCGGTTCCTGACTGTTTGACGCCGCCGAAGCCCATGTGCGGCTCGCTGCCGTGCGTGCCGCCGTTGACGACGACCACTCCCGCCTCGACTTCGTCAGCGAACCGCATCGCGCGGTGGACGCTCGCGGTGTGGATGGCGGATGTCAGCCCGTATGGCGAGGAGTTCACGAGCGCGATCGCCTCGTCGAGGCCGCCGACGCGGTAGAGGATCGTCACCGGCCCGAAGAGCTCGCGGCACGAGAGGTCGGCGTCCGGTGCCACATCCTCCACGACGGTCGGCTCGAGCCACCACCCATCGCGCTGGCTGCGCTTTCCACCCGCGACCACGTTCGCGCCGACGAGCGCCTTGAGGATGCGGTCGAGGCTTTCCTCACTGATCACCGGACCCGTCTCGTACTCGCGTGCGCCTGCGACGAGCGCGTCGCGAAACTCGTCGTAGACCTGGTCGAAGACGACGAGGCGACTCGCTGCGGCGCAGCGCTGGCCGGCGTTCGAGAACGCCGAGGCCAGCGCCCACTCGACCGCGCGGTCGAGATCGGCGTCGTCGCAGACGACGAGCGCGTTCTTGCCGCCGAGCTCGAGCACGACCTTCGCCAGGCGGCGCGCGGCATGCTCATTGATCCAGCGGCCCGTGTCGGAGGAGCCGGTGAAGCTGATCAGGTCGACGTCCTCCGACTCGACGAGCGGCGGACCAGCCTCGGCCCCGAGCCCGTGCACGACGTTGAACACTCCCGGCGGGAGGATCTCGTTCGCGATCTGCGCGAACGACGTCGCCGAGGCCGGGGTGTGCTCGGACGGCTTCAAGACCGCCGCGTTGCCGCAGAAGACCGCCGGGAACACCTTCCACGCGTAGTTCGGCAGCGGCGTGTTGAACGACACGATCAACCCTGCGACCCCGACGGGCCGGCGCGTCGCCATGACCGTACGGTTCGGCGTCGCGGAGGTCGTCGTTCTCCCGTAAAGACGGCGACCTTCACCCGCGACGAAGAATCCCATTTCGATTGCGGCGTCCGCCTCGCCGAGCGCAAGCTCACGCGCCTTGCCGGTCTCCTCCACGACGACGTCCGCGAGCTGGTCGCGCCGCGCCTGGAGAGCAAGCGCGATGTCGCGTACGAGACGACCGCGCTCGACCGGCGTGCGCGCCGCCCATTCCGGCTGCGCCGCGCGGGCAGCACCGATCGCGGCGCGCACGTCGTCGGCGCGGGAGCGCGCCGCGCGGCAGAGCAGGGTTCCGTCGGCCGGCCGGAGCTTCTCGAACGTCTGGCCCGAGACGGCCGACGCGTCGCGACCCGCGACGACGTTGGCTACCTCAGACGTGCCGTCCGCGTGTGTCCCGCGCTGCGCGTGAGGCATCAAACCGGGGGCCACATCGTCGCTCGTGACACGCGAGGACTCACGGAGGTGGCATCTTGAAGCGGGACCTCCTGCGCTTCCGGCCGGGCGGTCCCTGCGTCGCCCGCTCGCCGCGCGAACGTGGTTAACAGGACCTTTAAGAACTCAGGGCCTAGCAAGGTCGATAATTGTCGCGGGTCCGGGGTACCATCCGGCGCCTCAGCAAGTCTCCAACGGCCGCTGGGCAGCACAGAGAGGGAGTCTCATGCGAAGCATCCGTATCCTGCTGCTACTCGTCATCGTGGGCGCAATCGCCGGCATTGCCGTGCCGAACGCCAAAGCGCTCGGGTTCGAAGACTCGCCGTGCGCCCTCAGCGATCCCGCGAACCCACAGCTGAAGGTCTGCAAGCCGGACGCAGAGACCGGAAAAGCCTACTCCCTCCAAATCCCGGGCAAGGGTGGCTGCACGCCCGATTCAGTCCACTACGACGTCATCGCCGGCTCGCTGCCCCCGGGCCTGCACTTGACCTCGTCGTCGACCGCGATCGTCTCAGGTATTCCCACGCAGGCAGGAAGCTTCCGCTTCTGGCTCCAGGTCAGTGACATTGCTGCGTGGCAAGGCGGCGCGTCCTGGTGCGGGGATACCAAGCAGTCGCAGTGGGAGTTCATGATCACCGTCGTACCCGGGCTGCAAATCCAGCAGCGTCAGAGCACACTCACGGCGGCTCCGCTGAACACCGCGTACAACCTCCAGTTCACCGCCAGCGGCGGCTCCGGCCTAACCTGGTCGGTTGCGTCGGGCGCGCTGCCTCCAGGCTTGAAGCTGGACGCGAACTCCGGACTGCTGTCCGGCACGCCGACGGCCGTCGGGGACTACCACTTCCAAATCCAGGTCACCGACGGTTCGCGTCGCGATATCCAGACATACACGCTCAGCGTCGTCGAGCCGGTGCGGATCGCGAAGGCAACGCGAGTCGGCGAGGTCGGCCGGCCGTTCGAGCTCGCGCTGACCGCAAGCGGTGGCAAGGCGCCGTACACCTGGTCGGCGAGCGACCTGCCGGCAGGCCTGACCCTCGACGCCGCAACCGGTGCGATCAGCGGCGAGCCAACGGCTGCCGCCGCCGGCCCAGTCAAGGTGACCGTCACCGACTCCGTCGGCACCACGACGAGCGTTTCTGTTGAGCTGCCGGTTGTCGCGCGGCTTACCGTCAAGCGCGGCGCCCTAGCGTCGGCGAAGGTCGGCGCCGTCTACAGCTTCCGGCTCACGACGCTCGGCGGCGCGAGGCCATTCAGGTGGAGCGCCGCCACGGGATTGCCGGCAGGGATCAAGCTGAACGCAAAGACGGGCCGCCTCTACGGGATTGCCAAGAAGGCCGGGACGTACCGCTTCCGCGTGCAGGTGACCGACGGGCTCGGCGCGCACGCGAGCCTGCGTTTGACGCTCAAGGTGACCGGCGGAGGCGCTCGACGGTAGCGTCCGGAAGGACTTCCAAAGCGCGTTCGTTTAGCGCTGCCGAGGAGAATCCAACGAGCGCCGCCCGCACCCGCCGCACCCTTCGCCCGACAAGACGGCGCTTCGGGTGGTCCTGCCCGTGGCATCCTGCACCTCGCGATGAGCGCTGACCTCGACCGGATCATCCGCGACAACGACCGGCTGACGCGCGAGCTGCGCGACGTCAAGGCACGCCTGTCGGCGATCGAGTCGAGTCGCTGGTGGCGCCTGAATCCACGAGCTGTGCTCCGGCGCGGGCGCGACGGCGAAACGGATGACCCATCGCTCGTTCGAGCGCACTCTTTCCCGGGCGACTTCGAGCAGCCCGACATCGAGATCTGCCGCAGGGTCGCGCCCTACACGATGACGACGCCGCCGCGCGTCTATGCGTTGATGCGCGGTGTCGAGTACGTCGTTGCGCGCGGGCTTTCCGGTGCGTTCGTCGAATGCGGCGTGTGGCGCGGCGGCAGCATGATGGCGGCCGCCCTCACACTGCTCCGCCTCGGCAAGACCGATCGCGATTTGTATCTGTTCGACACATTTGCGGGTATGACGGCACCAACGGCGGAGGACGTGAAGTATTCGGGTGAGAGCGCCGCCGATCTTCTCGCGGGCGCAAGCCGTGCCTCAGACCTTTGGGCCGTCGCCTCGCTCGAAGACGTCCGTGAAGCGGTTCTGGGGGTCGGTTACCCGGAGGAGCGCATCCATTTCATCGAGGGGCCTGTCGAGGAAACGTTGCCCGCGAACGCGCCGGACGAGATCGCACTGCTGCGACTCGACACCGATTGGTATGAGTCGACGAAGCACGAGCTCGTTCACCTGTATCCACGGCTTGTCACCGGAGGCGTTCTGATCCTCGACGACTACGGATACTGGCAGGGAACGAAGCTTGCGACGGACGAATACGTCGCCGAGCACGACGTGCCGTTGCTCCTGAACCGCATCGACGCCGCCTCCCGCATCGCCCTCAAGCTCGATCATCAGCGCTGACGCGAACCGCGAGCTTATGCGCCAGCTCTCGAAGCGCGTTCCGTCCCGTTACGTAGACCGGTAACGCACCGGCGACGTACTTCGAGCGGCGAAGCCTGAAAGACCAGCGCGACTCGCGCTCCTCGGCGAGCAACCGCTCGAGCCGATCCTTGGTCTCGAACGCGCGGCGCCGCTCTGCCAGCAGCGCTTCCGTCGTCGGAGTCTCGTCGGGCAGCGGCGGAGCCGCGAACGAGCTGTGCATCCCTTGCAGCTCCGTCAGCAAGTCGTGGAGCGCGCGCTGCGAGCGAGAGATGTCGCCGTCGCGTTCGACGTCCTCGCGGCTGGACTCGGCGTGACGCAGGCTCTTGTGGACAGCCGCCCGGATGTCCTCCTCGCGGTACGCGCCGACCGCGACGCCCGCACCGCCGAGTGCTGCGTGCGTTCGCCGGGCCCAGGCCGCGGGATCATCGAGGACGTCGGCATAACCAGTGACGAGCACGGGGAGCCCGGCGATCTGCCACAGCGCCTGGCGCAGGTACCGCTCCCACAGAGCGAGCCCGTAGATCTTCTCGCGACCCCAGGCGCGCGCGGCAGAGGCCGCGATCTCGAGGGGATTCCGTATGACGAGCACGACCACGAGCGGCTGCGCGAGCGCAGCACGCCAGAATGAGAATGCGAGGCAGTGCAAGGGGTCCTTCCAGACCCACGGCGACGTCGGGAACGAGCGCGCAAAGGCGGTGCGCGCTTCGGCGCGCAGCGGATCGAGCCGGACGTCGCGTTCCCAGCCGGCGCCGAGGGTGCGCGGGAAGCGCTCGTCCGAGTTGACGGCTTGCAGGAGCCGGGTGTTGAGCGCCGCCAGCGACTTGCTCTCCCACACACCGGTCGGGTTGGTCGCGCGTGCCTCGATCAGATCCGTCTCCACGGGTGGCTGCAGGCCTAGGAGCGCGATGAGGCGCGTCGTCGCCGACGTGCCGCTCCGGTCCATGCCGGTGACGACCACACCTCTAGGCACTGCCTGGCCGATCTCACCCATGCGCGAAGTCGAAGCTATAGCTTGAACGGCTTGGCCGGGCCGCTCATGACCCTCTGGGAATCGCTCGAGACGGCGCGAGCGGTCCTGCTCTGTTGGTGGGGGCGCATGTCGGCGCGACAGGCCGGCGTCGCGCTCGTGTACCACCGCATCGGCGGCGACACGAGCGGCGACCCCAGCCGCGAGATCCTCGCCGCCGTGTCCGCCGGCGCGTTCGCGCGCCAACTGCGCCACTTCCGCCGTCATTACAAGATCGTCCGAGCACGCGAGCTCCACGATGCCGTTCGCCGGCGGCGTCGCGGCGAGCGCTTCCCCGCCTGCATCACGTTCGACGACGACCTCGCGACGCACGTGCGGGACGCGCTTCCTGCGCTCCGGCGGGCGGGTGTCACCGCCACGTTCTTCCTCGGCGGTGCCTCGCTCGAAGGCCCACATCCTTACTGGTGGGAGGACCTGCAGCGGGCCGTGGACGAACGCCTCGTGACGGCGGGCGGAGTCCCGCGCGTCGCGGAGGACGACCTGCGTGCTGCGCTCGCGCGCGAGCCGAAGGCGATCTTCAGGGTGGCCGCGACGATCGAGCGACTGGCGCCTCCGCAACGCCAGGAGGCTGCGGGCGCTCTGCGTGCGGTCGTCGGCAACCGTGCGGGCGACGAAGGCTTGCGCGCGGACGACGTGCGGAAGCTCGTGGAGGCCGGCTGCGACATCGGCTTCCACACCCTCCGGCACGAGACGCTTCCGCTGCTCGACGATGTCGCGCTCGATCAGGCGCTGCACGACGGCGCGGCGGCGCTCGAGGCCGTGGCTGGCAGCCGGCTCGATGCGATCTCGTACCCGCACGGGAAGGCCGACGCGCGCGTGGCCGAAGCGGCGCGCGCCGCCGGGTTCACCATCGGTTTCGTCACCGGCCGCCGCGCGGTCGCTGCCGACAACGACCCGCTCCTCGCCCCGCGGATCCCGCCGGCCCCGTCGGCGGGGAAGACGGCGCTTCGAGTGGCGCGCGCCATGGCTTCGCGCTGATCCTCGACGCCTACGCCCTCAACTCGCGACTGGCGACTGGTTGATCGCCGGCGCAAGCTCTCGGCACAGGCGCACGAACGCAACGTCGCGCGCGTACCACCGTTCGAGATTTGCACGCCCACGCTCACTGAGCTGCGACTCGAAACCGCCGCCCGGCGTCTTGTGCGCAGCGGTCTCGTCACGCGGCATCGCAACGCCCTCGGGCAGGTGCAGCTTCCGCCGCAAGAGCTCGAAGTCGTCGTCGAGCCGATCCTGCAAGCCGATGAAGAACAGGTCGGAGAGCCGAGCACGAAACGCGGACTCCTTCGGGAACCAGAAGGTGTACGGCGTGTTCACGTGGCCGATCCCGTGCATCGCTGCCTTCGCCTGCTCTCGCTCCTCTTCGTCGGCCGAGGCCAGCGCGACGGCAAGCTCGTCCGGCGTCTTGAAGATCGCGAATGCAACACGCTCCTCGTCCCGCCAGGGATAGTGGTAGCGAGGTCGGTCCTCGCGCAGGCGTCCGTTGAATGCGCTGACGAAGCGGGTCAGGGGATCGCGGATCAGAAACATGAAGGGCTCGCCGGCCGGTAGGTCCGCGAGCTTCACGTCGTGTCCACGGAAAAGCAGTTGATACCGCGAGGCCGCCTGGTACTCGGTCAGAACATGTTTCAGCGCAGTCCCCCCGGTCTTGCCGATGTGGAGAACGTTCAGCGGAGGCCGTCCGTCGTGCCGGTCGGCGACGCTCACGACGCCCTGGCGAGCGAAACGGTGTGTAGTGACTCGCAGTCGGCGGATGAGCCCGCGCGGCACGGCTGCGAGCGAGTCGACCATCGCGCCGAGACTAACCGAAGCGATGTCTGGCGCGGCGGAGCCCTCGGACGATGACGCCGAGTCTTCCGGATCTCACGCCGTCTTGATGCGCTTCTGTCTGTAGCCGAGTCAGGGCCGCCCCCAGCGTGGCCGTCAGCTGTGGCAGCCGCTGCAGCGCCTCGGGCCGAGCTCGCTCGAAGACGCCCAGGACCGCGAGTCCCTCGCCGCTCGAGTCCCCGACTGCCGCGGGCCGACCAAGGTGGACCGAGAGCGGATCGGGAATGGACACGATCTGGGCTCCGGAGACGGCCGGCCGGGCGAAGAGCAGCCAGTCCGGATCAGCCGCGGCGAGCGACCTCCGGATCACGCCGATCACGCCGTACTGGTTCTCGATGAGGCCGACGGGCCCCGGATCGCCGAGAAACAGCTGGACTTGCAGGCCGTCGGGTGCGCGAACCGCAGTGGTGACCGCGTCGGCACCCGAAGCGGCTTGACCCAGCATGAGGGCATCGAGCAGTCCGTCGTCCGGAATGTCGTCCTCGTCCAGGAAAAGCACCCAGTCGGCAGTCGCCTGGCTGAGGCCGCTGCCACGCGATTCAGCCGCGACCACGTCAACCGCAACCGAACGCGTGTGCTTGGCGAGTCTTTCGGCGCGCTCGACACTTTCGGCACCGCACGCGACGACTGCAACGCGAGTCGCGCTCGCTCCGACGCTGCGCGGCAAGGGCGCAACCGTCTCGATCAAATCCACCCATGCGGCCAGCGACTCGTCCGGTGCGTGCGCCGGCTTCGCCGGCTGGACCCCCGTCGGGCTTGCCAGTGCCCTCGCAACGGCCGCGCCAAAAGCGTCCGGCGTCGGCTGGAGCAATACTCGCACCCGGTCCTCCTGCGCCAAGAGCTCGGGGGTGCCGCCGACGTCAGCCGCCAGGAACGGCACGCCATGCTCGATGCACTCGGCGACCGCGTACGGGGAGTTCTCGAGCAGAGAGGGCATCACCGCCAGGGTGCCGGGGGATCTGAGCTCGTCGATCGCGCCAGTGCGGTCGAGCTGCGTCTCGAGACGGATCGAGCCCACTCGGTCTACGACCGCCTGACCAAGGTGGTCTCGAATCTGCTCGTCGGTCCAGCTACGTGTATGCCCGAGGAAGAGAAGATCGACTCCCTCCAGCAAGCTCGGGTCGACCTTCCGCAAGCTTTCGAGGAAGACGCGAATGCCTTTGCCTTCCCGAAGCTGCCCGAAAAACGCCAGCCGCCGGATCCGTGAGCCGACCGGCGACGGCGACACGGCTTCGCCCAGCGCCACGGACTCCCAGAGGTTCTGGATCACGTGAGCGGGCTCATGCAAAGGCCAGCCGTGGTCGCGTAGCCAAGCCATCAGCCACTCGCTCGGAGTCACGACAGCGTCGGCGAGGTCGAGACAGGCCCGCTGCGCGATCTCCTCGCCGAAGCGTGCGACAGTATCTGGCACCTTCCGCGCAGCCGCCGCGAAGACCCTCGCCGGACCGTGGCAGTACAGGACGAACGCCGTCTTCGCGAGGGACCGCGCAAGCTGTCGCGATCGCAGCGCGGCATACGCGACAGCACGCCAATCGTCGGCGACGACGACGTCGGGTGGATCGTCTTGCAGCGCGTTGTAGACGTGCCACGCAGGCGCAAGAAATGCCGGCCTCACGGGGCGGTGCAGAGCCAGGGGATGCACGCGCACGTTCGCCTGCGCAAAGGCCCGTTCCCAGTTCGAATTGAGGCGACTGACGTCGCGGCCAGGCGCGACAGCCAACTCGACCTGGTGCCCGCGACGACCGAGCGCGATGGCGAGCAAGGAGTCCGCGGTGCCTGGTCCGCCGGTGCCCGGGACGCCGAGGACCTCGCTCGTGACCACGGTGATCCGCCGGGACGTCATCTACGACGTCCACGTACGAAGCGCCGGACCGCGCGCTGCACGAACCTGGTTCGCGGCGCCGGTGACGGGCGCTGCGTGTCCGCAGCCAGGCGAGTGGTGAGCTCGGCCACGAGACGGAGGTTCTGCGGAAGGGCTCGCTCGAGATGAGTCAGGACGCGCAATGCCTCCGCAGGATCGGTATGGAGATCGGCCGGGGATGTCGTCGTCGTCACCAGCGGGACCGGGACTGAGACGATCTTCGCGCCCGAAGCGCTGAGCTTTGCGAGCAAAGGCCAGCGCGACTCCTCGTCGGCGCGCTCGAGTAGCGACTGTCGCACGAGGCAAACGGTTCCGTAGCCGTTCACGAGGAGCCCGAGCGCGCGCGGTTCCCCCGGGAAGAGGTGGACCGCGCCGTCGACGAACAGACCGCACGAGACGACGTCTGCGCCGGAGACTTGCTGGGCGCGAACGAGCGCCTCGACGAGCTCGGGGTCGGGTACGTCTCCCTCCTCCAGAAGGAGCACCCAGCCGGGGCCGACCGCCGAGACCGAGGGACCTTCGGGTGGAAGCGGGCGCCCCGACAGGGCGAGCACCCTGTCCCAGCGCCGCAGCGACTCGCCGTCGTCGTAGGCCGGGTGCGCGGGACCGACGCTCGCGGCATCCGTGAGGGCGCAGGTCAGCGCCTTCGCAATTCCGTCTTGCGTGGGTGCGAAGAGAACGCGGGCGTGGTCCTCCTCGGCAACGAGCTCACGGATCCCAGCCGCGTCGCTGGCGATGAACGGAATCTGGCGCTCGAGGCACTCGTACACGGTGTTCGGCGAGTTCTCCTCGAAGGACGGCATGACGGCCAGGGTGCCGGCTCGACTCAGCCGCGCCAACGCCTCGTGCTGGTCGAGAGCCGTCTCGAAGGAGAGACCGCGAAGCGCAGCGCGCGCCCTCTCCGAAAGCAGATCCTCCACGCGCTCGACCGGCCATGCCGGCGTCGGTCTGCCGATGAACTCGAGCTCGAAGCGCTCGAGCAATTCGGGAGTGAGCGCGTTCAGGGCGCCGATGAACGGACGAACGCCTTTCCGCTCTTCGAGGCGGCCGAAGAACGCCACACGGTCAATCCGAGCGGACTTCTGTGCGGTGCGTGCCCGGGGCTGTTCGCCGGTCGCTGTCGCACGTGAGACGTGAGGAATGACAAACGTGTGCTCCGGCAGGTGCCAGCCTTCTCCGCGCATCCACTCGACGAGGTACCGGCTCGGGCTGACCACTGCATCGGCGAGCTCGATGGAGGCGCGCTCCAGCGCTGAGACCGCATGAGCTCCGGGCAGCACGCGCACCTTTCTGCTCACGTCGGTGATCCACTGTCGCGTCCCGTGGCAGAAAACAACGAAGGACGTCTGCTCGAACCCGAGGCCGAGTCGCCGCAGCCTGATCGCGGTGTAGGCCGGAGCACCGAGATCCTGGACGACCACGACGTCCGCTGGATCGGCCCGAAGGGCCACTTCGACATCAAGCATCCGCGCGAAGTGCCCCGGCCGCACTTCTTGGCTCCCCTTGGGGACGACTCGGACGCGGATGCCGGCCTCGTCGTAGAGCCTCTGCCACTCGGAATCAATCGGTCCGCTCGGCGCCTGCCCGGCAAAGAGGATCTCGACCCTGTGTCCCATTCGGGCGAGCGCGAGAGAGACGAATGTCGTCGTCGTTCCGATGCCGTTACCCGCATAGCCCAGGAGCTCGTCGGAGACGAACGCGATCCTTCGTGCCGGACGTTGTGTGTCTCCCGCAGTCATGGAACGGCTGGACGTTACGCTTTCCATCGATGTCGGCCACGGCTCGCCGCGTGACAGTGATCGCACACGAGCTGCGCGGCTTCTTTCCCGCCGGCGGCATGGGGACCGCGACGACGTTCCTCGCGCTTGCGCTCGCGCGGATGGGGCATTCCGTCGAGATCCTGCTCGGAAAGCACGAACCCGGATCGATCGACCCCCACTGGGCGACCATCTACCGGGAGGCCGGAATCCGGATCCGTCCCGCGCCGCGGGGGCACGAACCGGTCGAGCCCTGGCAGTTCGTGCACGCCCACCGCGTTGAGCTCGGGCTGCGAGCCGAGGCGGCCGACGTCGTGATCGCGCACGACTTCGGCGCTCCCGCATACTCGGCGCTCCGTCTGCGGCAGGCTGGCTTGGGCTTCGAGGACTCGCTGTTCGTGGTGTTCTGCCACGGCCCGAGACGCTACGTCATGGACCTCTCGCCGACCGTCGCATTCGGGGACTTGCAGGCCGTTCTCGGAGTCGGCGTTCTCGAGCAGGCTTGCATCGAGCTCGCAGACGTCGTCGTCAGCCCGAGTGCGTACCTCGTCGAATGGATGCGCGCCCGAGGTTGGGAGCTGCCTGAGCGAACTGTCGTTATTCCGTATTTCACGCGCTCGGACGCTACCGGCGAGCCTGTCTCGGTCGTCGCGCGTCCA
>JBKPTB010000138.1:0-22550 GCA_046735315.1 Actinomycetota bacterium
CATGCGGGAGACCGCGGCGGCGGGAATGAGCTTCGGCGCCGGTCGCCCTGGCACGAGGGCAGTCGTGATCACGACGTCGTAGTCCGGGATCCGTTCAGCGAGCTCGTCCTGCTGCCGCTGCTGTTCCTCCGCGGTGAGCTCGCGCGCGTAGCCGCCCGCGGTTTCTTCGCCGCGCACCCCGAGCTCGAGGAACGTCGCGCCGAGACTCTCGACCTGCTCCTTGACGGCCGGCCGAACGTCGAAGCCTGCGACCACGGCGCCGAGTCGGCGTGCCGTTGCGATCGCCTGCAGGCCCGCCACACCGGCGCCGAGGACGAGTACCTTCGCGGGGGCGACGGTACCCGCGGCTGTCATCAGCATCGGGAAGAAGCGCGGCAGACGCTCGGCTGCGATCAGGACCGCCTTGTAGCCGGACACCGTCGCCTGGGACGACAGCGCGTCCATCGCCTGCGCACGACTGATACGCGGGATCGACTCCATCGCGAACCCGATGACGCCCCGCTGCGTGAGGGTCTCGATCCCCGCAGCATCTGTCAGCGGCTCGAGGAATCCGACGAGCAGCTGACCTTCGCCGAGCCGCTGCAGCTCTTCGGCATTCGGTTTGTGCACCTTGACGACCCCGTCTGCTCCCCAAACCTCGTCGGCGATCTCCGCGCCCGCCTCGCCATAGGCCTCGTCGGGGAAGAAGGCCGCGATGCCGGCACCTCGTTCCAGCACGACGTCGATGCCGCTTGCCTTGAGCTTCGCCACCGCTTCGGGGACGAGTGCCACTCGGCGCTCGCCCGGCTCGAGCTCCCGAGGAACCCCGATTCGCACGGCGCGATCTTATGCGGCTCTACCGACGGCACGTCGCGGTACGGGGACCCGCGCATCGACGCGAGCCGCCGGCAGGAGCGCCGATACCCTGGCGGCGCGTGACGCACTTCATCGCCCACTACGGGCTCTTTTTCCTGTTCGGGATCGTCTGCCTCGAGTCAGCCGGCCTCTGGCTCCCGGGCGAAACCGCCTTGATCGCCGCAGGTGTCTACGCATCCAAGGGTCATCTGTCCATCGTCGGCGTGATAGCGGTCGCCACGGCCGCGGCGATCATCGGCGACAACATCGGCTACTGGCTCGGACGCAAAGCGGGTCGCCCGCTGATCTACCGCTACGAGTGGACGCGTCGGTTCGCCGAGCGAGTGATGCCGCCGGCTGAGCGCTTCTTCGAGAAGCACGGCGGCAAGGCCGTCTTTCTGGCGCGTTTCTTCGGCGGTGTCCGCGTGACCGGCGCGTGGATGGCTGGGATCACACACATGTCCTGGTGGCGGTTTCTCTTCTGGAACGCAGCCGGCGGCATCGTGTGGGCAGTCGGCGTCGGACTCGTTGCGTACTACGCCGGGCGTGCGGTGGCGGACACGATCGCGCGCTACGGCGTCTACGGTGGGATCGGCGTCGGAGTCCTCGTCGTGCTCGTGATCACGGGGCTGCACCTGTGGCGCCGACGCCTCGCCGAGGGGACATGAGAGCAGCCGCCGCTCTCCTGCTCTTGTGTGCCGTGCTCGCCGCTCCTGCGGCGACGGCCAGGGTTCCGTTACCCGACTTCGAGCACGTCGTCGTGATCGTCTTCGAGAACAAGGAGTCGAGCAGCGTCCTGGGAAACAGTGCCGCTCCGAGCTTCAACTCGTACGCGCGACGGTACGCGAACCTCACGCGCTATTACGGCGTCACGCACCCGAGCCTGCCGAACTATCTGGCGATGGTCTCGGGCTCGACGCACGGCATCACGAGCGACTGCACGACTTGCGTCGCGTCGGGGAAGAGTCTTGCCGACACGATCGAAGCATCGGGCCGGACCTGGAAGACGTACGCCGAGGGGCTGCCGTCGCCCGGCTTCCTCGGCTCCTCGAACCGCGGCTACGCCAAGAAGCACGATCCCTTCGCCTACTTCCCCAACATTGCCGACAATCCGCGGCGGCGGGCCCTGATCGTGCCGATGAGCCGGCTCGCCCCCGACCTGCGCGCAAGGACGCTGCCGAGCTTCTCGCTCGTCGTCCCGGATCTGTGCCACTCGATGCACGATTGTTCGGTCGGAGTGGGTGACGCGTGGCTGCGGCGAAATGCGCGTCCATTGGTGTCGCTTCCGAACTCCGTCGTCTTCGTCGTCTTCGACGAGGGCAGCACCAACATCCGGGGAGGTGGGCACACGGTTGCGTTGGCGCTCGGGACGGCGGTGCGTCCGAGATCGCGCTTCTCGCGTGTGACCGGTCACTACGGACTGCTGCGGACGATCGAGCAGGCGTGGGGCCTGCCGCTGCTCGGCGGATCGGCGCGCGCCGCTCCGATCACGGGCATCTGGAAGTAGCTTGAGCCCGCGCGAGGCTAGAGCGTTGCCCAGACCTCGAGCTTCGAGCGCGTCCGCCGGATCACCTCATCGGTGAACTCGGTCGTTCCCGCGTCGCCGCCGAGGTCGGGGGTACGGATCCCCTGCGACACGGCTTCGAGAGCGGATTCGCGAATCGCGCGACCGGCCTGCTGCGCATCCTGGTTCCCGTAGGAGAGAAGCGCCGCCCCGGCGAGGATCATCGCCATCGGGTTCGCGACGTTCTTGCCGCGGAGCGAGGGAGCAGTGCCGTGCGCTGCTTCTGCCATCAGAGCACGGGGCTCGTAGTCGTCCTCGAAGGCGACCAGCAGCGACTCGGAACCTGCGATCGAGCCGAAGAGCGGCAGAACGAGGTCGGAGAGGATGTCGCCGTCCCGGTTGAGTGCCGGGATCACGAGCGGATCCCCAGCCGAAGCGATCAGCAGGGCGAAGGTGGCGTCGATCAGCTGCGGCTCGTAGGGCACGTCGGGATGCCGCTCGGCCGCGGCGTCCATCTCCTCTTTCAACAAGCCCTCGTAGGTTGGACTGACCGTGTACTTCGGGCCACCGAACACCTTCGCGCCGGCCAGCTCCGCCTGGCGGAACGAGAACTCCGCGACGGCACGGCAGATGCGGCGCTCGATGCGCTCCGTGCGATAGGCGACTTCGTCGTCGCCGGTGCCCTCGCGCCACTCCTTCGCGCCGTACGCGTCGCCGACGGCCATCCGCACGATGGAGATGGGGGCGTGTACGCCACCGAACGGGACGACCCCAGGAATGCGGCGGCCGGTGCGGACGATGACCCGGCCGCCGATCTCCTCCCGGAGGATCCGATTCGGCGAACCGACGTCCTCGCGTCCCTCCGGGGTAATCGTCGCGGCTTTGAGCCCAAGCCCGTGTTCGCGGATCGCTGAGGCGGCGTCGTGCACGACACCGTTGTCCGTCGCGCGGCGGGATTCGAGGGAGAGGTCGAAGCGGGGGAAGGAGAGATCGAGACCGGTGACCTCTGGGGCGAGGACCCTGAGCGACTCTTCCAGGAGCTCCTGCCCGGTTTCGTCCCCTTCGAGCACCACGATCGTTTTGGCGTCCACGAAGGCGGACACTAGCGGGGGGTCTATGGCTCGCAGAGGTGGCTGGAGGAGGGAGGGATCTCGCGGACGTTTTCGCTACGTCGACGCGCGCGGGGACCGGATCACCGACCCGGAGAAGCTCGAACGGATCAAGGCGCTCGTCATTCCCCCTGCATGGAAGGACGTCTGGATCTCGCCCAGTCCGAATGCCAACCTGCAGGCGACCGGCGTCGACGCGGCGGGTCGCAAGCAGTACCTCTACCACCCGTCGTTTCGCGCGCGCCAGGAGCAGGCGAAGTTCGATCGGATGATCACGTTCGCCCAACGCCTGCCGGACCTGCGCGCGGCAATGGCGGAGCACATGGACAACGAGGAACTGGACCGTGAGCGGGTATCCGCGATTGCAACGCGGTTGATCAACTCGGGCTGGTTTCGCGTCGGCACCGAGCGCTACGCCAGGGAGTCCAGAACCTTCGGGATCACGACGCTCCGTAAGAAGCACGTGCGCGTTCGGGGGCAGCAGATCTCGTTCGAGTTTCGGGGGAAGCATCGCTCCGAGATCCGGACGACCCTGGTCGATCCCGAGCTGGCGTCGGCGATGAACGAGCTGGTCGATCTGCCCGGCGGGCAGCGCCTCTTTCGGTACGAATGGGACGCCGGGCTGTGTGCGCTGACCGGCGCTCGCTTGAACGACTACGTGCGGACGTACCTCGGCGACGAGTTCACGGCGAAAGACTTTCGAACGTGGGGTGGGACGCTGATCGCAGCGGTCGAGCTCGCTGAGCGTGGGCCTGCCGAGAGCGAGGCCGTCGCAAAGCGGACGCTTACCGCGGTGATGCGCCGCGTCGGGGGTGAGCTCGGCAACACGCCCGCGGTCGCGCGGAACTCGTATGTGAGTCCTGCAGTGATCGACCAGTATCTCGATGGGACAACGATCGAAGATTTCCGGCCGCGGCATTTGCGCGTCGTCGGCGCCCGCGATCTCGGGCTCGACCCGGAAGAGCAAGCCCTTTTGAGCCTCCTTCGCTCCTGGCGAATTAAGCAGGGGCGTGCCGCCGCATAGATTCCCACTGCCTTTTCGGTAGGCTCAGGCTCGGGAAACGGCTATTGAGGGAGGAATTGGGTGGCACGTGTAACGAGACTGGTCTGCGACAATTGCGGCAAAGAAGTCGACGAAGTCAAGGGCGCAGTGATGCGGATCAATTTCACCGACGCGCGCCGCGGCTCCAAGCAGGCTGATCTCTGCGACGCCTGCGCGGGCAAGATGCCCGGCCAGGCAGTGGCGCGTCGCGGGCGCCGGCCGAAGAACGCACCGGCCTAGTTCGGTCGTGGCTCCAAGAGACCGTACCGGTGCCAGGCACCGGTACGACTCTGTGACGGAAGTGAGCCATCTGAGGGCCCGAGTACCATGCGTCGGTTGGGTCTGAACCTCATCACCGGCCCGGCTAACGCCGGGAAGGTGGCGCTCCTGCTGCGCCGATACCTCGAGGTCCTCCCGGAGGAGCCCTACCTGATCGTGCCGAACCGGTCGGACGTCGAGGAACGCGAACGCGAGCTTCTTGCGTTGCAGCCGGCGTTGCTGGCGGGCTGGATCGGAACCTTCGACGACCTGTTCAGGCGGCTCGCACGCAGCGCGGTGGACTCCCGCCGCGTCGCAAGTGAATCGCAGCGCGCGCTGATCGTCCGGCGCGCCCTCGCAGGACGGTCGCTGAACGGACTCGGGCGCTCGGCCCGCTTCGGCGGCTTCGCCGACGCTCTGCTCTCGACCCTCGGTGAGCTGGAATCGGGACTCCTCGACCCGAATGACCTCGACGGCGAGCTCGCGTCGCTGTATGCGGCCTATCGCGCAGAGCTCGACCGGCTGGGTCTCTGGGACGAGGATCTGCTTCGCCGCCATGCGGCCGAGCGGGTTGCGAACGAGCTCGACGCCTGGGACGGACAACCGGTCTTCGCCTACGGCTTCGAAGACCTGACAGGTGCGGAGTGGGCGTTGCTGCAGGGGCTTGCAGGGCGGAGCGAGGTGACCGTCTCGATCCCCTACGAGCCGGGGCGCACCGTCTTCGCGTCGCTCGCGCGGACGATCGAGGACCTCGCAGCACTCGCGGACGGCCGTATCGAGGAATTGGCTCCGGCGTTCGACCAGGTAGCCGAGCCCGCGCTCGCGCATCTCGAGCGCGCCCTCTTCGGTGACGCCACGCCGGCGTTCTCGGCGTCCGCTGCACCACCACTCGACGGAGCTCTCCGCTTCTTCGAGAGCGCCGGCAAGCGCGGGGCACTCGAGCTCGTCGGCGAGGAGTTGCTGGCTTTGCTGCGCGCAGGAGTGTCGCCTGAGGGGATCGGAGTCGTGTGCCCGTCGGTCGAGCGCTGGCAGGCGCCGCTCGAAACGGCTTTCAGCACGCTCGGAGTGCCGTACGCCCTCGAGACCTATGGGCGGCTCGACAAGACTCCTTACGGGCAGGCGCTGCTCAGCCTGCTGCGGTTCGTCTGGCTGGGTGGAGACCGCGCCGACCTCTATACGTTCCTCCGCTCGCCTTATTCGGGCCTGACGCGCCAGAACGTCGACTTCCTCGAGGGCCGGCTCCGCGGACGCGCGGTCGACTCGCCCGAGCGCGTCGAGGAGGAGACGATTCGTCTCCGTGACGGCCAGTCTCTCCAGGTGCTCGAGGCGCTGCGCTCTGCGCCGTCCCCACTGGATGGGGTCGCCGGTCTCGCGACCTCGATGCTTCGCGCTGCCTACGGAATGGAGAGCCCGCCCGTTGGCGAGCTCTCGCGCCAGGACATCCGTGCCCACGACGCCGTCATGCGTCTGCTCGGCGAGCTGCGAGGTTGGACGGAGCTGGACGGGACGCTCGCTGCAGAAGAGATCGTCGCGGCAATCGAGCGGGCCGAAGTTCGTCGTTCCTCGACGCGGGAGGCGGGACGCGTCGCCGTCGTGGATCTGCTCCGTGCGCGCACGCGTCGCTTCGAGCACGTTTTCCTGCTCGGGCTCGAAGAGGGAAGCCTGCCCCGCCGGGGACACGAATCTCCATTTCTCGGCGACGATGCCCGCCGCGACCTCGACGGCAGGTTGGGTGCGCGCCTCACCAGGCCCGATCAGGTGGCGCGCGACCGCTATCTCTTCTATACGGCGTGCACGCGTGCGACCAGGCGTGTGTACCTGGTTCGCGAGGCTGCTACGGACGAGGGAAGCCCGCGCGAGGCCAGCCCATTCTGGGACGAGGTTCAGTCGCTCTTCCCGAAGGACGACGTGGCGCGGTGGACACGCCGCCGTCCGCTGTCCGAGCTCGCGTGGCCGCTGGAGGGTGCTCCGACCGAACGCGAGCGCCTGCGCGCCGTCGCCCTACGCGCGGCCGACGACGTCCACGCCGCCGAGTCGATCGCAGCCGCGAACGGCTGGGATCGACGGCTGGCACGCGCGCTTCGTGCGTTCGATCGCTCGACTCGGATCACGCATCCCCAGGTTCTCGTCGACCTGCGTGCAAAGACGACGTTCGGCGTCACCGAGCTCGAGCGCTTTGCGGACTGCTCGTCGATCTGGTTCCTCGAGCGGCTGATCGACCCGAAGAGCATCGATGCCCGAGTCGACGCGCGGCTCCGTGGCTCGATCGCACATCAGGTCCTCTTCCGTTTCTTCTCGGGACTCCCGAAGGAGCTGGCAGCGGATCGAGTCGAGCCCGAACGCATCGACGACGCTCTCGTCTTCCTCCGGCGGTGTCTCGACGACGCGGTCGAAGGCGTGCGGATGGAGCTGACCGATCTGCAGGAGCGTGAGCTCAGACACGGTCTCTGGCGCGATCTCGAGGCGTTCGTGCGCGAGGAGGCCGCCTCGGAGTTGCCGCTCCTGCCCCGTCGCTTCGAAGTCCTGTTCGGCTCGGAGCGCTCTGCGCCGGAGCTCCAGCGTGGCCTTGCGCTTGCTCCGGGATTCACGCTCTCGGGGAAGATCGACCGAATCGACGTCGATCCCTTCAGCGCTCGCGGGATCGTGCAGGACTACAAGGCCGGCAAGCACGCCCACTCCGCGCAACAGATCGAAACCGAGAAGCGACTGCAGATACCGCTCTACATGCTCGTGCTTCGAGACCTGGTGGGCATCGAACCGCTGGGCGGGCTGTACCGGCCCTTGTCGGGCGAACGGAAGGCGCGCGGCCTGCTCCGCGAGGTGGCGCGCGAGGACGGCTTGCCAGGCTTTGCGAAGAACGACTATCTCGCGGAGGAAGAGTTCTGGCAGCGAGTCGAAGCCGCTCGCGAGCTCGCAGTGACGATCGTCGAGCGCATCCGAGAGGGTGACGTGGCGCACGATCCAAAGGGCGGGGACTGTCCGACGTGGTGCGAGCTGGCGCCGATGTGCCGGGTGAAACGCGCGTGAACCTGAACGCCGAACAGCAACGCGCTGTCGACGCGCGCGGCCTCGTGTTCGTCTCCGCCGGCGCCGGAACGGGGAAGACGAAGGTGCTCGTCGAGCGCTTCGCGCGAGCGGTTTGCGACGAGGGTGTCGACGTCGACTCGATCCTCGTCATCACCTACACCGAGAAGGCAGCGGGCGAGCTGCGTGCTCGGATTCGCATGCGGCTCGTCGAGCGCCGCCGAGCCGATCTTGCCCGCGCGCTCGACGGTGCGTGGATTTCCACGATCCACGGTTTCTGCCATCGTCTCCTCCGCTCGCATCCGTTCGCGGCCGGTGTCGATCCGCGCTTTCGCGTCCTCGACGAGAGCCAGGGCCGGGTCTTGCGCGGCGAGGCGTTCGCCGAGGCCCTGGCGGCCTTCTGCGCGAACGACGATCCCGCGCGTCTGCGGCTGCTTGCGATCTACGGGGCGGACGGCTTGCGCAGGATGCTCACGGGCGTGTACGAGACGCTCCGATCAGCCGGCCGCGAGCTCGTCCTCGAACTCGGCGAGCGGCCGAGCCTCGCCGCGCGGCTCGACGAGCTCCGAGACGCGGCACGCTGCCTGGCAGAAGACGAAGGCTCGGGCGCCGCGCAGCGGGAGACGGCCCGTCGAAGCCTCTCCTACCTGGAGCAGGACAGCGCGGCCGACCGGCTCTTCGACCTCGGCGACCTCCGCCTCCGCGGCGAGCGCGCTGCCAGCTACGAAGAAGCACGCAAGCGGGTCGAACAGGCGGCGCTCGACGAGTTGGCCGCGGCAGACCGTGATCTCCTCCAGGAGCTCCTCGCCGGCTTCGCCGCGGCGTACCAGGAGGGCAAGGATCGTGAGTCGGCTCTCGACTTCGAAGACCTCCAGCTGAGGGCTCGCGACCTGTTGCGCGACGACGAGGCGATCCGCGAGCGGGAGCAGCTGCGCTTCCGCTCGATCATGGTCGACGAGTTCCAGGACACGAACCGTCTGCAGTGCGAGCTGATCGACCTGATCGCGGGATCGCGAGGGGACCCCGAGCGTTTCTTCGTCGGCGACGAGTTCCAGTCGATCTACGGCTTCCGGCACGCGGATGTCCAGGTCTTCCGCGAACGACGCCGGGCGGCAGGCCACGGGGTGCTGCCGCTGACCATGAACTATCGATCGCGTCCGGAGGTGCTCGCGGTCGTCAACCATCTGTTCGGCGGCGACTTCGGCGACGAGTTTCAGCCGCTGGCCGCATCCGGCGACTTTCCGGATCCCGTATTCGGATCACCGGTCGAGCTGCTCGTCACCGACAAGTCGACGTACTCGGGCACCGACGTCCATTGGCGCAGGGGTGAAGCACGTGCGATCGCGCGTCGTATCCGCGACCTGATCGACGCCGGCGATGCAACTCCGGGTGAGATCGTCCTGCTGTTTGCGGCCGGCACGGACGCGGAGTGGTACGAGGATGAGCTGCGCAAGCTCGGAGTTCCCACGTACCGCGGCACCGGGCGGGGCTACTTCGGCCAGCAGCAGGTGGTCGACCTCCTCGCATACCTGCGCCTCCTGCGCAATCGCTACGACGACGAAGCACTCGTGAGCGTGCTCGCCTCGCCCTTCGTGGGCGTCTCGAACGATGCGCTCGCGCTGCTCCGCCGAGCCGCTCCCAAGCGTCCGCTCTTCGTCGCGCTCGAGCGCGACCTTCCCCAGACATTGCCGCAACGAGACGTCCAGCTGCTACGCGCGTTTCGCCAGCGTTACGAGCGGCTGACGGCTGCACTTGCACGCCTCTCGCTCGAGCGACTGTGTGAGCGAATCCTCGCGGAGCACGACTACGACCTGGCCGTCCTCGCCCGCTGGGATGGCAGACGCCGTTACGCGAACCTGCGCAAGCTCGCCCGCCTTGCGCGGTCGTACGAAGAGCTCCGCGGCCCCGACGTCGAGGGCTTCGTCAGGTTCGTGCGCGACCAGGAGGCGGTCGGCGCGCGCGAGCTCGAAGCCGTGGCGGAGGAGGAGGGAGGCGACTCGGTTCGCCTGCTGACCATCCACGCGGCGAAGGGACTGGAGTTCAAGGTCGTCGTCGTGGCGGACGCGGGCCGCGACAGGGCGCCTCCGGCCGCACACGAGATCCTCGCGCTCTCGGACGGGCGCTTCGGCTTCCGCGTCGCGGATCCCATCACGAGCAGGCCCCGCGGCGCGTACGCGTTCGATGCCGTCCAGGAGGCGCGGAAGGCGGAGGAGCGCGCCGAGCGCCTGAGGCTCTACTACGTCGCCATGACGCGGGCGATCGACCGCCTGATCGTCTCCGGTTCGATCGACCCAGGTCGCACCGCAGACGAGGCGACCCCGATCGGCTGGGTGCTCGGCCGCCTCGACGCCAACCTGGAGATCGAGCGAGCGGGACGCGAGCCGGTCGAGCTCGACCGTGAAGGTGCCCGCGTCATCCTCCGCGTCGACCGCTTCGAGGAAGAGCCCGTCGCCGAGGTCGAGGCCGCCGTTCCCGAGCAACGCCAGCTTGTGCTCTTCGAGGAGGCCGGTAATGGGGCATTGCCCGCGCTCGTCCCGCCGCTCCAGCCGCTGCCGGAGGTGCCGGCTCCGCCGCTGCATCGCGTTCGCCGCCTGTCGTTCAGCGCGCTCGCGCTGTTCGAACGCTGCTCGTACCGCTACTACGCCGAACGAGTGGCAGGCATGCGCCCCACCGACGAGCGCCGCGCCGTCCCGGGCGCGACGGGCCTCGCAGCCACGGAGGTCGGCGACGCCGTGCACCGGTTGCTGGAGATCGTCGACCTGCAGGCGCCGTTACCGCCTGAGGATCTCGTCGAGCGCGTGCGTGCCTGGTATCCGCGAGCCAGTGGCGAGGAGCTCGACCGCATCGGTGCCTTCGTGCGGTCGTACTGCGAGTCGGAGCTCGCCAGGCGTTTGTCCGGCCTGGCCGGTGCCCGGCCCGAGAGGCCGTTCGCGTTCGTGCACGACGGGGTGCTCCTGCACGGCCGACTCGACGTCCTGCAGCTCGACGGCGAACGGGCGCTGGTCGTCGATTACAAGACGAACTCCCTCGAAGAAGGGTCACCCGAAGAGATCGTCGAAAGCGATTACCACCTCCAGCGGCTCGTGTACGCGCTCGCCTGCTTCCGTGCAGGTGCTAGCGAAGTCGAGGTCGTCTACCACTTTCTCGAGCGGCCGGATGCCGTTGTCTCGTCGACGTTCCGGCTCGACCAGGTTGAGGGCCTCGAAGCCGAGCTGAGCGAGGCGATCGCGCGAATCAACACGGGCGAGTTCCGGCCGACGCCGGACGAGTACATCTGCACGGGCTGTCCGGCCCTCGACGTCGTCTGCGCGGGCCCGAACCTGCGCGGCGCGGACGGTTACGCCGAGCGAGCGCTCGCTACGGTCTAGGCCTGGTGCCCCTGCACTATGGCCGTCCGTAGCTTCGTCGGAGAAGCGCGCAAGCGTGTCGGTCCGAAACGCACGCGTATCCCGGAGATCATCGACCGACTCGCGGCCGCCTATCCGGATGCGACCATCGCGCTCAAGTCGCATTCCGACCTGGAGCTGCTCGTCGCCGTCATGCTCTCCGCGCAGACGACGGACGTGAACGTCAACCGCGTCACCGAGAAGCTCTTCGCGAAGTACAAGCGACCGGAGGATTACCTTGCAGTACCACCCGAGGAGCTCGAGCGGGACATCTTCGCGACCGGCTTCTTCCGGCAGAAGGCGAAGGCACTGAGGGGGACGATGGCGATGTTGCTCCAGGAGTTCGACGGGCAGGTGCCCCGGCGGCTCGAGGACCTCGTGCGTCTCCCCGGCGTTGCGCGCAAGACGGCGAATGTCGTGGCTGCCGAGCTCGGCGAGCCGCAGGGCATCGTCGTCGATACCCACGTGCGTCGCCTGTCCCAGCGGCTGGGCCTGACGAAGGAAGAAGACCCCGTCAAGATCGAGCGCGACCTGATCAGGCTCGTGCCGCGCGAAGACTGGGGCCGCTTCCCTCACCTCCTGATCTGGCATGGACGGCGCGTCTGTCTTGCGCGGATGCCGCGGTGCGAGGCGTGCGTGATCAACGATCTCTGCCCGTCGAGCCGCGTGTGAACAGCCTCCAGCACCCGCAATCCCGAAGCTTCGAGCTGGTCGCCGACCTGTACGAGAGGGCGCGCCCCGAGTATCCGCCGGAGGCGGTCGCGTGGGTCGCCTCGAAGCTCGGCCTCGACAGCGGCAGCACGATCGTCGATCTCGGTGCCGGCACCGGGAAGCTCACGCGTGCGCTCCTTGGGACCGGCGGGTACGTGATCGCCGTGGAGCCCGGCGACGCGATGCGCGCCGAGCTTCAGCGTGCGCTTCCGGACGTCGAGGCGCTGCGCGGTGCAGCAGAGAGCATTCCGCTTGCAGACGGCAGCGTCGATTGTGTGACGGTCGGCCAGGCCTTTCACTGGTTCCGCCACGACGAAGCGCTCCCCGAGCTCCATCGTGTGCTGCGACCGGGCGGAGGGCTGGCGCTGCTGTGGAATTCGCGCGACCACGACAAGCCGGTGCAGCAGGAGATCAGCGACCTGATCTCACCGTTCGTGCCGCCCGATCGTCCCGGTCCCGAGCGTTGGGCCACCACGCTCGAGCAGAGCGCGCTCTTCACGAGAACCGAAGAGGCTCACTTCCCGTGGACGCAGGAGCTCGATGCCGACGGGCTGGCAGCGCGCATCGGCTCGGTCAGCTTCGTCGCGGCGGCGTCGGCGGAGGCACGAGCTGAGCTCGATGCCCGGCTTCGCACGGTTGCGGCACGCTTGGGCGGCCTCGTCGACTTTCCGTACGTGACCGACGTGTACGTCAGCCGGGCGGTTTAGGCGCCGTCGGCGTGAGAGCCACGAGGAGACCCCCGTCGTCGTCGTAGGCGGGGAAGAAGTCGGCGGTCACGGTCTTCTGCTGGCCGGCACGCGTTCGCAGCTGGAGGCGTTCGTCGAGCCGGCGCACGCCCCATTCCAGCGCGAGCTTCGCCGGATTTCTCTCCACTTCGAAGCCCGACAGCCCGAGACGGTCGACGAGGTCGGTGCCGAGCAGCTCCTGTTCGCGGAAGCCGGAGAGCTCGAAGATGCCCCGGCCGCTTGCGATGATCCTCCCCTCCTGATCACAGACGACGAAACCCGCGTTCGGGGCCGGGTAGTAGTCGTCCATCAACTCGAAGAGGAAGCCGAAGCCGCAGCGCTCGCAGGCGACGGGAACGTCGTCGAGCTCCTGCAGGCGATCGTGGTCGATGGAGCGCTGCTTGCAATTCGGGCAGATGAAGTAGGGCACTAGGCCAAGGTAGCGAGCGCGGCTAGATCCACCTCTTCCGGCGGAAGTAGATGAGCTGCATGATCGTCGTCGCGATGATGAGCCCCCACGACCACAGGTACCCGAACTGCCAGCGCAGCTCCGGGAAGTGATGGCGGAAGTTCTGGCCGTAGACCCCGACGATGAAGGTGGGAAGGAGGAGTAGCGAGGCGATCGCCGTCAACTTCTTCGTCACCTCGTTCTGGTCGTTGGCGATCTTGGCCTGCAGGTAGTCGCGCACGCTGGCGATCAAGTCGCGGGAGAGCTCGAGCCCGTCGAAGGCCCGCAACAGCTTGTCGTAGGCACTGTTGAAAGCGATCTCGACGTCGTGTGGGAAGACTTCCTGTCCCTGCTGCACCTCGATCACGTTGTCGACAACGCGGCGAACGGCGTCCCGCGTCGGCGCCAGCGTCCGGCGGATGTGGAGGAGGTCGTGTCGGAGCTCGCTGAGACGGTTCCGCGTGACCGCCGCCAGCGCGGTCTCGACATTGTCCTCCAGCTCGTCGATCTCCCCGTCCAGCGAGTCGACGAGGTCGAGGTAATGCTCCGCGATGTCGTCGACGAGCCGGTACAGCATCATCCCGCCCTCGTCGTCCGGCCGGCACGACTCGCGAACGGGCCGCGGGTCGTACGCCTGCTCGCCCGGCGGCGTCTTGCTGACGGTGAGGAGCACGTCATGCGTCACCACGGTGTCGATCTCCTGATAGAAGACACGGTTCTCGTCCGGCACCGAGATCGCGACCAGGAAGACGCCGAAGATGTAGTCCCCGTGGGCCTGGAGCGTCGGTCGGGGCTCGTCCTCGTGTCGCGCCGGCGCAAGCAGCAGCTCCAACGCGGACTCCTGCACCTCGCGCGGCAGCTTCGCACGCAGCTCGTCCGGTGACGGATCGATCAGGTCGATCCACTCAGCCATGACGCTCGAGGGTAGACCCGGGGTCGGCTATAGCCGCGGTGCCGCCTCGGCCGCCATGAGGTGTCCCTCGATGGCGGCGAGGTAGCGCTCAGCGTCGAGCGCACCCATACAGCCGGAGCCGGCCGCGGTGACCGCCTGTCGGTAAACGTGATCCTGTACGTCGCCGACGGCGAAGACTCCCGGGACGTTCGTCTCCGTCGAGTGTCCCTTCGTGATCAGGTATCCCGCGTCATCGTGGTCGAGCTGGTCGAGGAAGAGCGCCGTGTTCGGGTCGTGGCCGATCGCCGCGAACAGACCGTCCGCCTCGAGCTCCCACGTCTCGTCGGTGTTGACGTCGCGCAGGCGGACCCCCGTTACGCGCTGATCGCCGAGTACTTCCTCGACGACCGCGTTCGTGATCCACTCGATCCTCTCGTTCGCGCGTGCGCGATCCTCCATGATCTGCGAAGCGCGGAACTCGTCGCGTCGATGCACGATCGTCACCTTGGCCGCGAAGCGGGCGAGGAAGGTCGCCTCCTCCATGGCCGAGTCGCCACCCCCGACGACCACGACGTGCTTGTCCGGGAAGAAGGCTGCGTCGCAGGTCGCGCAGTACGAGACGCCGCGGCCCTGCAGCTTGCGCTCCGACTCGAGGCCGAGCTGGCGGGCGGTGGCGCCCGTCGCCACGATCACGGTCTCGGCGCGGTACTCCTCGTCGCCGACCCAGACGCGATGCGGGCGCTCGGAGAAGTCGACCCTGGTCACGTCGTCGGTGATGAAGTCGGTCCCGAAGCGCTGCGCCTGGCGGCGGAACTCCTGCATCATCTCGGGCCCGAGGACGCCCTCCGGGTAGCCCGGGTAGTTCTCCACGTCACTCGTGATCATCAGCTGGCCGCCCCAGTTGAACCCTTCGATCACCAGTGGTCTCAGGTTCGCGCGCGCAGCGTAAAGGGCAGCCGTGTAACCGGCCGGGCCGCCACCGATGATGATGAGCTCGCGAACTCCGTTGTCAGTCATAGTCCTCCAAAGTCCTTTACCCCTTCATCCCTCATCTAATTAAACGCTTTGGCCCGGCTGTAGCTTCCTAGGCCACGAGCTGACCGAACAGGTAGAGCTTGGCCGCCCGGATCTCCGACTCATCGTAAAGGCGGTGCGGCTCCCGGCGTCCTGGCCCGAGGAGGTGCGTGACGACCACGCCCCGTGCCGTCAGGAGCTCGGCGATCAGCCGGCGGTGGCACTTCTGCCAGGGCGTCTCGGCGCACATGAAGCACGGCACGGGCTGGGCAAGCTCTGCGGCCAGGGCCTCCTGAAACTCGGGGGTACCCATCCGGGCGGCGTAGCTCCGGAACGCGGGGACTCGGATGCAGCCGAACCGTTCCTCACCCGGCTCGTCGCTTCGCCGTCCGCCGAGCTCAACGGCATGCCGGTAGTCGATCCCGGCCGCGCCCAGCGTCTCTCGCAGTGGTCCCTGGTTGAACTGCGGGTTCCGCCTCGAAGTGGGAAAGCGACGAACGTCGACAAGCGTCCGGACTCCGGCCTCGCGGAGGGTCGTCGCCAGCTCGAGCGATGGGCGGACGCCGTGTCCGAGTGTGAAGACGTCATTGCCGTGCATAGAATCGCCGCGTTGATGGTAGGTAGGGGCGCGCGATGGCTGCGATGGTGACCTGGTCACTCCTGCGGGAGCTGGCGAGCTTTCGCGCGGAGAACGGCTGCGCGACCAGTCTGTACCTGAATCTCGATCCTTCGGACGTGCCTACGGCCGGGGATGCGCAGGTGCGGATGCACGCCCTGCTCACCGCCGCCGCGAAGCCGGATCGCAAGGACCTCACCCACGAGCAGCGTGGCTCGCTGAAGGCCGACTGGGAGCGCATCGCCCGGTGGTTCGACGACGATTTCGAGCGCGACGGGTCGCGAGGTCTCGCGGTGTTCGCAGCGGGACTGGACAACATCTGGCGCACTCTCCCGCTGCCTGCGCCCGTACCCGACAAGGTGAAGGTCGGCGCAGACTTCGCGCTGGCGCCGCTCGTGCCCTTCGTTGGTCGAGCCGAGGGGACGATCGTTGCGGTTGTGAGTCGCGAGCAGGGCCACCTGTACCGGCTGGCTGCAGGCCGTCTCGAGGAACTGGTTCAGCACTTCGACGAACAGCCGGGGCAACACGATCAGGGCGGCTGGTCGCAGGCGCGTTACCAGCGGCACATCGAGAAGCTCGTGCAGGAACACCTGAAGGGTGTGGCCGAGGAGCTGGACCGCAGCCGTCGCCGCCTGCACTACCCGCGGATCGTGCTCGTGTGCTCGGAGGAGATGCGCTCGGAGTTCACGGACGCGCTCTCAGCCGAGGCGCGCGAGGCCCTCGTGGGCTGGACAGCCGCGCGCGCGCAGGCTGGACCGACCGAGCTGCTCGAGGCGGTCACCCCGATTCTCGAGCGCGCCGAGGCGAAGGACGAGGCGGAGGTGATCGAGCGTTGGCGCGAGGAAGCAGGCCGGAACGGACGCGCGACCGCCGGTTGGGAGCTGACGCTCGAGGCTGCCTCGGACGCTCGCGTCGAGTTGCTGTTGTTCCAGGAAGGGTCCGACCGTCACGCCTGGCGCTGTCCCGCTTGCGGCCGAGCCGCCGTCTCCGAGGGCAGCTGCCCACTTGACGGCACGCGTATGGAGGAGATCGACGCGGGCCTCGATCTTGCGGTGCACCAGACGCTTGCGCACGGCGGAGCGGTCTGGGCGATCCGTCATCACGAGGACCTGGCGCCCGTCGAGGGCATCGGCGCGCTGCTGCGCTTCTAGATACTCGCCTAGGCCGCGTCGGCGGCGACGCCCGGCAGCTCCAGCACCGTCTCGCCCTCGAGCTCTTCCCGTTCCTCGACCGCGCGCTCGAGCTTCGTCTCGAACTTATCGAGACGCTTTCCCGCCTCGTGATATTTCGACTGCGCGTGGCCCAGGTGCGTGCCGATCTTGTCGAAGTCGTCGGCGAACCGGTCGAAGTCGCGCTGCAGCTCTGCGACGTAGGCCATCACCTCGTGAGCGTGTTCCTCGATCTGCATGCCGCGCAGGCCGAGGGCGATCACCTGGAGGTAGGCCGTGAACGTCGTGGGGGAGACAGGAAAGACACGGCGCTCGTGCGCATAGGTCAGCAGGGCGCCCGTTTTGCCACACGCGAGCTCGTAGTACACCGCTTCCACCGGGATGTACATGAACGCGAAGTCGTAAGTACCCTCGTCGGGGCGGATGTATTTGCTCGCGATCGCGTCGATGTGCTGCTTGACGTCGCGCGCGAACTGACGCTCGGCGAGCAGGCGCTCGTCGTCGGTCTCCGCCTCCACGAGGCGGATGTAGTTGTCGAGGGGGAACTTCGAGTCGACCGGAATCGTCCGGTCGGCCCGCACGATGGCGTCGACGCGCTCGCCAGAATCGAACGTGAACTGCATGTCGTAGGCGGAAGGGGGAAGCCGGTCACGCAGCAGGTTCTCGAGCAGGAGCTCGCCGAAGCCGCCGCGGGCCTTCGGCGGCCGCAGGGCTTGCTCGAGCCGAGCCAGGTCCTTCGCCCGCTCGAGCATCTGCGTCGTGGCCTCGTCCACCTTGCCCAGACGCTCGTGAATCTTGTTCGTCGTCTGCGAGGCGTTCTCGAGCCGCCGGTCGACCTTGCTGTCGAGCTCGGCGAGTCGTCGGTCCATCGTCTCGGTCACGCCGAGGAGGTGACGGTCGACCTCGGCGTTTCGCTCCGACAGCTGTGAGCTCCAGTCGGCCCGAAGCTCTCGGAGCATGCGGGTCAGCCAGGCGAGCCCGGCGACGAGGGCCGCTCCGACGAGCAGGATGAGAAGGACGTCCGTCATGGACTGACGGACGGTAGAGAGCCGATCGGACGGAGGAGGGTGTGCGGGGTGGCCTCAGCGGCCACCCCGCCACCGACTACATGTTTTCGCGTTCGGCGTGCGCTTCCGCAGCCTGGTTCCGCTGCTCCTGCGCCATCTCTTCGTGCTGGGCAGCTCGATCCTCCGCGGCTCCCTCCCGCTCCTGCGCCGCGCCCTCGCGACGCATCGAAGCGTCACCTGTCATGTCGCCGGCCGCCTTCTTGCCTCGGCCGAGAAGCCTGTCGAGAAGTCCCATCTGGTTGACCTCCACTGGGTTGGACAGGGAAGTATCCGCCAACGCCGGCGGCAGCGCCAGGAAACGAGGCACAAAAAACGCCAAAGCCGGCGAACCCGAGGGTTCATCGGCTTTGGCTCGAGGAGCATAAGACTGGCTATCGCCTCTCGTCAAGAGCGCCGTTGCCGTGAAAAAGGCGCACGTTGCGAACTTCCGCGTCCGGGCCGGGCGGCCGGTACTCTGACGCGCCGTGGCCAAGAAGGTACGCACACCGCCGCCGCCGAGAAAGGTGCAGGTTCCGCAGCGTCGCGATACGCGGAAGCCGAAGTCCTCCGCCGCGCCGCAGCGCTCGCCCTGGCTCTATGCCGGTGCCGGTGCGCTCGCCGTAGCCCTGGTCGCGGCAGTGGTGCTCGGTGTCGTCCTCACCCGCGGGGGCGGCAGCGCGGCGACGAACCCCAAGACCGCCGCGAGCTACAACGCGCTACCGGGGATCCGCAAGACGAAGGCGCCGTGGCCGCCCGAATACCTCTACCTGGCGGACCGTCTCTCTCCGCTCGACCTGACGACGATGGCGGGGCACAACGGGCTCGTCATGCACTTTCACTCGCACCTCGACATCTTCGTCAACGGGAAGCACGTCACCGTCCCCAAGTGGGTCGGCATCAACGTCGGCGCCGGCTATCTCACCGAGCTACACACCCACGACACCCGCGGCGTCATCCACATCGAGGCACAGAAGGCCCGGAGCTTCACGCTCGGCCAGTTCTTCGCCGAGTGGGCCGTCTTCCTCAACGCGCACTCGATCGGCGGCTACTCCGGGCTGAAGTGGTATCTCGACGGCAAGCTCCAGACGGGAAATCCGCAGAATCTGATCTTCAAGCCCCACCAGGAGATCGCGATCGTCGTCGGCAAGCCGCCGGCAAAGATCCCGTCGAGCTACAAGTTTTTCCCGGGCGAGTAACAGAGAGTGCCGGGGGCGGGACTCGAACCCGCACGCCCCCGTAGGGGACACCCGATTTTAAGTCGGGCGCGTATCACCAGTTTCGCCACCCCGGCGCGGGTCAGAATACCGGCGTCCCTGCATGGTTCCAGGCCTAGACTCCGACCGTGACTGACGTCGAGGAGTTGGTGGCCGAAGAAGGTCGCCTCGAGTGGGATACGCCGCTCTTCCGGACGGCGCTGGCGCAGTTCGAACAGGCGATCCCCTACGCGAACGTCAACGAGTCGATCGCCGAGCGGCTGCGGTATCCCGAGCGATCGGTGATGGTCGCCGTGCCGGTCCGGCGTGACGAAGGTCACGTCGAGGTGTTCCCGGCCTATCGCGTCCAGCACTCGAGCGTGCTCGGACCGACGAAGGGCGGCATTCGCTACGACCCGCACGTCAGTCTCGGCGAATGCGCGGCCCTGGCGGTGTGGATGACCTGGAAGTGCTCGCTGTTGCGACTACCGTACGGCGGCGCGAAGGGTGGAGTCCGCTGCAACCCCCGCGAGCTCTCGCCCGGAGAGCTGCAACGCCTGACCCGGCGCTACACCAGCGAGCTGAGGGGCGTCATCGGTCCGCAGGAGGACATTCCTGCTCCGGACATGGCGACCAACGAGCAGACGATGGCGTGGATCATGGACACGTATTCGATGCAGGTCGGCCACGCCGTCCCCGAGATCGTCACCGGGAAGCCGGTCGCGCTCGGCGGGTCGCTCTTCCGGCACGAGGCGACGGGAGCGGGAGTCGTGATGGTGATCGAGCGCGCCTGCCAGCGGTTCGGCTGGCAGCTAGCCGACCAGCGTTGCGTCGTCCAGGGATTCGGAAACGTCGGCGGAATCGCCGCGCAGGAGCTCGCGGCCAAGGGCGCGACCGTGCTCGCGGTTTCGGACATCTCGGGCGGTATCTATTCGGACTCCGGACTCGACCTCACCGCCGTCCGCGCCTGGGTTGCCGCGCACGGAACGCTCGAGCATTTCCCCGGCGTCCGCCACGTGACGAACTCGGGACTCCTGGAGTTGCCCTGCGACCTTCTCGTGCTCGCGGCACTCGAAGGCCAGGTGACGGCGGAGAACGCGCACCGAATCGACGCGAGGCTCGTCGCCGAAGGCGCGAATGGTCCGACGACGATCGAAGGCGACGCCATCCTGTCCGACCGCGGGATCCTCGTGTTGCCCGACGTCCTCACCAACGCCGGCGGCGTGACGGTTTCGTACTTCGAGTGGGTGCAGGATCTGGGGCGCCTGTTCTGGACTCGCGACGAGATCCGCGCACGACTCGCGGAGAAACTCGCCGATGCGTTCGACCGCGTGTGGGTGCTCGCGGAGGAAAAGGAAATCTCACTGCGTCAGGCAGCGCTGGTGGCCGGTATCAACGAGGTCGCCGGCGCGCTCAAAGCGAGAGGTATCTACCCATGAGCCAGCAGGTGCGCGATGCGATGGTGCCCGAACCGAGCGCGCTCGACGGGACAGAGAGCGCGCAGGCAGCCGGAGAGCGACTGTCCGATCCTGCGGTTCGTGCTGTTCTCGTCTGTGACGACGGCAAGCTGCTCGGGGTCGTCACGCGCAAGACCCTCGTCCGTCGGGTCGTAGCAGAGGGACGCAACCCCGGCGACACGCCGCTCGAGGAGATCGCCGAGCCGCCGCTCTTCACGATCGACGCGTCCACCGATCTCGACGAGGCGTTTCGGATGCTCGAGGACGAGGATCTCGAGCGCGTCCCGGTCGTCGAGGACGGTCGGCTCGTCGGAATCCTTTCGCGCACGGTGCTACAGCGGCGGCTCGCCGAGGACGAGCCTCCGGGGGAGCAGGAGCCCTAGCAGCAGGTGTAGGCGCCGGGAGGCGCTGCACCCTCCTCTTCGGCGGGCAGCTCTGCGGCCGCGAGAGCTGCGCCGTCGAGGATGTCACGCTCGCTGATCACGAGGGCCTTCAGGCCGAAGAACGAGAGCACTTCTCGCGCAATCACCGCACCTCCGACGATCACCGGAGCGCGATCCGGATCCAGCGGGCGCATCTGCCTGCGCTCGTCGACGGGGACGGAGGCGAGACGATCCAACTGCTCCTCGAGGGCATCCGCACGGAGCTCGAACCCGTGCACCTGCTCACGGTCGTATTCCTCCAGACGCAGCGCCAGCCCAGCCAGGCTCGTGATCGTCCCGGCAACACCGATCGCGGCACGCGTGTCGCGGCGGATCGCGTCTGGAACCCGCTCCGCGAGGAGGGCGCGGACCGCCTCGGCGCAGGCGTCGAGCTCTTCGCGGGTCGGCGGGTCCGATTTCAGAAATCGCTCCGTCAGGCGTACTGAGCCGATGTCGAGGCTGTCGTGCCAGTGCACGCCCTCGGGTCCGCCTACGACGAGCTCAGTCGAACCGCCGCCGACGTCGACGATGATCGTTCCGCTGTCGAGATCGCGTTCCGAGGTGACGCCACGGAACATCATCAGCGCCTCGTCATGTCCGGAGAGAAGTCGAGTAACGAAGCCGTAGCTCCACTCGATCTCGCCGAGGAAAGCCTCGCCGTTCTCGGCGTCGCGCAACGCGCTCGTGGCGATCGCGAGCGTGCGCTCTGCGCTGAGCGCTTCCGCTGCACAGCGGAACTCCGAGAGGACGTTGCGGACGCGCGCGATCGGCACAGGGAGCAGGCGTCTCCGCGCGTCGACACCCTCGCCGAGGCGTGTGATCCGTGTCTCGCGAAGCACGTCCGAGATGCGCCCGGCGTCGACATCTGCAACGAGTAAACGGGTTGAGTTCGTGCCGAGATCGATCGCGGCAACACGGCTCATCGAGCTTGACTGTAGTCGCGCGCTCCCGGGTAGAGTCGCACCCGTGAGTCGAGCTCGCCGCCTGCTCCTCCGGGTCGATCCGTTCCTGCAGATCGGCTTGGTTATCGCCCTCGCCGAGGCATATCGCCTGCTCAGGCGCCTTCTGCCCACCGACTGGCCGCAGGCGGTCGCGAATGCGCAGCACGTCGAGCGTTTGGAACGGGTGACGCACATCGCCTGGGAGAAGGGGATCCAGAACTGGTTCCTGCAGTTCCCCGAGCTCATCAAGGGGATGAACTGGTTCTACCTCTCCAGCCACTTCTTCGTCACTGGAGCGTTCTTCGTGTGGTTGTACTGGCGCGACCGGGACGGCTTCTCGATCTTCCGCGACGGTTTCCTGCTCGCGACCGCCATCGCGCTCGTGATCCACTGGCGTTACCCGACCGCGCCGCCGCGGCTGGCGAACATGGACATCAAGGACACGATCGACCTCTATTCCGGCGTGAACATCGGCGGGCCGCATCACGAGCGTTTCGCCAACCCCGTCGCTGCGGTTCCGAGCCTCCATGCGGGCTGGGCGCTCGCCGTTGGAATCGGGATCGTGGTCTACGCACGGCATTACCTCGTGCGAGCCATCGGGGTGCTGTATCCCGTCGCCGTCCTGCTCACGATCGTGGTCACGGGAAACCACTTCATCTTCGATGCCGTCGCGGGCGCGCTCGTGATGGCTGTCGGATTCGCCGCCACGGCGCCCTTCCGCGTCGCCGAGCGCGAGCCGGTCTACGCGCGCTCCCAGTA
>JBKPTB010000139.1:0-5945 GCA_046735315.1 Actinomycetota bacterium
AGGTGGGACCGCGTAAGCCTGCTCTCCGGGAAGACGGAGCAGCTCGCGGCTGGTCAGGAGGAGCTCGAGGTTGGGGCAGGCGGCGAGCAGCTCGGCGAGACCCGCGGCCGCTTCGATGACGTGCTCGAAGTTGTCGAGCACCAGCAAGAGTGACTTGTCGGCGATGTGGTCGCTGAGGCCGTCCTTGGCCCCGACGGCCTGCCCCGCCGTCGCGAACACCAGCTCCGGGTCCCGCAACGGCGCAAGGGCCACCCAGAAGATTCCGTCCGGATAGCGCTCCGAAGCTTCGGCAGCCGCCTGCAATCCGAGGCGCGTCTTTCCCGTTCCTCCCGGCCCGGTGAGGGTGAGGAGACGGACGTTCTCGTCCGAGAGCAGATCCACGATTTCGGCCAGCTCCCGCTCGCGTCCGAGGAACGGCGTCGCCGGGATGGGCAGGTTCGTCCGATAGAGGCTCTTCAGAGCTGGGAAGTCCTCGTCGCCGAGCTGGTAGATCCGCTCGGGCGCCGAAAGGTCCTTCAGCCTGTGCTCGCCCAGATCGCACAACTCGTCAGCGCCAACGAGCGCTGCCGTGGAGGCGGAGACGAGCACTTGCCCGCCGTGGCCGGCAGTCGCGATCCGCGCCGCGCGGTGGACGTCGACACCGACGTACCCCTCGTCGGTGAGGTGCGGCGTCCCGGTATGGATGCCGGTCCGCACCCGGATCGGGCCCGCGCCCAGGCCAGCGACCGCGTCCGCGGCTGCCTCGAGCGCCCCCGGTCCAGTCGGAAAGGCGACGAAGAACGCATCGCCTTGCGTGTCGACCTCCACTCCCCCGTGCGCGGCAAAGGCCTCGCGCAAGATACGTCGGTGCTCCGCGAGCGCCTGCCCATATCGCTCCGCTCCAAGCCCGTGCAAGAGCCGGGTCGAGCCCTCGATGTCAGTGAAGAGGAAGGTGACGGTGCCTGAGGGAAGGTCGCGTCGCACAGGTGCCAGGCGCCGTTGTACTCGTGGCTCCGGCTTCAGCCCGCGGCGTGAGCGACGATGCTTGCCGCCTCGCCCGGACTCAGCGCGGCGGTATTGACGACGAGGTCGTACTGCGTCGGGTCTTCGCGATCCACGTCGTAGGAGCGCTTGAGGTAGTCGGCGCGCGACTTGTCCGCATCTCGGAGCCCACGTTCGGCTTCCTTTTGCCCGATTCCTCGTTCCCGCGCAACTCGACGAACCCTGGCCGCGGACGGTGCGGTAATGAACACACGCAGGAGATCGTCTCGCAGGCCGAGGACGAAGGAGGCACCGTGCGAACCGATGACGACGTTGCCCTCTGCAGCCACGGCTTCGATCGCATCTGCGATGAAGCGACGGAGCTCGTCACCTCGTGGCGGCGGCCGCTCGCCGGTCACCGGCGGCGGCACACCTCCGGTAGCCACCATCGCAGCCGCTCCGCTCGCGCCGAGCTCCTCGAGCACACGCCGAAGTAACGGCTGTCTCTGCTCGGCATCCGCAACGAGCTCGGGCGCCGCGCCGGCTCTTCGAGCTGCGGCCGTGACGATCTCCTCGTCGACGTACCGGAGGCCCAACTCGTCCGCCACGAGCCGAGCCACCTCGGCGCCGTGAGCTCCGTCGCAGTGAGAGACGCAGATGAGCGTCCTCTGCATGCCGTCGACGTTACGCCCTTACCCTCGCGATGGTCAACCAGGCGCCTTGTTAGAGGTTGGTCAGATACACGCAGATCCGTCCGTCGTGCGGGAGCGGTGACGACGCGAGCTTGGCGGCTATCAGCCGAGCGCCCGGCGTTTCCGGTAGCTCAACCACCTCACCGAGACGCGGGACGGTGCCGCTTTGGTCCACGAGTAGGTAGCCCTGAGACGCCGGCACGAAGAGGAGGTGGTCGCGATCTGCACCGGATTGCTCCGGGTCTTCAACGCCGCGCGTGTCTCGCTCCTCCGCGGAAACTTGGGTAGGCGACAAGGGTGGCGCCCTCGGCGGCGTAGCCTCCGGCGTGGCCAGCCGAGATCTTCCCCGACAGAGAGAACGTCAGGCGCGAACCGAACACGTTGGGCCAGTGTTCGGGAATGACCCCCCGACGCCACGGACTCGCGAGTACGGGGACGGTTGTGCAGAGTGACCCGTGGTGTATGGACGGTCGAGTGAGTTGTTGGGCTTTGCGCCTGGCGCGCGGGTGCTGATCGTCAACTGCGACGACTTCGGCATGCACGAGGCGGTCAACGCCGGCGTGATCGAGTCGATCGAGAACGGCATCGCGAGCTCCTGCAGCCTGATGGTCCCGTGCCCAGCGGCGGCGAACGCGATGCGACTGCTGCGCGAACGACCCCACATCCCATTCGGCATCCACCTCTCACTCATCCGCGACACGCCCGAATACCGCTGGGGCCCGGCCGCCGCCAAAGCCGATGTGCCCTCGTTGCTCGACCCGGACACCGAGGAGCTCTTCGTCGACACGACCGCACAGCGCACTGCGCTGCTCGCTGCGGCCAAGCTGAACGAGATCGAACGCGAGCTGCGCGCTCAGATCGACGCCGTGGTCGACGTCGGATTGGCACCCACTCACCTCGACTGGCACTGCCTCGCCGACGGCGGCCGCGCCGACATCCTCGACCTGACGATGGTGCTCGCCCAGGAGTACGGCCTCGCCGCTCGCGTCTGGCTCGACGACGGCCGCCGCAAGGCTCGCCAGCAGGGAAAGCCGGTTGTCGACAACGCCTTCCTGGACAGCTATTCCGTCAGCCTCGACGACAAGGCGGCAACCTATGCCCGACTGCTCCGCGACCTTCCGCCGGGTCTCAACGAATGGGCTGTCCACCCAGCGCACGGCACCGATCAATGGCGGTCGATCGAACCAACCGGCTGGCAAGTCCGCCAAAGCGACTACGCGTTCCTCACCTCACAACAGGCACGCGAGATCCTCGATCGCGAAGGCATCACGGTCATCGACTACAAGCCGCTGCAACAGGCGTGGAACACCGGTGGAGGGCGCTGACGTGGGCCAGTGTTCGGGAATGACCCTTGAGTGAGGCGGCTCGCTAAGCGCCGTGCGTGGTGCAGACTCTGGTCGTGAGCTGGAGACTGATTTCCCCGGCCTCTGCTGCACTGGTGTTCGCGTCGTGGGCGATCAGCGTCGTCAGCTAAGAGACGCACGGAGGCCCCGCGTCAGCAGTGGGGCTACGTCCTGTTCCTCGCGCTCGCGCTAGTCCTCACAGCGGGCCGATGCGGTCTTGACTGACTTGGTCCAGGGAGTGAGACTCAGTCGAACAAGCCCTCTGGGCTTGACCCGGTCGAGGGACTGGAGGATCGATGAAGCGGGTGGTGCAAGTCGCTGCGCTGACGGGGCTGATGACGCTTGTCGTCGGATGGCTAGCCGGAGCGCCAGCCGGAGCGGCGACGCCGCCCCAGGTGTCTCACACCCAGGTCAATATCTCGTTGCCCGGTATCGATGTCTGCGGATTCACGGTCGACTCCGTGGTCCAGGGTACGGACACGTTCCAGGTCTTCTTCGACCGATTCGGGAACCCCACAACGATTCAGGATGTGTCCCACGTCGTGAGCACCCTGACCAATGAGGCGAACGGCAAGGTGGTGTACGTGGAGAATGCGAGCCGGGACAGGTTCGACGCGACCCCCGTGGTCAACCCGGACGGGACCATGACATTCAGCGACACCCTTACCGGGATGCCCATCCGGATCTACACGTCCCACAGCAGCACGTTGGTGGAGGACGTGGGGTTCTTCTCGTTCGTGGTCACATTCGATTCCGCGGGGAACTTCCTCAGCGAGCAGGTCATCGTGCACGGGCCGCACGAGTTCTTGGGCGACTTCACGGTGTTCTGCGACGCGATCACGTCCGCGATCGGGTAGTTGGGAGCCTCGCTGCGGTCTTCATCGCCCGTGGCCGAACTGACAAAAGCGAGCGCGATAGCCGCCATACCGTCATCGCTTCTGGCTGCCGCGGCGATCCTCTACCTCGCACCGGCATTCGGCGTTCGCGACTAGCTCCCTCGCCTGGGCCAGTGTTGGGAATGTCACCCGAGGCGTCAAGGAGGCGGTCCGCTTGCCGTGCAGCGCCAGGCGCACTCAGGTGGTAGCCGCCAAAGAACGTGACGATCGGCAGTAGCACACTGGGATCGTGGTGGTACTCCGAGTTGCGCCTCTCAGGCAGTAGTGAGGTAACGCGGCTCCTTGCTTGACGTAGGTGAGAATGGTGGCGATGGAAGCGGAGACGCGGTACGCGCTGAGCGGCGATGTGCATCTCGCCTACCAGGTGACGGGGGAGGGGCCGTTCGACCTCGTGTTTGTACCGGGCTTCGTCACGCACATGGAGCTGCAGTGGAAGCTGCCGGGGTTCGGCAACTTCCTGAACGAACTGGGGTCGGTCGCACGGTTGATCCGGTTCGACAAAAGGGGCACCGGAATGTCTGATCCGGTCAACGGTGCTCCCAGCCTGGAGACCCGAATGGAGGATGTGCGCGCCGTGATGGATGCGGCCGGCTCGCAGCGCGCAGCGTTCTACGGGCTCTCGGAGGGAGCGGCGATGAGCGTCCTGTTCGCAGCGACATATCCGGAGCGGGTCGCCGCGCTCGTCGTTCGAAGCTGCTCACCCCGGACGATGTGGGCGCCGGACTTCCCGTGGGGCCGAAGCGAAGAGGCCTACCAGCGCGAAGTGAATCAGGCGCTGCGTGTCTACGCCGATCGGGATGACGCGCGCAGAGTGGTGCGCGGTCTTGGTATGCAAAGCGAGGACGAGGTCGAGTCATACATTGACCTGCTCCGTTACGGAGCCAGTCCGGGGATGCTCGAGGCGCTCTACCGGATGAACAGAGAGATCGACATTCGTGATGTTCTACCCACTGTGCGTGTGCCGGCGCTCGTGATGCACGGCAGCGAGGACCAGGTCGTGCCCGTGGAGGTCGGGAGGTACACAGCGCAACGGCTTCGGGCAGCGCGCTTCGTCGAACTTCCCGGTGTCGGCCATCTCGCGCTCGGGGGTGGCCCGGCCCACCGAATCCAGGTCGAGATCGAACGCTTCCTCAGTGAGGTCTGGCAGATGGGCGGTTGGGAGGAGACCGAACCAGAGCGCATGCTCGCGACCGTCCTCTTTACTGACATCGCCGACTCGACGATGAAGGCGATCGAGCTCGGCGACCGGGGCTGGCGCGAGCTGCTCGAACGCCACAACGCGCTCGTGCGCCGCGAACTGCTCCGATATCGCGGCCGCGAAGTCGACAGCGCAGGCGACGGCTTCTTGGCGACCTTCGACGGTCCAGCGCGGGCGATCCGCTGCGCATCCGCGATCGTCGAGGGACTGCGCGAGTTTGACCTCAACGTCCGAGCGGGGCTGCACACGGGTGAGTGCGAAATCGCAGACGGAAAGGTCGCCGGGATCGCGGTGCACACCGGCGCGCGGGTGGCCGCACAAGCCAACGCGGGAGAGGTGCTCGTCTCCAGCACAGTCAAAGATCTTGTTGCCGGCTCAGGCATTACCTTCATCGAACGCGGCGCCCACGCACTCAAAGGAATTCCCGGCGAATGGCGGCTATTCGCCGTGGAGCGCGAGAGGTAGACCGGCGACGCAAACCGACAGGCCCCTGCGCAGACGCCGCGGCTGCGTAAACGCTGCACCGCCCCATAGCCGCTCGCGTCGTGGGCTGCGCCAGCGTTCGGAAATGTCACCCGAAGGGGCGAAGGGCTACGTGACCGTGACCGTGCGTTGGGCGAGAGGCGCTCGTCGCGTGTTTCCCGAAGGCGCAGAGGAGCTAGACCTCGAGCGCAGCGGCTCCGCCTCCTGCAACGGCGCGAGCGAGTGCCGCCTTGGCCTCCGCGAGGGGGAAAGACGCGCCGAGCTCGAAGTCGAGCCGTCCGGCGGCCAAATCTTGACCGGCGCCCGCGAGCTGCTCCCCGTCGGCGCGCACGTACAGCGAGACGACTTCGATTCCTCGCTCGCTCTCGGGCGG
>JBKPTB010000140.1:0-31620 GCA_046735315.1 Actinomycetota bacterium
GCTCGAGGAGCTGCGTGACCGGAGCGGCGGAGCCGATGTCGTCGTGGTCGACCCGCCTCGCGCGGGGTTGGCCGGCAAGGCGCTCAAGCGGCTCGGCGAGATCGAAGCACCGCGCATCGTCTACGTGAGCTGCAACCCGACCACGCTGGCGGGAGACCTCAAGCGCCTGCGCGAGGAGTACGGCTACGAGCTAGGGCGAGCGAAGCCCGTGGACATGTTCCCCCACACCCCGCATGTGGAGACGGTTTCGTTACTCGAGCGTGACGCTTAGAGGCGGGTGTCTGACACCGGCCTGAAGCCTGTCGCAGCGCGCGGTCTCTCGGTAGGGGTTGAAGCTTCTCGACGGTGTCGTAGGAGCCTGGGCACGCTCTCGTGACGGTGTCTGACACCGGTGCGTACGGGTCGAACCTGACGCGGTTGCACGCCGTCAAGGCTCGCTCTGCCCCGAAGAACGTCTTCCGCCTCCCGCGAGTCGTGTTCCCCGCTCCATCTCCCTGAGTCTTGTCCAGATCAGGTCGGCGTTCGCAAGCAGGAAGCTGAGCGCGAGGAGTGGCAGCGCCGGCAGCCCGCCCCGCCAGACGGCTGCGATCGCCAGCGTCGCGCCGAATGACAACGTCATCAACAGCCAGGTCCAGCCCGGCCGGAGCGAGAAGCGCGCAGCCGCCGCGAGGAACAACGCGAAGAAGAGCAGGTCGGGGAGGCCGAGATTGGCCGCGCCGGTTTCCCCTGGGATCGGGAAGGCAAACGAGAAGGTCGTGAACACGTGACGGTGCTCGTTCACGATCACGTTCGTCGGGCCGTGCGGCGCAAAGACCGAGTAGGCGTCGACCCAGGGAATGATCACGGCGACGAGGACGACCCAGCTCAGCGTCTCGAAGTAGCCGAGGAACCAGAAGCCGACTGCGGTGACGCCGAACAGCTTGCAGAAGTTCTCCGGCGTGCTCCAGCCGGCTAGGTGACAGAGGACCGCCAGCACGCCGAAGACCGCCGCGAGCACGATCGTCCAGCGCCAGGTGCGCAACGGCAGAACCAGCCAGACGAGCGCGAAGCAGGCCGGCATGAGCACGAAGGCCAGGAAGGCGATGTCCCACCAGAGCGACGCACTCCACAGCCGATCGTGGAACGCGTAGTAGAGCCCGAGCCCCGCCCCGAGAGCTAGTAGGGCGGCAGCTCGGCCCACCATTGGCCGAGTGGCTTGAAGGCGTTCCAAAACTTGGTCTTGGCCGGAGCCTCGTCGAGAGACGCGTCGATGTCCGGGACCACGAGCACCTGCACCGTCGCGGTGAACCGCTGGAGCTCGCCCGGCTTGTACTCCACCGTATCCGCGAGCGGGAATTCGAGAGAGTTGAGGAAATCGACGGCGCTCTCGCCCATCGGCACGATCAGCTTCGGCTGGACGATGTGGAGCTCACGAGTCAGGAACGGCCGCGACTCGTCCTCGTCGCCGTCCGCGAACTTGACGCAGTTCGTTCCGTAGACCGACATCGGGTCGACGTGGAGTCGCTGCAGGGACTTGAGGATCGCCTGGCCCGCCCGGCCGTAGAACGCGACACCCTCCTGGACTTCCGCGGATTGCGGTCGGTGCTTGAGCAGCATGACGTCGGCGAGGGGATGTCCGGAGCCCATGACGGGCACGCGGGTACCGCCGATCTGGGCCACCTCGTGGGCCAGGTCGTTGATCTCGACGATCGCCTTCTGGAGGTACTTCTCGTAGATCTCGTCGGTCGCCGGCACGCCTCCACCAGTTTCGGGGCTAGCGAACGCGTTCCTTGGCCTGGGCCATCCACTTCAGGCCCTGCAGGTAGACGAGCGACCGTGGCCGCCGCAGAACCTGGGCAGAACGGAGGCTGAGCAGGAATTCCTCCGGCCCGTCGAACGCACGCATCCGCATGGCACCGGTGCCGACGCCCTGCAGCACGTGCGCGTCCGATCCGGCTCCCATCGTCAGGTTGTACTTGCGGGCGAACCGCAACGCCTCCTCGTTGTAGGCCTCGAACAGGAGCCGGGCGTTGTACACCTCGAACACGTCGATATCGGCGAGATGCTGCTGCAGCGTCGCGGGCTCTGCGATCGAGTGCATTCGGTCGAACGGATGAGGAAGGTAGACGAGTCCGTCCTGCTCCTTGATCGCGTGGATGGTGTCGCCGAACGACAGGCCGCCCGGAATCTCCTCGCGCAGGAACAGGCCGATGATCTCGCCCTGTCCGTCGGTCTTGATCTCCTCTCCCGGGATGACGATCAGCTCGTGCTCTTGCGCGAGCGCGGCGGTTTCCAGTGCGCCGCCGAAGACGTTGTGATCCGTGACCGCGATCGACCCGAGGCCGATCGCCTCCGCGTGCATGATCAGATCGGCCGGGTCGATCGCGCAGTCGTGCGACCAGCTCGTGTGCATGTGCAGGTCGCATACGATCCACTCCCGGTCGGCAAGCGGCTCAGGGTCGCGTCGAGGCACATGCCTGCGTTTCGTCAGCGAACGGTAGAGCTCGTCCAGTTCAGCCGCGACCGCCGCGAAGCTCTGCCCGGCGGCCTCGTCGCGCGCTCTCTCGGCCTTGCGTTCCCGGAAGTCGCCGTTCTCCGCGAGGCGGGCCACCTCGGCGCCCGCCAGCTCAGGCTGGTGGCGGACGCCGGGCGGAGCTGCAATTGCGCACCCGGCGGCCGAGGCCTCGAGCCGCACGCGTTCGAGCCCGGCAAGGGCGGGGACGAAAACACCCGCCTCGGCGAGGAGCGGAGCACGGGCCGTTCCCTCACGGGCGGTGCGCACGTGCACGCGGTCGCGGAGCAGACGCGGGATGGAAGGGCGGCCGGCCAACGGCTTCGTCCGCAGCAACACGAGCTCCCAGTCGGGCAACTCCTCGAGAGCGCGGAAGACCCCGCGCAGGAGCGCACGCTCGTTCGGGCGCCACTCGAGCATGATCAGGTTCCGCTTCGTCCCGGGCTGGAACAGCAGGGGATCGACACCCTCGCCGATCACTTCGTACTGTCCGGGGAAGCGCGCCGCTGCTGCCTCCGCCGTCGCCTCCGTCGTCGCGACGAGCGCATCGAGCCGGCCGAGCAAGCGGTCGCGCTGGGCGCGGCCCGGCGGGTAGCCAAGGCGTTCCGCCGAAAGAAATGTCGCAACCGCCAGAGCCTGCGCATCGCGAAGCGCGAGATAGGAGAGCGACGGCAGTCCCGGCTCGAAGCCGTGGACGACGTCGAAGCGCCCGAGGGCGAGCGCCAGCGAGAGGTTCGCACGAGCGCCCACGGGAACACCGATCCTGCTGCGACGGGAGATCGGCACCGCCGGGCCGAGGACGACGACCTCGGCGTCGAGCCCGTCGAGCAGGGCCCGCCGCCCCGCCGCGAGGTCCCTCGCCCGATTCGACGAGGCGAGGATGGTCACGGAGTGCCCGAGCTTCCGCAACTCCGCTGCGATGCCGGCCACGTGCTCGTTGACGTCGTGGGGCTGAGACCAGGCGAAGGGCGTGACGAGACAGATTCGAAGGCCCATCTGCTCCGAGTGTAGTGAGGCGCGTAGCGCCCGTCCGCGCAGCGGACCGGTGGAGGGGGTCTGGGGGAACCGGGAGGTTCCCCCAGGTACAGGCGACCCCGCCTGTTCTGCGTCCGGCAGGCGTAAGAGCAGGAGGACAGACGCCTCTCGCAGAAGGCCTCAAGCAGGCCGGATAACGATGCTTTCGTCGTCCCCGACCGGAACCTCGCGGTTGCCGAGGTAGATCGTACGGCGCCCCCGCCGGCCCCGCACGGCGACGACGACCGCTCCTGCGATCTCGCCGAGAAGGCGTTCCGCCGGCGCCGCGTTGGGAGGCGTTGCGACGAACCGCTGCAAGATCGGCGTCAACATCTCACCGAGCAGCGCCAGTATCAGCAGCACGGCGAACAGTTGCCAGCCATCGCCGTTCTCCCTGAGCACCATCGCGGTGACGACGAGCCCAGCAAGGCCCGCGGTCGCCGCAGTCGCAGGGAACAGGCTGCGTAGTAGCTGCGGGGACCGCGTCATGAGGCGTGTGGTCGTCACGACGAGCAGGACGAGCGTCCAGATCAGGATCAGCCCGAGCACTTTCCAGTAGCCGTCACCGTGATGCTCTGCCCAGATCTGCTCTGTCCAGAGGAGGAACCCGAGCGTGGCGAGCGCGATGCCGAGCACGCCGAACGGGCGGGAGAGGGACTGTTCGAGGCACGCGATCCCAGCGATCGCTGTGGATCCCGCCACGAAGGCGGTTGCAAGAGTCGCGAAGATCTTCCCTTCGGTTTCCCCGAAGTTGCCGCTGAGGATCGCACCGATTGCGACGAGCGCGGCGACGGAGAGGAGTGTTGCCGCGCCGAGGAGGAAGATGCGCCGGAGCGACACGCCTATACCTGTTCGGTCGTGCGCTCCTTCGCTTCGCGCCGAGAATTCTCCCGGATGAAGCGCTCGGTCGCCTCGTAGGCGTCGTCGTCCGGCACCTGCTTCGGAGGCGACTTCATCAGGTACGAGCTCGGGCCTTCCAGTGCGCCTGCGACCTTGTTGTTCAACGCGAGTTTCGCGAGCCGTACGGCGTCGATGACGATGCCCGCAGAGTTCGGCGAGTCCCAGACCTCGAGCTTGAGCTCGACGTTCAACGGGACGTCGCCGAAAGACGAGCCCTCCATGCGGATGTACGCCCACTTGCGGTCGGTCAGCCAGGGGACGTAGTCCGACGGGCCGACGTGGACGTTCTCCTTGCCGAGGTCGTAGTCGAGCATCGACGTGACGGCGTTCGTCTTCGAGATCTTCTTCGACTCGAGGCGCTCGCGCTCGAGCATGTTGAGGAAGTCGGAGTTGCCGCCGACGTTCAGTTGCATCGTCTTGTCGAGCCGAACGCCGCGCTCGCGGAAGAGGGACGTGAGGACGCGGTGCGTGATCGTGGCGCCGACCTGTGACTTGATGTCGTCGCCGATGATCGGCAGACCCCTCTCTTCGAAGCGGCGCTGCCAGTACGCCTCGCGCGCGATGAACACCGGCATGCAGTTGACCATGGCGCAACCGGCCTCGAGTACCTGCTCCGTGTACCACTTGGTCGCCGCCTCGGAGCCGACCGGAAGGTAGTTCACGACGACGTCCGTTTTTGTGTCACGCAGGATTCCGACGACGTCGTCGGTTTCGCCCGGTGCCTTCGTCACGACCTCCGAGATGTACTTCCCCAGCCCGTCGTGCGTCATGCCGCGCGACACGTTGATGCCGGTGGTCGGCACATCCGCGAACTTGATCGTGTCGTTCGGATGCGCCCAGATCGCCTCGGCAAGATCCTTGCCGACCTTGTCCGTCGTCACGTCGAATGCAGCCGTGAACTCGATGTCGCTGATGTGGTAGCCGCCGAGATTCACGTGCATGAGGCCAGGCACGAACTGTTCGTCGGGAGCGTCCTTGTAGTACTCCACGCCTTGCAGTAGCGAGTTCGCGCAGTTGCCGACGCCGACGAGTGCGACGCGGACACTGTCGTCGAGGCGCGGCTTGCCGTTCTCATTGCCGTTCCGTGCGCTCATTGACGTCCTCCTCGGTATCGCAGCCCTGCTATGTCGGCCAAGATAGCAGGTTTGCGATTTCTAGCTCGGAGGGAGGCGGTTCGCCCCCGGCCCCGTGATACCGCGGCCCTGGACGAACCGCCGATAGAGGTACAGCAGCAAGATCGCTCCGAGGAGAGCGAAGATCAGCCCGCCCGCGATTCCCAAAAGGAGGTGGGCCACGATTCCCCCGAGCAACGAGCCGGCGAGTCCGAGTCCGATGGTCGCGTACCAGGGCATCGGGTCGGGTCCCGGGAGGGCCAGCCGTGCCAGGCCGCCGACGACGAAGCCCCAGACGATCAGGCCGATGATGAACATCAGCACGGGGTCACAATCGCTCGGCTACGCACGCTCGTGCAACTGACGGCGCACGTAGAGGATGCGTTGGAGGACGGTGAGCCAGGCTGTGGCGGTCAGGAGATAGATCGCCCACGGCAGCACACCCCAGGGAGCCAGCACGAGGCCGGCGGTGATCACGACCACGCGTTCGGCGCGCGAGCCGAGCCCGACGTCCCCGCGCAGGCCGAGCCCCTCTGCCTTCGCACGCGTGTAACTGACGAGAAACGACCCGGCGATTGCAGCGATTGTCGCGGCCAGCGCCACCTCGTTGCCGTGCCTGGAGAAGATGAGAGCGATCGCGCCGAGCATGGCGCCCTCTCCGACCCGGTCGGTCGTCGAGTCGAGAAACGAGCCGAACGGCGTGGTCTTGCCGCCCGCGCGGGCCAGCGCGCCGTCGAGGATGTCGAGGATCGATCCGACGACGAAGATCACGGCCGCGAGCCAGTAGAAGAGCAGCTCATCTCGGTATTCGAAGTACGCGATCACCGCCGCGCCGAGACACAGTGAGACGCCTGCTGTCGTCAAGGCGTTCGGAGTGATGCGAGTGCGGGCGAGCCCGCCGATGGAGCGAGTCGCGAGCGTTCGGGCTCCCGTCGTGTAGCCCTGCTTCACCCGCTGCAGAACGGCGGTTTCTCTCATGTCCACGCCCATCGCGTTCTTGCTATGAACCGACTATAGCAGTCGTGCGATGAAGCTCTTGACGGTGCGGCGATACGTGATCATCAGCGTGATCGTCGCCAGCACGATTCCGGCGAGCACGTCGAGCCAGAAGTGATTGCCCGTCGCCATCACTGCGAACCACACCCAGGCCGGCCAGAGCAGCCAGACGGCCTTCCAGATGGGGCGTCGAACGACCGAGGCCAGGATGACGCCGACGATCAGCGCATCGGCTGCGTGCAGGCTCGGCATGGCCGCATACGGATTGGACGCCAGCTGGATCAAACCGCTGCCGTGGTTGAGACCGCCGATCTGACCGAGCGTGTCGCTGAAGCCGATTGACGTGAAGAACCGTGGCGGCGCCGTCGGCAGCAAGACATACCCGATGAGACCGAGCACGTTGGCCAGCAGGATCGTGTTGCGGAAGCGGATGAAGCGATCGTTCCGCCTGAAGTACACCCAGAGCAGTGCGAGGCCGATGACCGTGAACTCGGAGTTCCAGTACGTCCAGGAAACGAGGGTCTCCAGCACGCGCGACGACTGAGTCCACCCCTGCAGCGTCAGCTCGCCGAGCCCGGTGAGACGCTGCTCGGCGTTGATGACGCGCCAGCCGTTTGCGAACGCCCGGGTCGGGTCCCGGTCGGCCAGGCCCCTTGCGACCTGGTACGCGGCGAGGAAGCCGAACCAGATCAGCACCTGGTAGGCGAAATCCGCGTAACCACGCGGCAAGACCCGTCTTCCGGCAGCGATGGCGGCGGCCATGATCCCGAAAGTCTAAACGTCGGGGAGGCCGCTAGGCATCCCCCTAGGGGTGGCCTTATCCGCCTATTTGCGACATCGACCGCGAGGCGCGAACGAAGCCTGGGTCGTTGATTCGGTGTTTCAACTCCTTGTGCCGGACCGCGAACCGAATGAGTCGAATCAGCTCCTCGTCGCTCGTGCCGTCGCGTAGCGGTGTCTTCAGATCCCACTCCCGTCTCGAGAAGAGACACGTGCGCAACTGGCCGTCGGCCGTGATCCGAATGCGGTCGCAGCTCGAGCAGAACGGCTCGGAGACGGGATTCACGAAGCCGAGCTCGCCGACGCCGTCCGCGAAGCGAAACCGGCGCGCCGTGGACGACGACTTCGCGGGGAGCTCGACGAGCGGCCCGTAGTGCTCCTCCACGAGGGCGCGGATCTCTGCGCCGGTGAGCACGTCGTCCTCGCGCCACGCCTCGTCCGCGTCGAGCGGCATGAACTCGATGAACCGAACGACGTACGGCTTCCGCCGGGCGAGGTCGGCGAGCGCCGGGACCTCCGTCTCGGTGAAACCCTTGACCGCGACGCAGTTCACCTTGATCGGGCTCAGCTGCGGGTGACGTTCGGCTTCTTCGAGCCCGCGCAGGACGGCGTCCAGGGCGTCCCTCCGGGTGATCTCTGCAAATCGGACGTGATTGAGCGAGTCGAGCGACACGTTGATGCGGCGCAGGCCGGCGGCGACGAGTGGCCCGGCCAGGCGGTCGAGCAGGATGCCGTTCGTCGTCAGGGAGAGGTCGCGCACACCCTCCACTTGCGCCAGCAACCCGACGAGGACCGGCAGGTCGCGTCTCACGAGGGGCTCCCCTCCGGTCAACCGAACCTCGTCGACGCCCAGTCGTGCGAGCACGTCGATCAGTCGTGCGATCTCCTCGAAGGTCAGGATCTCCTCGCGGCCCAGCCACTCGAGTCCTTCGGCCGGCATGCAGTACGTGCAGCGGAAGTTGCATTTGTCGGTGACCGACACGCGCACGGATTTGATCTCGCGTTCCCAGGAATCGCGAAGCGGATCCACGAGCTGAGCTTAGCCCACGACTCGCGCCGACAAACCAGGAGACAATCGCGCGATGCCGGCCCTCGTCGCACTCGTCGTCGTGACCGCCGTGTGGGGCGTGACGTTCGTCCAGGTGAAGGACGCGGTCGAGCTCTATCCGCTGTTCGCGTTTCTCGCCGTCCGGTTCGCGATCGCGACGGGGGTCCTGGCCGTTCCGGCCTGGAAGCGGGTTCGCGGCCTGGGCAGAGAGGGCGCCCGCGGAGGCGTCTTACTTGGGCTGCTGCTCGCCGCCGGGTACGTGCTCCAGACGGCCGGCCTGGCGCGTACGACGGTCTCGAGCACCGGCTTCATCACCGGCATGTACGTCGTGCTCACGCCCCTCCTCGCGCTGGCCCTCTTTCGAGCCCGGATCGGGCCCGCGACCTGGGGCGGAGTCGTTCTGGCCACGGTCGGGCTGGCGATGCTCTCCGGAATCCACGCCGGCTCCGTCGGTGGGGACCTCCTCGTCCTCGCGGCAGCGGCCGTGTACTCGCTGCAGATCGTGCTCCTCGAGCGCTACGCACCGCGGTTCGATCCCGTGGCCTTCACCTTCGTGGAGATGGCGGCCGCGTTTGCCGGATTGCTGGTCGTCGCCGTCGTCCTGCGAGACCTGCACGTCCCGCACGGCTGGACGGTCTGGGGCGCGCTCCTCGTCACCGGGGTGTTCGCGAGCGCGCTCGGCTTCCTCGTGCAGGCCTGGGCGCAGCGTCGGACCTCCGCGACGCGCACGGCCCTGGCGTTCTCGCTGGAGCCGGTCTGGACCGCATTCTTCGGCTACACGCTCGCGGGCGACCGTCTCGGGGCCCTCGGCTGGGGAGGATGTGCCGCGATCATGGCCGGGATCGTCCTGGCCGAGCCCGCCGCCGCGGCCACCCTGGCGCGGCTCGTCGGCGCTCGTGCGCGGCGTTGAGCCTGTGGCGAAGCCGGTAGAGGGTTGATACGATTAGGCTTAGATTTTCTCAGTAGACCCTAACCGGAGGCTAAATCACAGATGGCGAAGACAATCGGAATCGACCTCGGGACGACCAACAGCTGCATGGCCGTGCTCGAGGGTGGCGAGCCCACGGTCATCCCCAACGCGGAGGGCGGGCGCACGACCCCGTCCGTCGTCGCGTTCACGAAGGATGGCCAGCGGCTCGTTGGGGCGCCCGCGAGGCGCCAGCAGGTGACGAACCCGGAGAACACGGTGTTCTCGATCAAGCGGTTCATGGGCCGCAAGTGGGACGAGGTCTCGGAGGAGATGACCATCGTTCCCTACGAGGTCGTGAAGGGCTCGAACGGCGACGCTCGGGTGAAGGCCGGCGGCAAGGAGTACGCGCCACCGGAGATCAGCGCCATGATCCTCCAGAAGCTCAAGGCCGACGCCGAGGCCTATCTCGGCGAGTCGGTCGTTGACGCCGTGGTCACCGTCCCGGCGTACTTCAACAACGCGCAGCGTGAGGCGACCAAGGACGCCGGCAAGATCGCCGGCCTCAACGTCGTCCGGATCATCAACGAGCCCACTGCTGCCGCGCTCGCCTATGGCCTGGACAAAGAAAGCTCCGACCAGACGATCCTCGTCTTCGACCTCGGCGGCGGCACATTCGACGTGTCGATCCTCGAGCTGGGCGAGGGAGTCTTCGAGGTGAAGGCCACGAACGGCGACAACCACCTCGGCGGTGACAACTTCGACAAGTCGATCGTCGACTGGATGGTCGCCGAGTTCAAGCGCGACCAGGGCATCGACCTCTCGCAGGACCGGATGGCACTCCAGCGTCTCTACGAGGCTGCTGAGAAGGCAAAGATCGAGCTGTCGTCCACGATGACCACGCAGATCAACCTGCCGTTCATCACGGCGACGCAGGAAGGGCCGAAGCATCTCGATCTCCAGCTCACGCGGGCGAAGCTCAACGAGCTGAGCGCGGACTTGCTCGCGCGCACGGTCGGCCCGACTGAGCAGTGCGTCAAGGACGCCGGCATCGACAAGTCGAAGATCGACCACGTCGTGCTCGTCGGCGGGATGACGCGCATGCCGGCGGTCGTCGACAAGGTCAAGGAGCTGATCGGCAAGGATCCGCACAAGGGTGTCAACCCGGATGAGGTCGTTGCGGTAGGCGCTGCAATCCAGGGCGGCGTGCTCAAGGGCGAGGTGAAGGACATCCTCCTGCTCGACGTCACGCCACTGTCGCTCGGCATCGAGACGAAGGGCGGCGTCTTCACCCGTCTGATCGAGCGCAACACGACCATTCCGACGAAGAAGTCGGAGACCTTCTCGACGGCCGAGGACAACCAGCCCTCCGTCGAGGTGCACGTCCTCCAGGGCGAGTCGGAGATGGCGGCCTTCAACAAGACGCTCGGCAAGTTCCAGCTCGTCGGCATCCCGCCGGCGCCCCGGGGCATGCCGCAGGTCGAGGTCTCCTTCGACATCGACGCCAACGGGATCATCAATGTCTCTGCCCGCGATCTCGGTACCGGCAACCAGCAGCAGATCCGGATCGAGGGCGGCTCGGGCCTGAAGGAGGACGAGGTTCAGCAGATGATCCGCGATGCGGAGGCGCACGCCGACGAGGCGCGCCGCCTGCGCGAGGTCGCGGACACGAAGAACCAGGCCGAGCAGCTCGCGTACCAGACGGAGCGCTCGCTGAAGGATCATCGCTCCGAGCTCGACGAGTCCGACGCCTCGACGATCGAGGGACGGATCATGGAGCTGAAGCAGGCCCTCGAGGGCGAGGACGTCGGCGACATCCGCGCGAAGACCGAGGCTCTCCAGGAGGCCGCGCACAAGCTCGCTGAGGCGGTGTACGCATCGGCTCAGCAGCAGCAGGCCCAGACGGCTTCGACCGCCGGCAACGGTGGCGGCGCCGAGAGCTCGGACGACGAGGTCGTCGAAGAGGGTGACTACGAGGTCATCGACGAGGAGCAGGAGGCTCCGAAGGCCTGATGCCGGAGGAGCGCGTCACACAGGAAGATCAGCACGAGGAGCGCGTCGACATCGACGCGCTCCAGGCTGATCGCGACCAGCTGTTCGACCGTCTGCAGCGGCTCGCAGCGGAGTTCGACAACTTCCGCAAGCGAAACGCGCGTGAGCAGGCTTCCTTCGCCGAGAGGGCGAACGAGCGGCTGGTGAAGGAGCTCATCCCCATCCTCGACGACCTCGGGCGTGCGCTCGGGGCTGCGGCCGAACACGAGGAGGCCGCGAAGCGGCCCGTCCGCGATAGCGGACCACGGGGGAACCGGGAGGTTCCCCCGACGGCCCGCGACGTGTTTGACGGCGTTCGGCTCGTGCATCGGTCGCTCTCCGAGTTGCTGGCGAAGCAGGGACTGTCGGAGATCGAGACGGACGGGAAATTCGATCCCCATGTGCACGAGGCGCTGCTCTCGCAGCCGTCGGACCAGGAGGAAGGCTCCGTCATCGAGGTCGTCCAGAAGGGCTACAAGCTCGGTGACCGGGTCCTTCGCCCGGCGCGCGTCGTCGTGGCGGCGGCGAAGCCGCCTGTCCGCGAAGCGGAGCAGGGAAGGGGGTCTCGGGGGAACCGGGAGGTTCCCCCGACTGGGGAGGACCACTAATGGCGACGCTCTACGACACGCTCGGCGTGAAGAAGGGTGCGTCGGCCGAGGAGATCAAGAAGGCCTACCGCAAGCTCGCCGCGCAGTACCACCCCGACAAGAATCCCGGCGACGCGTCGGCCGAAGAGAAGTTCAAGGAGGTTCAGAACGCGTACGACGTGCTTTCCGACGGAGAGAAGCGCAAGCAGTACGACACCTTCGGCTCGGAGAACGGCCGGCGCGGGCCCGACCCGCGTGATTTCAACTTCGGCGGCAACTTCAACATGAACGATCTCGGCGATCTCGGCGACCTCTTCGGCGGGATCTTCAACCGCGGCGGGACGCGGGCCCGACGGCCGGCACCCGAACGCGGGCCGGACCTCGAGGCGATCGTGAACCTCTCCTTCGAGGACTCCCTTCGGGGGCTCGAGACGAAGATTCCGGTCGACGTGACGACGGCCTGCCGCGAGTGCGGCGGCACCGGGGCCGAGCCGGGAACGTCGCCGGTGATCTGTCCCGAATGTCACGGCCGCGGCGTCATCTCCGAGAGTCAGGGCCTGTTCGCGCTGTCGCAGCCGTGCCCGCGTTGCCGCGGCAACGGCACGGTCATCGAGAAGCCGTGCCACAAGTGCAAGGGCACGGGGCGCGAGCGGCGTACGCGTCGTTACACGGTGAAGATTCCTGCGGGCGTGAAGGACGGCACCCGCATCCGACTCAAGGGGAAGGGTGAGATCGGCGAGGCGGGCGGCCCCGCGGGCGACCTGTACGTCGTCACGCACGTCCAGCCCTCACGACTCTTCGAGCGTCGAGGCGCCAACCTGATCATCGACGTTCCGGTCACCTATTCGGAAGCGGCGCTCGGCGCGACGGTCGAGGTCCCGACGCCGTACGGCGACCGTGTCTCGTTGAAGGTCCCGCCCGGCACGCAGGACGGCCGGCAGCTGCGCATTCGCGGCCACGGTGCCCCGAAGCTCGACGGCGCAGGCAAGGGCGATCTGATCGCCCGCCTGAGAGTGACGGTGCCGAAGAAGTTGACGAAGAAGGAGCGCGAGGCGCTCGAGGAGCTGAAGAAGGTCTCGCGCGAGGACCCACGGGAGGCGCTGTTCAGTTGAAGCTCGCCGCCCTCATCCTCGTCAGCGTCGGCACGGTCGGCGTCCTCGTGACGTTCGTGATCATGCGCCGCAAGCTCGAGGAACTGCGGCGCCTGAAGGACGGTGAGTGATGGACGAGCGACCGCGCTACATGATCTCCGTCGCGGCCGAGCTCGTCGGTATGCACCCGCAGACGCTCCGCATCTACGAGAGCAAGGGGCTGATCCGGCCGAAGCGCACCGCGGGCAACACGAGGCTCTATTCGGAAGCTGACCTGGAGCGGCTTCGGCTGATCCAGCAGCTCACGAACGAGCTCGGGCTGAACCTCGCCGGCGTCGAGCAGGTGCTCGAGCTGCAGGATCAGGTCGAGCGCATGCGTCGACGGCTCGTCCGCATGGAGCGCGAGATGCGCGTGGCGGTCAACGAGGTGCACCGCCAGTACCGTCGCGAGCTCGTCCCGTGGAGGCCGCCCGTCGAGCTGATGCCGAGGCGGCACTGATGGACTTCAACAAGCTCACGCTCAAGAGTCAGGAGGCCGTCGCGGCTGCCCAGGAGCTGGCGCGCCGGATGGGCAATCCCGAGCTCTACCCGGAGCATCTGCTCCTCGCGCTGCTGGATCAGGAGCTGCCGCAGCAGCTGGTCCCCGATGCTGCTGCGCTCCGAGAACAGGCCGAGGCGATCCTCCGCAGCAAGCCTTCCGTTCAGGGCATCCAGCAGCAGCCGAGCGTCTCGGCGGCCTTCTCGCGGGTGCTCGACGACGCGGCGGACGAAGCGAAGCGCATGGAGGATGACTACGTCTCCACGGAGCATCTGTTGCTTGCCCTCGACGTCGTGCCACGCGACCAGCTCGAGGCCAAGATCAAGGCCGTCCGCGGCGGCCAGCGTGTGACCTCGCAGGACCCCGAAGAGACCTACCAGGCGCTGGAGAAGTTCGGTCGCGACCTCACCGCGCTCGCGGAGCAGGGCAAGCTCGACCCGGTCATCGGCCGCGACGAGGAGGTCCGCCGGGTCATCCAGGTTCTCTCACGCCGCACCAAGAACAATCCGGTCCTGATCGGCGATCCCGGAGTCGGCAAGACGGCGATCGTCGAAGGCCTGGCTCAGCGCATCGTCGCCGGCGACATTCCGGAAGGGCTGAAAGGCAAGCGCGTCTGGGCGCTGGACATCGGTGCGCTGCTGGCCGGCTCCAAGTACCGCGGCGAGTTCGAGGAGCGTCTCAAGGCGGTCCTCACCGAGATCCAGGCCGCGGAGGGCCGAATCATCCTCTTCATCGACGAGCTGCACACCATCGTCGGCGCCGGCGCCGCGGAAGGCGCCGTCAGCGCGGGCAACCTGCTCAAGCCGATGCTCGCCCGCGGCGAGCTGCGGGCTGTCGGCGCGACGACGCTCGACGAGTATCGGAAGCACATCGAGAAGGACGCCGCACTCGAGCGGCGGTTCCAGCCGATCTTCGTCGGCGAGCCGTCGGTCGCGGACACGATCGCGATTCTTCGCGGCTTGAAGGAGCGTTACGAGGCCCACCACGGCGTCCGTATCCGGGACGCCGCGCTCGTCGCCGCGGCGGTTCTCTCCGAGCGCTACATCACCGACCGGTTTCTCCCCGACAAGGCGATCGATCTCGTGGACGAGGCGGCCTCGCGCCTGCGGATGGAGATCGACTCGAGCCCGGTCGAGCTCGACGAGGCGGACCGGCGCGTGCGCCAGCTGGAGATCGAGCTCGCTGCCATGGCAAAGGAGTCGAAGGAGGTGCGCGAGCCGCTCGAGCGCGAGCTCGCCGAGGCGAAGGAGCGGCGCGGTGAGCTGCAGGCGCGCTGGTCGAAGGAGAAGGAGGCGCTCGACCGAGTCAAGGAGATCACGCAGCGGATCGACGAGCTGCGCATGGAGTACGAGCGGGCCGAGCGGGCCGGTGATTTCAATCGCGCGGCGGAGATCCGTCACGGCGAGCTGCCGACGCTCGAGCGCGAGCTCGCGGAGCGAGACGGGGCACAGCCGGAGAACGCGATGGTGAAGGAAGAGGTCGACGAGGACGACGTCGCCGCGGTTGTCGCACGCTGGACCGGCATCCCGGTCGACCGGCTGCTCGAGGGAGAGACCGAGAAGCTCATCCACATGGAGGAGCGGCTGCACCAGCGGGTCGTCGGCCAGGATGAGGCGGTCGAGGCGGTCGCGAATGCGCTGCGGCGCGCGCGCACCGGCCTCCAGGATCCGAACCGGCCGATCGGCTCGTTCGTCTTCCTCGGCCCGACCGGCGTCGGCAAGACCGAGCTGGCCCGAGCGCTGGCCGAGTTCATGTTCGACGACGACCGCGCGATGGTCCGGCTCGACATGTCGGAGTACCAGGAGCGCCATACCGTTGCGCGCCTGATCGGCGCCCCACCCGGTTACGTGGGCTACGAAGAGGGTGGCCAGCTGACCGAGGCCGTCCGTCGGCGGCCGTACTCGGTGATCCTTCTCGACGAGATCGAGAAGGCGCACAACGAAGTCTTCGACGTGTTGCTGCAGATCCTCGACGACGGCAGGCTCACTGACGGGCATGGCCGCACGGTCGACTTCCGCAACACCGTCCTGATCATGACCTCCAACCTGCGTTCCGCGGATCAGCTGCGCGAAGTCTTCCGCCCCGAGTTCCTGAACAGGATCGACGAGATCGTCGAGTTCGAGCCGCTGACGAAGGACCAGTTGGCGGAGATCGTCGAGCTGCAGCTGGAACGGCTTCGCGCGCGCTTGGCCGACCGCGGGCTCGAGCTGGAGCTGACCGACGAGGCCAAGCACGTCCTTGCCGAGGCGGGCTGGGATCCGACGTACGGCGCGCGGCCGCTCAAGCGTGCTCTGCAGCGCCTGGTCGAGAACCCGCTCGCGTTGCGGCTGCTCGAAGGGGAGTTCGGCGAAGGCGACACCGTACGGGTCGACGCCGAGGACGGCGGGCTCGTGTTCAGCCGCGCCGGGGCTCGCGAGCCTGCTGCAGCCTAAGAGCTAGAGCTCGCCGGGATCGTCGAACATGTCGGCGCCTTCCCGCTTCTGGGGCGCGCCGTAGATGTAGAGGACGAGCTCCTCGTCGCTCTCGTTTCGGACCTGCAGCGGCGTTCCCGGCTCGACCGAGACGACGCTCAGCGGGCCGACGTCGACCCGTTCGGGTGGCTCGCCGAGGAGCATCGTCAGCCGGCCCGAGACGACGACGAAGACCTCCTCCTGCGCCTTGTCGGCGTGTCGCTTGCCGCGCGCGCCGGCCGGATAGCGCCAGACTCGACCGAAGGACTGTGTCAGTGCGGCGACCTTGGAGACGTTGGCGGATTGCCTCGGTTGCTGTCCCTCGACCACAGGTGGGCGCTCTTCCCACTCGAGCTTCGATGCGTCCGCGACGTGATAGCCCACGGCGAGATTTTACGGGTGCGAGACAATGTGCCGATGGCCCTCTATCACGAAGAGAGTCGCAAGCTGCAGGATCGCTTCGACACGCGAAGGCTGGCCGACCGGATCGAGGAGCGGATCGTGCACGACCGGATCGATGACGACGACCGCGCGTTCATCGAGGCGCGCGACATGTTCTTCATCGCGACCGTCGACGAGGACGGACAGCCGCAGTGCTCCTACAAGGGCGGCGAGCCGGGGTTCGTCCGCGTCCTCGACGAGCGGACGATCGCGTTCCCCATCTACAACGGCAATGGGATGTACCTCACGGCCGGCAATATGCTCGCCACCGGGAAAGTCGGCCTCCTCTTCATCGATCTCGAAGGCCGCAAGCGCATCCGTCTGAACGGGAGCGCGTCCGTCGACGATGACGATCCGTTGCTCGTCGACTACCCGGAAGCGCAGCTGATCGTCCGCGTGACGGCGACCGAGGTGTTCCCGAACTGCCCGCGCTACATCCACGAGTACAAGCTCGTCTCGCGCTCGCGCTTCGTTCCCAAGGCGGAGTGTGAGACGCCGGTTCCCGCATGGAAGCGGAGCGAGTGGGCACACGACGTTCTGCCGGAGGACGATCCGGCGAACGATCCGTCGCGCGAGGTCATTCCGCGCGGGTGAGCCTGTGACGGCGGTCTCGAGGCGCGAGCTGCTGAAGCGCGCGACCGCCGTCGTCGCGGGGTTCGCGCTCCTCCGGCTCGAGTGGCTCGACAGGGCCTTCGCGGCGAAGCCGGGCGTGGTGCAGCAGACGCTGAATGCGCTCGCGGAGTTCATCGTTCCGGGACAGAAGATCGAGGCGGCGACGACCCGGCGGCTGATCCGGACCCTCGACCGCTTCCTGCCGGGACAGCTGCCGCTCTCCGCAACGGCCGCGACGATCTTGAACGAGACGGCTGTACGGGTGAAGCCAGGCGCTCGCAGCGGAAAGTCCGCTTCGGCGTTCGCGAACCTCTCCCGTGCTGAGAAGGCGAAGGTCTTCCAGATGCTCGAGGCCCTGCCGGTGGAGACCGCAGGCTCGATCCGCTTTCTCGTCGGCAACCTGCCCGATCTCACCGCCTTCCTTGCGTACTCCACCCCTGGCGGCCGGCGGCTTGCGCGATACGCCGGCGTCGCGCACGGGCGCAAAGAGCTCAAGGGCTACTGGCAGGGGCGCAAAGCGGCGGATCCTTAGTGCCTGTTCATGACGTGATCGTGGTCGGCGCGGGCGCCGGCGGTCCGGTCGTGGCGAAGGAGCTCGCCGCGCGCGGGCTCGACGTGCTGCTGCTCGAGGCCGGGCCAGAGTGGGAGCACTCGGAACGCGAGTGGTCCCACTACGAGGACGAGGCGAACAACCCGGCGACCGGGATCTTCCGGTTCGGGCCCGGCGATCGCACTCGGCCGCCGTGGGCGCGTGACCTGCCGCAGAACTGCTTCGTGTGGCAGACCGCTGGGGTCGGCGGCTCAACCGTGCACTACTTCGGCAACTCGCCGCGAGCGATGCCGGGCGCGTTCGCCGGCTACGAAGGCAGCGACGCGGGTGCGTACGACGCCGCAAGCATCGCCCCGATTACCTATCGAGAGCTGATTCCGTACTACGAATGGGTGGAGCACACCCTGCCTGTGCAGACGGCGGCGATGGGGACGAAGGAGGAGCAGTTCCTGCGTGCCGCCGCGAGGCTCGGTCTGCCGACGCAGACGTCCAAGGACATCTCACGGGCAGCCTTCCGGCCACAGGAGAACGCGATCCTGCAACCGCAGGGAACTGCGGGTCGCACGAACAAGGCGAAGCAGCTCGTCTATCCCCGCGCGCAGGGGTGCACGTTCTGCGGCCATTGTCCACAGGGGTGCTTCCTGCCGCTCAGATCGCCGCGGAATCTGCGCGCAAAGCGGTCCACGCATACGAGCTATGTGCCGATGGCGCTGACGGCTGATCGCTGGACGCGCGGGAAGGCGGCGACCCTCGTCGCGGACGCGTTCGCCGTCAGAATCGAAACGGCCGAGGGCGGGGTGCGCGGCCTCACCTGGCAGAACACGCGCACCGGCGCGACGACGACCGAGGAAGCGAAGGTCGTCGTGCTCGCGGCCGGCCCAATCGAGACTCCTCGTCTCTGGCTGAACAGCGGCCTGCCGAATCCGAACGACCAGGTCGGGCGAGGACTCACGGACCACCACCTCGACTTCGTCGTCGGCCGCCTGCCGCACTACACCGGCTCGAGCAAGGGGCCGACCTCTGCCGCGCGTGTGGACTACCCGGGCCGCGGCTGCCTCGAGCAGGCCGGCGTCTCGCCGGGGTTGCAGGCACAGGGCATTACAGACAGCGATGCCGGCATCCGCGGTTTCTACGACAACGGCTTGCCGGGGGGCCGCCTGATCGGCGCCCAGCTGAAGCGCTTCCTGTCAGACATCGACCGCCTGATCGCCATCGCGGTGATCACCGACGACGACGTCGTGAGGGAGAACCGTGTGACGCTCTCCGAAACGATGGCACCGGACGCGCACGGCCCCGTCGCGCGCGTCGAGCTCCGTTACCGGTCGGCCCGAACCGCGGCGAACCGCGAGTTCCTCGCCGCCCGTGCGGTCGAACTCGCTCGCGCCGCCGGCGCGCGTGAGGTCCTGAGGGTGAACTGGGCGCCGGTGCTCCTTCACATGCACAGCACGATGCGCATCGGCGCGGTGCTGACGAGCGATGCCGAATCGCGCTCGGTCGAGCGGCTCTTCGTCGCCGACAACTCCGCACTACCGAACGCGCTCGGCGGTCCTAATCCGACGCTGAGCACGCAGGCGCTCGCCACCCGCACTGCGGAGAAGATCTTCGTCCGCTACTTCGGCGGCGACGCCTGGGTCGGCCGCGAGTCACCGGTGTCGTCCGTCGACGACTCGGTGACCCGGGCGGTGCTTGCGGCAGGGCTCTAGAGCTGAGTCCGCATCGCGCGGATCAACGCGCCCGCGTAGCGCATGCCCTCGGTGTCGGGCTCGCGGCCGACGAAGCGCCAACGGCGTTGCTCGAACCACAGGCAGGCACGGAGCTCCTCCAGCCGTCGCGGGACCTCGCCGGTGCGGCGCCAGCGTGCGAAGGCGTCGGCGGCCATCTCGCTGCAGAGCTCGCGATCCTGCGGTGAGAACGTGACCGCGAACCTCGCGTAGTCGCTCCACTCGCCGTACGCGGACGGCAGGTCGGTGTCCCGCAGCTCCCCCGTTTGGATCTGCATGCCGTACATCTCGTACCTCCGGATACGCAAAGGGCCGCGTGCCGCGGCCCTTTGGGACGACTCGCCTCTCCGCCTGCGGCTGGCTTCGAGGCAACGTGGTTTCTGGTGCTTTTAGTGTGAGACGCCTGAAGGCGGCAGATCTTGCTGGGGTGCGAGCAAATCCCCCTTCAGGGTTACGCGAAAGTCGGGGGCCGCCCCTGCGGTGAGCGGCCCCCTGGTTGTCAGTCGCCACCAGCCTGCGGCGGGCTGCGGCGAGGTGAGTTGCGGCCTAGAGCTGAGATGCCGTCGCACTGAGAACCTTGCGTGTGTTCACCCTTTGGAGTGAGTGACTGACCCAGCTAGCTTCTCCCGCGTGATCCTCGTCGTCGCCGCCACGGAACCGGAACTCGCGGGTGCGGACGGAGTGCAAACGCTCGCGTGCGGGATCGGGCCCGTCGAGTCCGCCGCCGCGACAGCGCGCGCGCTGGCGGAGCTCCACCCGGGGAGGGTTCTTCACGTCGGCATCGCCGGTGCGCGGACTCTGCCGGCGCCTACGCTCGTGATCGGCTCCGAGTCGGTGTACGAGGACGCAGGCGGCGGCCTCGTCCGTGGACGCGTCCACCCCGATGCAGGGCTCCTGGCCGCGGCCCGTCGCGCGTTGCCCGAGGCGCACGTCCTGCCGATCGGCACGAGCGCTCGCGTCGGCGGAACGACCGGCTGCGAGGTAGAGGCGATGGAGGGTTTTGCCGTCCTGCGCGCGGCCGAGCTCGCATGCATTCCAGCGGTGGAGGTGCGGGCGGTCTCGAACGAGATCGACGAGCCCGATCGCGCGCGGTGGCGCTTCGACGACGCGCTCGCCGCGCTCGCCGGGGCACTGCCGCGGTTGCTGGCCGAGCTGCGGGAATGAGGCGTGTCTGGCTGCGGGCCACCGCGCTCGCACTCGCGGTGGCCGGTGCGGTCGCGGGGCTCACGGTCTACTTCAGCACGGAGACCGTTCCGCGCTGCCTCGTCTCCGGAGTCGGCACGTGGCGTCCCCCCGAGAACGCCACGAAGCACAGGTACGAGGTCGTCCTGCTGAAGGACGACGCCTGCTTCTTCGACATGGATCGCAGGCAGAAACTGATCGGAGCTTTGCCGCTCGCACGAGCGAGCTGGCTCCTGGCCGCCGTGCCGCGCCCATCCGACACGTTGCATGTGACGGATGAGCAGCACCGGGTCGTGTACGAGACCAAGCGGGGCCTGCTCGGGTTTCGCGTCCTCGCGCTGCAGACGGGGCGTCCGCTCTACGTCGTGCACTACAAGGGCTTCACCTGGAATCCGCGTTTCGGTCCGGATCCGCCGAGCCACGGTCTCTCGCTCGCGCCGGACCGCCCGGAGCTTTGGGTGCTCGATGCACCGAACAGCGTCGTGCATCTCTTCGACGTGAGTGCGCTGCCCGGGGCACCGCCCGTGGCGCTCGAGGACATCCGTCTCTCGAAGCCGATCTCCGGCGACGAGAGCCCGTGTGCCCGGTCATGCGGACGCATCGGCTCGCTGTTGCACAGCGCTGACGGGCGATTCGTCTACGTCGGCGACTCCGGCGACGTGATCGACACGCGTACGCGCGAGATCGTCGCCAACCTCGAAGCGCTGCACAACTCGCGCGTCCAGCTGGAGGTCGACTGGCTGAACGGGCAGGCCGTCTTTCCGAGACCCAGCTAGATTCGGGCACGTGTCGCGCGCCCGCACCCCTTTGCCGCCGCCCCTCCCGCCGGAGACCCGGACCGTCGGTCAGCTCGTCGCTGAGGCGATCAAGCTCTACGGCGCGCGTTTCTGGCCCTCCCTCGCTCTCGGTATCGGCCCGGGACTGCTCGGGATCGCCGCGGCCGAGCTCGACGGTGCGCTCCGTGTGGCCCTCGTCGTCGGCCTCGGGCCGCTGGTCCTGGCGTCGTCATATGCGGGTGCGGTCGCACTCCTGCAGCCTGTGCGACGCGACCGATACGTCGCCGTCGCACTGACTGTCGGTTACCTGGCGTTTCTCCCGGTGTGCGTGTCGCGGCTGTGGATCTTCCCGGGGATCTATCTGCTCGCGCTCGGGTGGCTCGCGCTGATCGGGCTGGGCGTTCCGGCTGCGCTCGTCGAGCGGCGGGGCTACGCGGATGCGCTCCGTCGCGGTATTCAGCTGGCGCGGGCCGACTACGTGCACGCACTCGGCTCCCTGGCAACGCTCGCGATCACGATCTTCCTCACCGGCCTCGTGATCTTCTTCGCGCTGCGGGAGGGGAGCGGCCAGGCTCTACGAATTGCGGCCGTGGTCGCACTCGTGGTGCTTGCACCGGTCTTCGTCCTCGGCGCGGCGGTCCTGTACGTCGATCAGAAGGCACGAGTAGAGTCGGGCCCCCGACCGAGGAGGAAACGCGATGCCGACCTACATTCTGCTCTCGAGCTTGACGGCACAGGGCGTTCAGACGCTGAAGGCAAACCCTGACCGGCTGCGAGAGGTCAACAAGGACGTCGAGGAGCTCGGCGCCAAGGTCACACATCAATGGGCAACGCTCGGCGACTACGACTTCGTCAACATCGTCGAAGCGCCCGATGCGGCAACGGTCGCGCGCGTATCCGTCTCTCTCGGAGCTCGCGGCAGCACGAAGATCCGCACGCTGACTGCGCTGACGATCGACGAGTTTCTGGCGGCGCTGGGCTAGTCGACCGGACGGCGAAGAACCGAGATTCCCCAGGCCTCGCCGGATTCGAACAGCGCGTCAGGATCGATCTCGTCCGCCCAGCCGAGAAAGTGCTTCTCCTCGTCGTCCTCGGTCGAGCCGTAGACCGCGCGGCGATCCGGAGCATGTGCCTCCGGCTCGACGAGCTCTCCGCGTTCTAACGCATCGCGCCGCGCCTCCGCGGCCTCGGCGACCGGGCCTTCTTCGTAACCTCGTGGCATCGGTCTGAGTGTACGCTCGCTGGCGTGTCCGCAGCGCTCGCCGTCAGCGGTCTGGTCAAGCGGTACGGCGCGATCGAGGCCCTCAGTGGCGTGGATCTCGAGGTCGGCGAGAGCGAGCTCGTCGGTCTGCTCGGACCGAACGGCGCCGGAAAGTCGACGCTCGTCAAGATCGCGTGCGGGCTCGTCCGCCCCACGACCGGCCGCGCAGAAGTGTGCGGCGTCCGTGCCGGATCGCGCGAGGCGCGCGCGGCAATGGGTTATCTCGCCGAGCTCTTCCGCTTCCCGGGCTGGATGAGCGCCGACGAGTTGCTGCGACTCCATCAGCGGCTCGCGGGCTCCGAAGGCGGCGAGCGGGAACGCACGGAGTTGCTCGAGCTCGTGGGTCTGCTGGACGCGCGCGGGCGCGCCGTCGAGGCGATGTCGAAAGGGATGCAGCAGCGACTCGGGATCGCGCAGGCACTCGTCGGGTCGCCGAGGCTCCTCCTCCTGGACGAGCCGACCAGCGCCCTCGATCCGGTCGGGAGACGAACCGTCCGGACGCTGCTGGAGGAGCTCAAGCGGCGCGGCGTCTCGGTGCTGTTGAACTCGCATCTGCTCAGCGAGATCGAGCTCGTCTGCGACCGTGTCGTCATCTTGCTCGGCGGCAAGGTCGTCGCCGCGGGATCTCCGTCAGAGCTCGCTCGTCCGCGCGGCGTCGAGATCGAGACGAACGGCGGCGCTCGAACCTACGCGGACGCGAGTCGAGAAGACATCCCGCGCTTGATCGCCGAGCTCGTACGCGACGGCCAAAACGTGTACGGCGCGCGTGTCCTCACCTCCACGCTCGAAGAGGTCTATGTCGAAGCCGTCGGTGGTCAGACGTCGTGACGGCCGTGTGGACGATCGCGGGTTATGGACTGCGCGAGGCGTTGCGCCGCAAGGTGTTCCTCGTCGTCTGCCTGCTGACCATCGCGTTTCTCGCTCTCTACTGGATCGGCACGCGCTACGCGTTCCATCACATCGACAACGTCGTTCCCCCGGAAGGGATCGACCCGCGGACGTTCGCCGGCGCGTTCCTCTTCGGCATGGCGATGTTCGGGACGCTCTTCCTCGGCGTCGTGCTGGCGATCTTTCTCACGCTCGGTGTCGTGCGCGGCGATGCGGAACGTGCACTGCTGCAGCCGCTCGTGGTTCGGCCGATCGGGCGCTCGACGCTGCTCGTCGCTCGGTTTCTCGGCGCGGCGGCCGTCTGCGCGCCATACGTCCTGATCCTCTACTTCGCCGGGATGCTCGTGACCGGCCTCGAGGGATCGTGGTGGCCGGACCGGATCGTCATGCCGGGGCTCGAGCTGGCAGGCGGCGTGCTCATCGTCGCGGCGTTGTCGTTGCTCGGTTCGGTCTTCCTCAGTTCGATCGCGAACGGCATTGCAGTCTTCATGATCTTCGGTGCGGGTCTCGTTGCCGGGCTCCTGGGCAACATCGGCCACGTCCTCAACTCACACGGGCTCGTGCACGCCGCGAAGATCGCCGCGTGGGCGATCCCCTTCGAGGCCCTCTACCAGGATGCGTTGCGCGCGATCACGGAACGGACGTCGGGCCTGACGGGTTTCCTCCTGCGGCTCGGCCCGTTCGGCGGTGCCGAGCAGGGTGGGGTCGCACTGCGGTTGTGGGCGGTCGCGTACCTTCTGCTCGTCGGGGCCGTCGCGATCTTGGGTTTCCTGCGCCGCGATCTCTGAAGAGCCGTAACCGGCCGAAGCGCGCATCGGACCGCGGCGTGCCGCCCTCGAAGGTATGCGCTCTCGCGGCGAAAGACCTGTCCCGTACGACCGGCTGTGGAGCAAAGGTCACACATTCGTTACACGCATCCCATCCACACCGGACCAGTGAGAGACGTGGTACTTGGACCCACGTCTGGGGACAGTCACCCGACGTGTCCTACCGCGACGAGGCTGAGAGAGCGGTCGCTACTTCGGCCGCGAGGGCAGCATTGGCGACGACGAGGTCGCGGTTGGCCGCCAGCGTCCGGCCCTCGCTGCGTTCGTGCAGGAACGAGAGGACGAAGGGCGTCACGGCCTGGCCCGTCACGTTGTGTCGTCCTGCCGCGGCAAGCGCTTCGTCTAGCAGCGGCTCGACGTCCTCCAAGCTCGTGTCCGGCGGGCGCGCGAGCAAGAGTCCGCCGCCGCCGAGATCCCAGTGTGCTCGCGCGATCTCCGCCGCCTCCGCCGGGGACTCGACCCGCGCCGGAACGGGCGGTCCGCCGTGCGCGCTGTAGAAGAGCGGAAGGTCGTCGGTGCGGAAGCCCAACACCGGCACGCCGAGCGCCTCGAGAACCTCGAGCGTCGCCGATACGTCGAGCAGCGACTTGATACCGGCGGAGACGACGACGGCGGCGGTCCGTGCGAGCTCGCCGAGGTCGGCCGAGACGTCGGGGGGAGTCGGAAAGCCGCGATGGACGCCCCCAAGCCCGCCGGTTCCCATGACGCGGATGCCGGCGATGCGGCAGACGGCGAGCGTCCCGCCGACCGTCGTCGCTCCGACGGCCCCCTGCACGACGCACGCGGCGAGATCTCGTGGGCCGGCCTTGCGCGCGTTCGCGTCGAAGCGGGCGAGCTCGTCTTCCGACAGCCCAACGCGAATCTCGCCGTCGAGGACGCCGATCGTCGCCGGCACCGCACCGGCGGCGCGGATGCGCCGCTCCGACTCGAGTCCGACGGCGACGCCCTCACCCGGCGGGAAGCCGTGCGCGATGAGCGTCGTCTCGAGCGCGACGACCGCGCCCGCCTCGCGAACCTCGTCGGCGACGACGATCACGGCAGCGCCCCGAGCTGGGACACGCACCGAGCGGCGGCCTCGACGGCGAGCTCGGGCCCGCCGACCAGGAAGCCGGCCGCGAGCGCGTCGCCGGCGCCGGTCGCGTCGACCACCTCACCGGCTCGAGCGGGCAGCTCGACACGCTCGTCTCCGAGCACGAGCACACCTCGCGAGCCGCGCTTGACGACCGCCGTCGGAGCGAGGCCGTACGCCCCGCCTACGATCTCCCATTCGGGCTCGTTGGCAAAGATCACGTCCGGCTGCACCAGCTCGATCTGCCGGCGAAATCGATCCGGCCCGTATTCGCGGATCCGCGTCCAGGCCGACAGGTCGACGCTGATTCGAGCGCCGTTCGCGCGCGCGAGCTCCGCGGCGCGCAGGGCAGCCTGGTCGATCGGAGCGGCGAGCAAGGAGTAGCCGGCGATGTGGAGACAGTCGCATGCAAGCCAGGCCGGGTCGAGGTCGGCCGGGCTCAGGTCGGGAGCAGCGCCGCGGTCGGATGCCATCGTCCGCTCACCGTCCTCTCCGACGAGCGAGACCACGATCCCGTTCCGGTCTCCCAGCGGGCCGACGAGCTCCACGCCACGCGACTCGAGCTCGTCCGCGACCAGCCGTCCGGCCGCATCGTCGCCCCGCTTGGCGATACACCTCCCGCCTGCCCCGAGCGCGACGGCCCAGGCTGCGACGTTGGCGGCCTGGCCGCCGGCGCCGCTCTTCGTGAAGGCGCCGACGTCAGCCCCGACGGTCAGCGGTTCGCCGAGCCGAACGATCACATCCAGGAGCGCGTCTCCGAGCGTTGCGACCAGCACCCTTAAGATCGTGGCATGGACGGCGACACGAGGCGCGGCCGTCTGAGCTCCTTCGTCGTAGGCGGGGTCCTCGGGGCCTCCGCCGCTGTAGCTGCCGCACGCCGAAAACGGCGGCGGCAACTCGCGCCGCGGCCCACCTTTCAGGGGCTCCAGGCGTTCGAGGGCGCTCCCTGCTATCGCGAGATCGTCGAGAAGGAGAGTGGGACGCTAGAGACGTGAGCGCGCGCCGACGAGGGCGCCGAGGTTGACGTCGGCGTCGCCGATCTCCAGCTTGTGACCCAGGCGCATCACGCGCTCGGAAACGGCCAGGTAGTGCTTGCGGGTACCGAGCGGTCGCCGCGAACGGATGATCAGGTAGGGACCGTAGGCCCGTCCCTCGAACGCAGACTGCGGAGCGGGGAGGACGAGCGGAATGCTCTCACGTTGCCGCAGGTTGGTCGTGTCGCTCGCGTCGAACACCCAGACGCCGCGTCCCAGCGGTTCGGCGACATCCTTCAACGCCGCTGCGAGGAGCGCAGGATCCGCCCGCGGCAAGGTGTGTCCGGCGAACGAACGCCTCTGCTGCCACGCATCTAGGAACAGGGGCTCGTAGCCGAGCAGCACATCGCTCGACCGATAGGTCGAGGCCAGCCAGGCGGCGGCGGCGTGGCGCGCGTGCACCTGACTCGCCGGGCTGCCGTCGAAGAGTGGCGGCGTCTTCGCGTGCGCCCAGCGCACCTCTCCCACCGCAAGAGCGCCGACCGCCACCAGCGCGACTCCCCAGGAGAGCGGCGGCCGGAACCGCGCAACCTCGACGAGCGGTAGCGCGAGGACCAGGCTGAAGAAGGGCAAAGCAAAGATCAGGTGGCGCGCTTCGGGTGACGCCGTCGAGTGCAGCGTCGCGAGCATGAATGCAACTCCGGGAACGACGATCACGGCTGCCGTCAGCAAGGCGCTGTCGGGTCGACGTCGCGCGAGCACGACAGCGCCGACAGCCGCCAACAAGAGAACGGGAGCCGACCACGCGTGGTGCCCGGCGCTGAAGTCTCCCGCGACCCACCAGAAGTAGTGCAGGACCGATGTCGGGGAGCCGAGCCGTGGTCCGCCGCCGCCGACGCCCACGTCGAAGCGGTCGCGCAGGACGAGATCCGCCCACCAGAAGGGCGTCGCGACGACCCCGACAACGGCGAGGGTGATCAGCGCTGCGCGGCGCCTGCGGCGCCGCAGCAACACGAAGAGCGCCTGCGCGGCGACGACCAGGGCGGCATACGGATGGGTCGCGAGCATCAACACGAGCGCGCCGCCCCAAAGCGCGAAGCGACCGGTCCCACCCCGATCGAGCGCCGCGAGCAGGGCGAGAAACGAGAGCAGGCTCGTGAAGAGGAACATGCTGTACATCCGGCCGTAGACGCCGTGGAAGAGCAGGACCCAGCTGGCCGAGGCGAGGAGCGCGGCGACGACACCCGCGCTTCTGTTGGCGAGGCGGGCTCCCAGCAGCGCGATCAACGGCACGCTGGCGACGGCGAACACGAGCGAAACTGCCCGCAGCGCGGCCAGGCCCCCGCCCAGATGCACGACGAGCCACGCAAGGGTGAAGTGCAGGGGGGCGCCGCCGCGCTCCGTCACGACCGTTCGCAGAACATGGCCGAGCGAGCCGCGACCGACGAAGAGGGCCAGTGCTTCGTCCTCGTGCGGGGGCCACGCGAGCAGGAACCAGCCGAGCACGGCAGCGAGCGTCGCCGTCACGGCACCCGTCCCCGCCCAGAAGAGTTGCGTTTCGCCGAGCTGCAAACGGATGCGAGCGAGCGACGAGGTCCGGGCCGAGACCTCGATCACGGGGTCGTTTTCCGCGCTGTCCAAGCCGATAACACTGCTAGCGTCCTTCATTGTCGTGCCTACCTATGAGTACAAGTGCCCGAACGGGCACGTCTTCGAAGTCTTCAAGCGGATCGCCGACCCGCCGCCCGAAGCGTGTCCGATCTGCGGTGCCTCGCCGGTCCAGACCGTGCTGTATCCCGTCCCGGTGCATTTCCGCGGCTCCGGGTTCTACTCCACCGACTACGGGCGGGGCGGCCGCAAGAAGGAGCCGGCGAAGGAGTCCGGCGACTCGGGCGGCGACGAGAAGAAGAAGAAGGACACGTCCACAGAGAAGAAAGCCGCGGAAGCCTAGCCCGCGCTAGCGGAACTGCTGGCTCCCGATCACGCATCCGGGCCCGTAGGGACCTGAACCGGGGAGCGGCGGCTGGACGGCCGACTGGCCGGTGACCATCTGGATCACGGAACGGTTCTGCTCCGTGCCGACGATGACAGAGGCTCCGCCGATCGAGGTGGCAGTCCCGCCGAGCCGGCAATGCAGCGCGTTCTTCTGGCCGGCGCGCTTCATCACCCAACCGAGCTGGATGAGTTGCCAGGCGCTCAGGTCGGTGGTCAGGGGCGTCAGCAGCGAGCTGCCGTCGAACGGCAGCTTGAATGCGGTCGAGAAGCCGAGCACCTTGTGCAGCACGGCCCGGATCACCGCCTGCTGGCGCTCGCCGCGCGTGATATCGGACTCAGCCGGGTTGAGCTGGTTCTCGCGGATGCGTGAGTAGATGAGCGCCCGATGCCCGTTCATGTGCTGCGTGCCCGTGTGGAAGCGGTAGCCCTTCCAGCGTGCACAGCCAGCGGCGTCGTACGGACAGTCGAACTTGTTCGAAAGGATCGGCTCCGGGACGTTGATGTCGATTCCGCCGATGTTGTCGATCAGGTGCGTGAAGCTTCTGAAGTCGACGATCATCACGTGGTTGATCCGAAGGCCGGTGAAGTTCTCGATCGTGCGCACGGCCAACGACGCGCCGCCGCGCGGGAACGCGCTGTTGATCCGGTCGTCTCCGTACCCCGGAATCGGCACGCGCAGGTCGCGCGGGATCGAGAGGTAGACGAGCCGGTGGCGGCTCGGATCGGTTCGCAGGATCATGATCGAGTCGCTGTGGTTGAGCCCGACGCGTTGATCGGTGTTCTCGTAGTCGCGGCCGAGGAGAAGCAGCGTCGAGGGATTGGACAGGAGGAGGCCGTTCTGCTTGCTCAGCACGGCCGGCACCGACGAGTCGAGCCGCGCGTTCGCCTTCCGAACACCGCTGCGAAAGGAGAGGTAGCCGGCGGTCGACCAGACGACGACCAGCACGAGGAGGCCGAGCAGGATCAACCCGATCCGGCGCCTCCAGCTCCAACGCCTCCGCGGCCTGCGGATCTTGGGTTGGCGCGGCTCGCGCCCGTTTCGGTCGGGGCGCGTCTGCGGCCGCTCGAGCGGGACTCTCCCCTTCACGCGCCCGCCGCGGTAGACGCGGTAGGGCTTCTCTCCCGTCGCCATCGAGGGAGTAGGGTAGCCGCGCGGTTTGGACGGAAAACGTGTCATCGGCGTCGATCTCGGCGGCACCAAGGTCCTGGCCGGGATCGTCGACCGTGACGGGCGGGTCGAGCGGCGACGCGAGTATCCGACCCGCCTCGGCTCCCAGGAGGAGCTCCTGGCGGGCCTCGAGGCCTCGGTCGAGGAGCTGCTCCGAGACGACATCGCGGCGCTCGGCTTCGGGATTCCGTCGCCCGTCGACCAGCAAACCGGCGTCGCCATGCAGGCGGTGAACATCCCGCTCGGGCCGGATCTGGACTTCCGTTCGCGGATGGCGGAGCGGTTCGACTTGCCGGTGGGGATCGAGAACGACGGGAACGCTGCCACCTACGCCGAGTTCCATTTCGGCGCAGGGCGCGACGCACGCTCGATGGTGATGCTGACGCTCGGCACCGGTTGCGGCGGGGGAGCGGTCATCGACGGACAGCTCTTTCGCGGGTGGGCCGAGTTCGGGCACATGGTGATCGTCTACGACGGCCTGCCCTGCCAGGGAACGTGCACCGGCCGTGGGCATCTCGAGCCCTACGTCACCGGCGTCGCGGCGGCGAAGCTCGCACGAGAAGCGTTCGGCCCGGCGGTCGACGCGCACCGGCTCGTCCGGCTCGCCGCCGAAGGGGACGAGCTCGCGCGTGACATCCTCGACGGCGTCGGCCGGCATCTCGGCGCCGGCATCGGGACCCTCGTCAACATCTTCAACCCGGAGCTCGTCGTCATCGGCGGGGGGTTTGCTGCGGCCGGCGACTTCATCCTCGACCCGGCCCGGGAGATCGTCCGCCGCGAGGCTCTCGCAGGCGCCGGTGATCGGCTGCCCATCGTGCGGGCGGAGCTCGGGACCGCGGCCGGCCTGATCGGAGCCGGCCTCGTGGCCTTCGACGCGCTGGCCTAGGTCGTGCCTCTGGCAGTCTGTGCGACGCCGATCGGGAACCTTGACGACGTTACGTTGCGCGTCCTCGAGGAGCTTCGCGCAGCCGACGTGATTCTCTGCGAGGACACCCGTCACACTCGGGTCCTGCTCGACCGCCACGGCCTCACAGGCAAACGATTGCTCTCCTACCACGAGCACAACGAGGCGAAAAGGGTTGTCGAGGTGTTGCCGCGGCTCGAAGCCGGCGAGAGGGTTGCGCTCGTCAGCGACGCCGGCATGCCTGGCATCAGCGACCCCGGCGCGCGACTCGTGGCGAGCGCTCTCGCGCACGGGGTCCCGGTGACCGTCCTGCCGGGCCCGTCGGCGGTCGAGACTGCGCTCGTCGCAAGCGGCTTTCCGGCCGAGCGGTATCAGTTCGTCGGCTTCTTGCCCCGCGGCGCCGGCGCCCTGGCGTCGCTGTGGGAAGAGCTCGCCGGCTGGCCGCATCCGGTCGTGGCGTTCGAGTCCCCCAAACGCCTGCCGGCCACGCTGCGCTCGCTGGCTGCGGTGGAGCCCGAGCGTCACCTGGCCGTCTGCCGGGAGCTCACGAAGCGCTTCGAGGAGGTCGTGATCGGAACCGCAGCCGAGCTCGCCGAAGAGTTCGAACAGTCCCCGAAAGGTGAGATCACCCTGGTGCTGGGACCCGGGACCAAGGGACCCGAGAACGAGGTCGCCTTTGCTGCCGTGGCGGAGCTGGTGGCCGCCGGACTCGCGCGCCGACGCGCGGCGGAGGTCGTCTCTCGTCTGACCGGGGTTTCGCGCAACGAGCTCTACCGTCGTACCTTGTAGCCAGTATTGACAACGTTCGGCCGGCCTTGCTACCGTCGGATCTTCGTTCTCAAAACTGGCAACAAGGAGGCGATCGTGCGGCGAGCAGTGGTTCTGATGATCATCTGTGCCTGCGTGCTGCCGGTGCCGGTTGCGCACGCCTGGACGTGGCCGGTCGACGGGCCGGTGCTTCGACCGTTCTCGTTCGACCGCGCGCACCCGTACGCGGCCGGACAGCACCGAGGGGTCGACCTCGGTGCGCCGACCGGCGGTGTCGTGGTCGCGCCCGGTGGGGGAGTCGTCTCCTTCGCCGGCACCGTTCCGACGGGCGGGAAGACCGTTTCGATCCAGACCTCTTCGGGCTACACGTTGACGCTCGTGCATCTCGGCTCCATCGCCGTCACCCGAGGCGCGACGGTTGCCGAGGGCGCCGGGGTCGGATCAGTCGGGCCGAGCGGCGTCGTCGAGCACTCCGATCCTTACGTCTACTTCGGCGTGCGAACGACGAGCGATCCCCAGGGCTACGTCGATCCGATGGC
>JBKPTB010000141.1:0-14711 GCA_046735315.1 Actinomycetota bacterium
ACCCCGTGCTCACGCGACGGCCGGCGCAGCGGACGCCTCGGCCATGATCCGCGCCACGTGGCGCTCGCGGAGCAGCGCGAGTAATACCACGAGGGCGATCCCAAGCAGACCGGCCGCACCCGCAAAGGCGTAGTGGAAGCCGTGCACGAGCGCCGCGGTCTCGGTGCCGTGGAAGGCATTCGTGCGGCTCGTGGCCACCGTCGAGAGGATCGCGAGGCCGACCGAGCCCCCGACCTGCTGCGACGTATTGAAGAGGCCGGATGCAAGTCCCTGGTCGTCGTCGTCGAGGCCGGTCGTCGCTATCAGCGTCAGCGGCATGAAGACGGCGCCCATTCCGAGCGAGGTGAGAAGTATCGAAGGCAGCACGTCCGGTACGTAGCTCCCGTGCACAGGCAGCCGGACGAGCAACAGCATCCCGAGGATGCTGACGATCAGGCCGATCGCCGCCACGAGCCGGACGCCGACCCGCGGTGCGAAGGTCGATGCGAGCCCGGCCGAGATCATGATCCCGCCGGTGAACGGCAAGAACGCGAGACCCGCTTTCAACGGGTGATAGCCGAGCACGCGCTGGATATAGAGCGTGTTGAAGAAGAACATCGCGAAGATCCCGGACGCCGCGAAGAACATCGAGAGGTTCGCGGTGGCGAGCGAACGCACCCGAAAGATCGAGAGGCGTACGAGCGGCGACGCCGAGCGGCTTTCGATCACGAAGAACGACCCGAGCAGCACGGCCGAAACCACGAAGAACGAAATCACCTTCGTCGAGGTCCAGCCGGAACTGTTGGCGCTCACCATCGCGTAGACGAGCGCCATCAGCCCGCCCGTCGCCGTCACCGCGCCGGCGATGTCGAAGCTTCGATGCAGCTCCTCGTCACGGGATTCGGGGACGAAACGCAGCGAGAGAAGGAATGCGGCGATGCCCACCGGGACGTTCACGAAGAAGATCCAGCGCCACGAGAAGGACTGCGTCAACCAGCCGCCGAGCACGAGCCCGACCGCGGAGCCGCCGATCGCGATCGCCGCCCACACGCCCAGTGCACGTGCACGCTCCCTGCCCTCGGCGAACGTCGTGGAGATGATCGACAGCGCCGCCGGCGAGATCAGCGCGGCGCCGAGGCCCTGGACGGCGCGAAAGCCGATCAACATCCCCGAGTTGACGGCGAGGCCGTTGAGGAGCGACGCCGCAGTGAAGATGACGAGGCCAACCAGGAAGACCCGTTTGCGTCCGAGCAGGTCGCCCGCGCGCCCGCCGAGCAGCAGAAAGCCGCCGAAGACCAGCGTGTAGGCGTTGACGATCCACTGCAGGTTGCCCTCGGACAAGCCAATGTCCTTCTGAATCGACGGCAGTGCGACGTTCACGATCGTCGCGTCCAGGACGACCATGAACTGGGCGATGCAGATGAGGACGAGAACGAGCCACGGGTTGGCCGAACCACGCGAGGCGTGCGCCTGAGTCGGTGCGCTCACAACCCCGTTCCAACGCGCGCGGCAGGCATCACATTCCCAGCCTTCGAAATCCTCAGGCGGGCCGAAAGGCGTAGTCCCATGCCAGCGTGGTTAGCAGATCGTCAGGTGCCGGCGCGGCGACCGGACTCGCGGTGCCTGGGATGCTGCCCTGTCCCGCGTATCCACCGGCCCCCGTCGGCTCAGCGAATGACGATCCTCCAGCTCCCTCCGCCCAGCAAGGAGCGTCACGGTCGCAATGCCAAAGACAACTAGCATGCCCCGGTAACCCAAACGGCGCCCAGCACGACGGATCTCTCGCACGGCGTACCTCCAGCCAGGAACTCCGCACCAGACCACTCCTTTGGAAACAGCAGTGGAAGACGCCGGCAAGGCCGAAGGCCTGATCCAGGTCGAAACGCTCATGGACGGCGGTCAGGCGTCGGTCGACGTCGCGCGCAAGATTGCATCGTTCCTCGAGCCTGCACGCGAGACGCTCGAGCTTGCCCTCTATGACGTCCGTCTGGACGACGACACCGAGAAGATCGTCCAGGACGCGTTGGTAGCCGCGCACGACCGGGGTGTGCACGTTCGCTTGATCTACAACCTCGACGAGGTGCCTGGTCGGCCTCCGGTTCCGCCGCCGCCGATGACGAAGCCCGACCTGCTCGAGTCCCTTCCGTTCGAGACGGCGGCCGTACCGGGCTGGCCCGACCTGATGCATCACAAGTACGTCGTGCGCGATCGCGACGCCGTTTGGACCGGCTCCGCCAACTGGACGGACGACTCGTGGACACGAGAGGAGAACGTGATCGTCGTCGTCGATTCGCGGGGGCTCGCGATCCGCTTCCAGGACGACTTCGCGCAGCTGTGGAAGACGCGAGACGTACAGAAGACCGGCAGAGTCGATACGTCACCCGTGGACGTCGGCGGTGTGCCGGTCCGGCCCTGGTTCTCGCCGAAGCGAGGCGAAAAGCTCGCTCAGCGGATAGCGACGAGCATCGGTGCGGCAGAGCGCCGTATTCGAGTTGCGTCGCCGGTCATCACGTCGGGACCGATCCTCGGCACCCTCGCCGAGGTGGCAGCGGACGGCATCGTCGATCTGGCAGGCGTGGTCGACTCGACCCAGATCCAGGAAGTGTTGGCGCAATGGCGCGTCAGTGGAAACGTCGCGTGGAAGGAGGCATCGCTTCGTTTCCTGCTCGAGCGACCGAGCTTCTCCGGCAAGCTCTCGACTCCGTATGCGCCGCGTGTCGTCCACGACTACATGCACGCAAAGGTGACGGTGGCAGACGACACCGTGTTCATCGGCAGCTTCAACCTGTCTCACTCGGGCGAGCAGAACGCCGAGAACGTCCTCGAGATCGAGGACCCGAAGCTCGCCGATCGGATGGCCGACTTCGTCGACTCGATCCGGAGCCGGTATCCGCCGCTAACGCTTGATTAGCGAGGAGCGTGCCGGTCGGCTGGTCGCGGACGGTCTTTGACGCGACCCGAACCGCAAGAGCCAGGTTTGCGAGGCGTCTAAGTCCGTAGGAGTCCGAGCGGTTCGTGCGAGGAGCTGTGGCGGCAGTTCTCTCGAGGACAGACTGCGGGCCGCTCGGGCTCCAAGACCTTGCGCCCGCCCGGAGCGGCTAGGTTCGCAGCTAGCGGTTGACTAGCTCGCGCGGGTTCGGGAGCGGCGTCAGCAGAGGCTCCACACGCTCGCGTAGATGCTCGTAGTCCGGCGGTAGCGACAGTCGCTCGCCGAGCGTCTCGAGCGGTTCGTCGACGGTGAAGCCCGGCCCGATCGTCGCAATCTCGAACAGGACGCCGCTGGGCTCGCGGAAGTAGATCGAGCGGAAGTAGAAGCGGTCGATCACGGGCGTCGGGTGCGCACCGGAGGCGGCGACTCGCTTCTGCCACTGCTCATGCTCCTCTGGCGGGGAGGCCCACGCAACGTGATGGACAGTGCCCGCGCCGGGGATGCCGGGCTCCTGCGGCGGCTCGTCGTACGCGTAATGAGAGCCACGCTTCGAGCCGCGGACCTCCCACTCGCCCTCACCCCTCGGCTCGAACGCGAGGATCTCCTCCAGGAACCCCTTGCTGGGGTCGGGATCGGCGTAGGCGCGCACGCTGTCGAATCCCTGCAGCGCCAACTCGGCCGGGATTTCGGGATGGTCCGCGATCAGCGGTTCGTCGTCGGTCTCGACCGCGGCGATCTCGAGGCCCAGGCCTTCCGGATCCGCGAAGCGCAGGGCGTTGCCGTCGCGCTCGACCTCGATCCCTTCGGCGGCGAGACGTTCAGCCCAGAAGTCGACCGCTTCCTCCGAACCGACACGGAAGACGATCGTGTGCACCATGCCGCGGCCGGCCCGTCCGCGCCGCGCCTGCGGATATTCGAAGAACGTCAGATCGCTTCCTGCGCTCCCCTTCTCATCCGCGTAGAACAGGTGGTAGACCGTCGGGTCGTCCTGGTTGACAGATTTCTTCACGAGCCGCAGTCCGAGAACGCGAACGTAGAAGTCGACGTTGCCGGGCGCATCGGCGGTGATGGAGGTGATGTGGTGGATTCCCTCGAAACGCATGGCCGCCTTGGACTGTAGCGTGGCAGTCATGATCCACGCGTGAGCCTGACTGCACGCGTGCGTCCCGCAGCGGCCGAGCCGGAGGGCGCGCTAGTCCTGTTCCACGGTCGCGGGGCCGATGAGCACGATCTGTTTCCGTTGCTGGACGCGCTCGACCCGGCGCGCAGACTGGTCGGGGCAACGCCGCGTGGGCCGCTGTCGCTACCGCCGGGCGGCGCGCACTGGTATGTCCTCGGCGGGATCGGCACCCCGGAGGCAACGACGTTTCACGCCAGTTACGCCGCTGCGTCCGAGTGGCTCGACGGCTTTGTCGGAGAGAACGGACTGGAATTCGAACGCGTCGTACTCGGCGGCTTCTCGCAGGGCGGCGTCATGGCCTATTCGCTCAGCCTCGGGAGGGGGCGGCCTCGGCCGGCGGGGATTATTGCCTTGAGCAGCTTCATTCCGACCGTCGACGGATTCGAGCTCGATCTCACGCCGCCTCTGCCGCCGGTGGCGATCGGCCACGGCACGCTCGACCCGGTGATCGAGGTCGAGTGGGGACGACGGGCGCGGGCAACGCTCGAAGACGCCGGCGCTGAGGTTCTCTACCGCGAGACGCCGATGTTCCACCAGATCGACCCGGAGTTCATTCCCGTTCTCTCCGCGTGGATCGAACGTCTGGTTCCCCCCGCGTCCAGCGGCCCGGGGTAGACAGCGCCAGACTGGCGCGATATTTCTCCTTTTCGTCAACAAGGAGGGGAGAGATGAAACGCCTGCTCGTCCCCGCGGCGGCTGCAGCTGCGGCGGTGCTTGTCTTTGCCGTCGTCAACGCGACGGCCGGCAGCTCCGGGGCGAAGGTCGGCGGATCGGTCCACGTGATCGAGCACGCGACCTCGGATGCGGTCACGAACGGCAGCGGAGACTCTGCCGGCAACATCCTCACGTTCGCGAACGACGTGTACGACGCGGCGGACGCCCATAAGGTCGGGACCGACCAGGGTTACTGCGTGCGCATCGTCGTCGGCGCCACCTGGGAATGCAACTGGACGACATCCCTTTCGGGTGGGCAGATCACCGTGGAAGGCCCATTCTCCGACACGGGAAACACGGTCCTCGCGATTACCGGCGGCACCGGCGCGTATCGAAACGCGCGGGGCTCGATGCAGCTGCAGTACCACAACCCGGCCGGGACGGAGTTCGACTTCGTCTTCGATCTGATCGGCTGACGTAACTCGGAGCGCTTGCGGGCCTTCGTCCGCAAGCGCTCCCTGTTGCCGTCGACCGCTCGTCGTTCTAGCCTCGTACCGTGGTTGTCTGCTCAGCCTGCGGGCACGAGGCCGCCGAGCCGTTCAAGTTCTGCCCGGAGTGTGGCGCGCCCGCTGCCTCGGCTGCAGCCGCACGCGAGCAGCGAAAGGTCGTCACGGTCTTGTTCTGCGACGTGACGGGTTCGACGAGTCTCGGCGAGTCGCTCGATCCCGAGTCGCTGCGCGCGCTGCTGGCGCGCTATTTCGAACGGATGAAGGCGATCGTCGAGCGACACGGCGGGACGGTCGAGAAGTTCATCGGCGACGCCGTGATGGCCGTCTTCGGGATCCCGCAGCTGCACGAGGACGACGCCCTGCGCGCGGTGCGCGCCGCACTCGAGATGCGAGAGGCCGTGCCCGAGCTCGGTGTGCAGGCGCGGATCGGCGTCACGACCGGCGAGGTCGTGACCGGAACCGAGGAGCGGCTCGCGACGGGTGACGCCGTGAACGTCGCAGCGAGGCTCGAACAGGCGGCCCAGCCTGGTGAGGTGCTGATCGGTGGCGAGACGTTGCGACTCGTGCACGAGGTCGTCGAGGTCGAGCCGGTCGAACCGCTCGCGCTGAAAGGGAAGTCAGAACCGGTGCAGGCCTGGCGACTCCTGGCGGTTACCGGCGAGATGAGGCGGCAGCACGGCGCGCCGATGGTCGGACGCGAACGCCAGCGACGGCTGCTTCCCGAAGCGTTTGCCAACGTCGCTGCCGATCGCGCGTGCCACCTGGTAACGATCCTCGGCGCCGCGGGGGTCGGGAAGTCGCGCCTCGCAGCCGAGTTCCTCGCCGATGTCGATGCGACCGTCGTCCGCGGCCGCTGCCTGTCGTATGGGGAAGGGATTACCTACTGGCCCGCGGTCGAGGTGCTCAAGCAGCTCGGAACGAAACCCGCCGACGAGACTGCCGCTGCAGCCGTTGGCGTGCTGCTCGGAGAAACCGAAGAGCCGGTCACTCCCGACGAGATCGCTTGGGCCCTGCGCAAGACGCTCGAGCAAGCATCTGCGGAACGGCCACTCGTCGCGGTCTTCGACGACTTGCACTGGGGCGAGCCGGCCTTCCTCGACCTGGTCGAGCACGTCGCCGACTTCAGCCGCGACTCGCCGATCCTGCTGCTCTGCATGGCTCGCCCGGAGCTCCTCGACCGTCGGCCGGGTTGGGCCGGCGGCAAGGTGAACGCGACCACGGTCCTGCTCGAGCCGCTCACAGCCCAGGAGACGGACGAGCTCATCGAGCGCCTCGCTCCCGTCGACGACGCGCTGCGCGCTCGGATCCGTGAGTCCGCCGAAGGCAACCCGCTCTTCGTCGAGGAGATGCTCGCCATGGTGCGCGAATCGGGCAACGGCGGAGAGGTCGTCGTCCCGCCGACCATCCAGGCGCTGCTGGCGGCACGGCTCGATCAGCTCGACCCGTCCGAACGCGCTGTGCTCGAGCGCGGCGCCGTCGAGGGCAAGGTGTTTCACCGCGGCGCCGTGGAGGCTCTCACACCCGAGGAGACACAGGTGCCGGCGCGGCTGATGGCGCTCGTCCGCAAGGAGCTCGTCCGACCGGACCAGGCGCAGCTCGCCGGTGACGACGCGTTCCGCTTTCGCCATCTGCTGATTCGCGACGCAGCCTACGACGCTCTGCCGAAAGCGGTGCGAGCGGAGCTGCACGAACGCTTCGCCACGTGGCTCGAAAAGCACGGCGCCGACCTGGTCGAGCTCGACGAGATCCTCGGCTACCACCTCGAGCAGGCCTGCCGTTACCGCATCGAGCTGGGCGCGCCTGCCGACGACGCGCTCAGCATGATGGCGCGCAGCCGGCTCACCGCAGCGGGCCGCCGGGCTCTGAGCCGCGCGGATCTGGTGGCGGCGGTCAATTTGCTCGAGCGCGCCGCGGCTCTCATGCCGCCGGACGAGATCGACCTCGCGCTCGAGCTCGACCGGATTGACGCGAGATTCTTTTCGGGGGAGCCCAAAGATGCCGGTCGTCTCGCGAAATCGCTCTCGGAGCGGGCGCGGGCCGCGGGTGACGAGATCGGCGACCTGTGCGGGCGAATCAAGGAGGGGGAGCTTCGGATCTACCTGGAGCCGGAGGGTGCCGCCAGCGCCTTGGCGGAGCTCGTCGACGGGGCGCTGCCCGTGTTCGAGGCAGCCGGAGACGAGCTTGCGTTGTACGTCGCGTATCGGGCGCTGGCCCAGGTGGCCCACATGCGCGCTCTGATGGACACGGCGCTCGAGGCGCTGGAGACGGCCGTCGTCCACGCACGACGGAGGGGTCTGCTGCACCGCGAGATGTCGGCGCAGCCGCAGCTCGGGGCTGCTCGGTACTTCGGATCGACCGCCGTCTCTGACCTGATCGACTGGCTGGACGAGCAGGAACGCCGCGGGATGCGTCATATCGCGCACCGCACCCATCGAGCGCCTGCATTGGCAATGCTCGGCCGCTTTGATGAGGCACGGGCAATCACCGCGAGTCTGCGCACGGAGTTTGCAGAGCGCGGTGGGAAGGTCCTGCTCGCTCTTACCACCGGCCACATCTCGGCCGAGGTGGAGGAGCTGGCCGGCAATTACGAGGCCGCGGCGGAGTTCGCGAGGGAAGGCTGCCGACTGCTCGAAGAGCTGGGCGAGCAAGCCTGGCTCTCGACCGCGTTCGGAATCCTGGCTCAGGGGCTGTATTCACTCGGCCGCCTCGACGAGGCCGACGAGTGTGCCGAGCGAGCGGCCGAGCTCGGCGCGAGCGACGACGCGATCACGCAGATGCTCTGGCGGCAGGTGAGAGCGAAGGTGCTGGCAGTTCGCGGAGCATCTGCCGACGCGGAGAGGCTTGCGCGCGAGGCGGTTGCGATCGGCGAGGAGACCGATCTCATCGCGGCGCGGGGTGATGCCTACTCGGATCTCACCGAAGTTCTCGTCCTCGGAGGCAAGATCGAAGACGCTGTCGAGGCCCTGGAGCAGGCCCTCGCGAACTACACGCGCAAGGGAAACCTCGTGGGAATTGAGCGAGCACAATCCCGGCTCCTCGAGCTCACGACTGCTCTGCGGACTTGATGCCAACGGTGCGACCTGGATTGCTGCTGGCTGTGTTGTTCAGTACGGCCGTCTTGATGGCAGCCGTTGCCGAAACGGACCCGGCGGAGTCGATCGTGTTGCCCGCCTGCGCGGCGAAGACGACGGCGCCCGCCGTCGACACGAATGGCGCGACCGGAACCGTCCTGATCTACGTCGGACTGCGGAACCGCAGCGGCCACGCGTGCCGCGCTCGCGGTCGCGCGACGCTCGCGCTCCGCGACGCCAAGACGCATGCCCTGCTCCACATCTACGCCAACCCGTATGCCAGGACGGTGCGAAGGTCGCTCCGCCGAGGTCTGAACAACCTCTTCACCATGCAATGGAAGAACTACTGCGGCCCCGGCCGACCGCTCCTGATCGTCGCCTCGTTCGCGCGGCGCCAAGCAGTCGAGCGCGAGGCCTATGCCGGCGCCCGCTGCGAGCTACCGGACGTTCCCTCCGAGCTGCGCCTGGTCCACCTTCCTCGCTAGCCGACGCCCGCGAGCAGAAAGGCGCGCTGCTCCTTCAGCATCTCGCGCGCGATCACCAGCCGCTGGATCTGGTTCGTGCCCTCGTAGATCTGCGTGATCTTCGCGTCGCGCATCATCCGCTCCAGCGGATACTCCGAGATATAGCCGTAGCCGCCGAGCACTTGCACGGCCTCGGTCGTCACCTCCATGGCCACATCGGTGCAGTAGAGCTTCGTCATCGCCGAGAGCTTCGTCAGCTCGAGGGCGTCGATTCCCTCGTCGACCGCGGCGCCGAATTTGTAGAGGAGCCCGCGCGCGGCCTCGCATTTCGTCTCCATGTCGGCGAGCATTGCAGCGACGAGCTGGTGCTCGCCGATCGGCTTGCCCATCGTCTCGCGCGTCTTCGCATACTCGACGGCAAAGTCCGTCGCTCCCTGCGCGAGACCAAGGCCCTGGGCGGCCACACCCGGACGCGAGCGGTCGAGGATCCGCATCGCGATCTTGAACCCGTCCCCTTCTTCGCCGAGCAGGTTCGCAGCGGGGACGCGGCACTCCTCGAAGACAAGCTCGCCGGTCGTCGAGCCCTTGATGCCCATCTTCGGCTCGATCCGCGCGACTTCGAAGCCGGGGGTGTCTGCCTCGACGAGGAACGCGGAGATCCCGGCATGCCCCGCTTCGGGATCGGTTTTTGCGAACACCGTGTAGAGCTCTGCAACGCCGGCGTTCGTGATGAACCGCTTCGACCCGTTCAAGACATACTCGTCGCCGTCGGGGCGCGCGGTCGAGCGCATGGCCGCCGAGTCGGAGCCCGATCCCGATTCCGTCAGCGCGTAAGCGCACAGCCATTCGCCGGACGCGAGGCGAGGCAGGTACCGCGCCTTCTGCTCGTCGTCTCCGGCCAGCTTCAGCCCGAGCGAGCCGAGCTCTTGCACTGCCAGGATCAGGCCACTCGTCGCGCAGACCTTGGACACCTCTTCGATCGAGACGAGCGAGAGCAACGTCCCCGTACCGAGACCACCGTACTCCTCGTCGAAGAACAGCCCGAACAGATCGTTCTCACGGAAGAGCTCGACGACGTCCCAGGGAAACTCGTGACTCTCGTCGATCTCGGCCGCGCGCGGCGCGATCCGCTCGCGCGCCAGCTGCCGCACGAGATCGCGGATCTCACGCTGTTCCTCCGTCAGTAGCTCGTACGGCACGCGGAAAGTCTATGTCGGGCGTAGTTTTCCCAAGGTGATTCTCGAGAACGGCATCATCCGCACGATGGAGCCGGCACTGCCGGTCGCGCGGGCCCTCGCGATCGCCGGCGACCGGATCGCCGGCGGAGTCGGAACACACGAGACCGCGCTCGCGAGCCCCGACCGGGTCGACCTCGGCGGCCGCTGCGTCCTGCCGGGGCTCAACGACTCGCACGTCCACTTCCCGACCTGGGCACTCGCCCAGCGGCAAGTCAGGCTGGAGGGCGCTGCCTCGCTGGACGAGGTGCTCGAGCGGGTCGCCGCCGCCGCGGCCGACGTCGAGCCGGGCCGCTGGCTCCGCGGTATGGGATGGCGAAGCGGCGACTGGTCGCCGTCCGTCGAGCCGACCAAGGAAGATCTCGACCGCGTCACCGGCGACGTCCCCACCGCCCTGATGGCCCGGGACTACCACTCGCTCTGGCTCAATTCCGCCGCGCTCGCGCGCTCGAACGGCGACCTCGAGGTCGACGGTGGGGTGGTCGTCCGAGACGAGCGCGGCGAGCCAACGGGGGTGCTGCGGGAGGAATGCGCGTGGCACTTCCGAGATACCCACGTCCACCCCACCGAGGCCGAGATGGTCGAGGCGTCGCGCGAAGGCGTGCGCATCGCGACCGAACGTGGCGTCACAGCCGTGCACGACAAAGACGGCTGGCTGGGCGCGCTCGGCGTCTGGCAGCAACTGCGCGAGGAAGGCTCTCTGCACCTCCGCGTCTGGCAATCGCTTCCCGCCGAGAAGGCAGACGAGCTCGCGGACCTGCACATCCGCAGCGGCTTCGGCGACGACCTCGTTCGGGTGGGCTACTTGAAGGCGTTCATGGACGGGACGCTCGGCTCGCAGACCGCACGCCTGATGGACGGCTCCGGGGTCCAGATCACGAGCAAGGAGCAACTCGCCGACTACATCCGTCGCGGTGCGGCGGCCGGACTGCCGGTCGCGGTGCACGCGATCGGCGACCTCGCGAACCGCGAAGCACTCGAAGCCTTCGAGGAGACGCGTGACCTCTGGCAACCGCTCGGCCTCCGCCCTCGGGTCGAGCACGCACAGCTCCTGACCTGGGAGGACGTGCCCCGTTTCGCCGAGCTCGGCGTCGCCGCTTCAGTCCAGTTCAGCCACGCCCCTTCTGACGCGCAGATCGCCGACCGCGTCTGGGCCGGCATGACCGATCGCGCCTACGCATACCGCTCGCTGTGGGATGCCGGCGCGCTCGTCGCGAACGGATCGGACGCGCCCATCGAAGAGCTGGACCCGTGGGCCGGGATCGTCGCAGCCGTGTCACGTGCCTGGCACCCGGAGCAGCGGCTGACGCTCGACGAAGCGCTCCAGGCGACCACCGTCAACCCGGCGTGGCTTGCGCGCGACGAGCACCGCCGCGGCAAGCTACTCCCCGGCTACCTCGCAGACCTCGTCGTCCTCGACCGCGATCCATTCGAACAACAACCGGAAGACCTCGTCGACGTCAAGGTCGTCGCCACGATGCTCGGCGGACGCTGGACACAGAATCCGCCGCCGTGGGAGGATCGCAGAGCGGGGTAATCCGGACAGCAGGAGGCGACGTCGATGGAACCTGGCACGGTTTCGCGATCCTTCGATCGTCTGCGCGTGCACTCGATCGGACTGCCGCAGGTGCTCTTTCAGTCGATCACGCACATGGCCCCGGCGCGGCCGTCGCGTATTCGATCTACATCTCGGTGCGGTTCTCACGTTTCCCGCCGACCTACCCGATCAAATACGCGAACTGGGTCGCGCTCGGCTGGATCGGACTCGGGCTCGTGCTGACGGCCGTGCTGTACGCGCGCTACCCCGATCGCCTACGCGACATGGAACACGTGTACGTCGAGGACGAGACGTTCATCCCGACGCCGGCCTGATGGCGACCGCAGTCGGCCACCGCATCAGGCGGGACGAGATCATCTGGGCCTTCGGGCCGGGGCTCGAGCCCGTGCTCGAGGTCGAGCCCGGCGAGACGGTCACGTTCGAGACTAACGACTGCTTCACCGGGCAGATCACCTCCGAGGACGACCTCGTCACCGAGATCGACTTCGGTCGCGTCAACAGCGCCACCGGCCCCGTCGCGGTCAAGGGAGCGGAGCCTGGTGACTCCCTCGTCGCGGAGATCTTGGACGTCCGGCCGGTCGAGGTGGGCTTCGCCTGCCTCATTCCTGGCTTCGGCCAGTTGACCGACCAGGTCGAGTCGCCAGTAACGCGCCTGTTCCGCGTCGAGGACGGCTGGATCGAGATGAACGAGCGCGTGCGCTTCCCCGCGCAACCGATGGTCGGGGTCGTCGGCGTCGCCACCGACGGCGAGATCCTTACGAACGGACTGGCGGGACGACACGGGGGAAACCTGGACGACCACCTGCACGGCAAAGGGGCGCGGACGTACTTCCCGGTGCGGCAACCCGGAGGCTTGTTCGCTGTCGGCGACATGCACGCGTCGATGGGCGACGGCGAGATCTGCTTCACGGGCGTCGAGATCGCAGGCGAGGTGGACATCCGCTTCGACCTGTTGAAGGGCAAGCAGGGCACCTGGCCCGTCACCGAGCTCGTGGATCGCTGGGTGCCGCACGCAACCGCGGCTGACTACGACGATGCGCTCAAGCTGTGCTCCGAGGAGGCGGCTCGGCTGCTGGTGGACGAGTGGGACTTCAGCATCGAGGACGCCTTCATCTTCCTCTCCGTCGCCTGCGACGCAGGTGTCGCGCAAGCCTGCAAGCCCGCACCCGGATTCGGCACGATCGCGCGGTTCGCCATCCCCAAGCTCGATGCGGCTCCTCAACCGTTCCGAGGCTCACTACAATCCGGATAGCCATGCGAACGATGAACCCGGTCCACGAGGCGACGTCTTGCGCGGTTGCTGCGTGCGCCGAGATCATCGGAGCCAAGTGGACGGCGCTCCTCGTCCACGATCTCTCGGAGGGTCCACGCCGCTTCTCGGAGCTCGAGCACTCCTGTGCCGGAATCAGCCCGCGCACGCTCTCCGAGCGACTCCGCGCCCTCGAGGACGAGGACCTGGTGTTACGCCGGAGCTACGCCGAGTCGCCCCCGCGGGTCGAGTATCAGCTGACGGAGAAGGGTGCCGCGCTGCTGCCGATCATCGAGGAGATGCGGCGGTTCGGCCACTCGTATCTGACCGACTAGACCTCGCAGCCCACTCCGGTTCAGCCCAGAGTTTCGCGAGCTCGACGATCGTGGCCGCCGATGCGGCCATCTCTTGCACCGACGCCCATTCGAGCACGGAGTGGTACTGGTGGCCGCCGGTGAAGATGTTCGGGGTCAACAGCCCACGCGCGCTCAGCATGGTGCCATCGGTCCCGCCGCGGATCGGCTCGCGCCACGGTTCGATTCCCGCGCGGCGCGTTGCTTCTTCAGCCGCCTCGGTGACGGCCGGGTCGGCGTCGAGGTATTCCTTCATGTTGCGGTAGCTCTCCTCCACGCTGACGCTGATCCCTGCACGCGGCTCCTCCGCTGCAACGTCGTTCGCGAGGTCGCGCAGGAGCTGCACGTGGTCTTCGAGCTTCCGACTGTCGAAGTCGCGGACGATGAAGCGCACTTCGGCCTCAGCGACAGTTCCGCTGATCTTCACCGGGTGGACGAATCCCTCGCGGCCCTCGGTCGTCTCCGGCGAGCGCCCGTCCTTCGGCAGGCGCTCGACGATCCGGGCCGCGAGCTTGATCGCGTTCACGAGCTTGTCCTTGGCCGTGCCTGGATGCACGCTGTGGCCCTCGATGCGGATGCGGACGTCCGACGCCGAGAAGTTCTCGTCGTCGATCCGTCCGATCTCGGAGCCGTCGAGCGTGTAGGCGAGGTCGGCGCCGAACGCATCGATGTCGAAGTGGTCGACGCCCCGCCCCACCTCCTCGTCCACGGTGAAGGCGACGCGAATCGGTGCGTGTTCGATCTGCCGATGTGCCGCCAGATACGCGACCGCACCCATGATCTCCGCGACGCCGGCCTTATCGTCCGCGCCGAGGAGCGTCGTGCCGTCGGTCGTGACGATGTCGTGGCCGACCCGTCCCGCCAGGATCGGATTGTCGGCCGCGCGCAACACCTTGCGCGGGTCGCCAGGAAGGACGAGATCGCTGCCGTCGTAGTTCTCGACCACCTGCGGCTTCACGTTTGTCCCCGACTCGTCGGAGCTCGTGTCCATATGCGCGATGAGCCCGACGGTCGGGCCGTCCGAGCCGGGGAGCGTCGCGAAGACGTAGCCGTGCTCGGTCAACTCGACGTCCTCGAGTCCCGCGGCACGCAACTCGTCGGCGAGGATCCGCCCCAGGTCCAGCTGCTTGGCCGTGCTCGGATAGGTCTCCGAATCGGCGTCCGACTGTGTGTCGACCTGGACATAGCGGAGAAAACGCTCGAGCACGTCGTCGGCGAGCTCCGCGGCCAGCGGCGTTGGATAACGCGGATCAGCCAAGAGCGGCGAGGCTCCTGTAGAGCTCTGAGGCGGCGGCGACGGCGCGGTCGAAGTCCTGCACCCGCAGCCGCTCGTTCGGCGAGTGCACGTTGCTCTCGCGCAGCGCGAAGCCCGTCCCGATCGTCGGGATGCCCTTTGCCGCAAGCGCCGGGTAGATCGGCAACGTGCCGCCGACACGGACGAGCAACGGGCGGACCCCGAGGGCCTTCTTGAACGCGTCCAGACCGAGCTGAATGGCCGGCGAATCCGGAGAGAACACTCCGGGGGGTGCA
>JBKPTB010000142.1:0-11938 GCA_046735315.1 Actinomycetota bacterium
GTCGAGGAGGTCGCGCGGTTCCGGCTTCCGGACGTTCCCGGACGGCTGCCGACCCGTCAGGCGATGTTCGGCAGCCTGTCGAAGCCGCAGCGAGTCCGTCGCCGGATCGAGGACGTCCTCGTCGGATTCGGCTATTCGGAGGCGTACACGTGGAGCCTGCTCCCCGCGGGCTCGCCGACAGGAGGCGTCGAGCTGCAGGAACCACTGTCGAGCGAGCAGGCGGTGCTCCGGACGTCGCTCGCAGAGGGTCTGCTCACATCCGCGCGGCGCAACGTGGATGCCGGAAACGATGAGATCGCGCTCTTCGAGCAGGCTCACGTCTATCTCCCGACAGACGAGCAGCTACCGGAAGAACGCTGGCGCGTCGGCGGCATCGCCGAGGGAGGTTTCCCCTTCGCCAAGGGAACGGTCGAGGGACTGTACGCGGCCCTGGGAGTCGAGCCACGTTTCACAGCCGCGGACGACCTGCCGGTCCCTGGTCGGGGTGCGCGCACCGACGAGGGCTGAGTGGTCTCGGTGCGGGATCCGGAGCTGACCGGGGACTGGGGAGCGTTCGAGCTCGACGTCGACGCGCTCGTCGACCGTGTCCCGGACCTGATCGTCTACGAGGACGTCATCACGTATCCACCCGTGCGGCAGGATCTCGCTTTCGTCGTTCCCGAGGAGGTGACGGCCGGCGCGCTCGTGGCCGCTGCGCACGAGGCTGCCGGGCCCGAGCTGCGCGAGTTGCGGGCGTTCGACGTCTATCGCGGCGACCCGGTGGGCCCGGGCAGGAAGTCGATCGCCTTCTCGGCCACGTTCCAGTCGCCGGAGCGAACGCTCACTGACGACGACGCCGGCGAGCTTCGACGACGCATCGTCTCGGCTCTCGAGGAGCGCTTCTCGGCTCAGCTCCGCGCTTGAGGCAAGAACATTCCGGATGCGCGATAACTAAACGAAAGGCCAGGTCTGGTCTCTGGACAATCCCCTCGTCGTCCCTATGGTGAGTGCGGGGAGGAACTCGGGAGGGGGGACAGATGGGGATGCGGTTTGCGAGCGCGCTCGCGCTCGTACTCGGCGTCGCCACATTTGCGGGACCGGCGCTTGCCGGTAACGGCAACGGGAACGCAAATGGCGGCGGCAACGGCAACAACGGCAAGGGAGACAGCAGCCCGGTGGCTGTGTCGGCGCCCGGTAACTCAGCGGACGCGCCTGGCCAGGTGAAGAAGGTCGACGATGCGTCGAGCTCGCTGAGCACCTCGACGACGACCGCGACGGTGACGGTCAGCTCGGCCCCGGCGGCCGGCCAGGGCGTCAAGCCTGCGAACGACACCGCGCACGACACTCATGCGGCGGCCTCGTCGACGAAGACGAAGTTGTACGGCAACGGCAAGACTGCCGGCCAGATCGCGATCCGGAACGGCGCGTCGCCGAGTACCGTCCTGCATGGCCCTGGCAACAGCCAGCCGCACAAGGCATCGCCCTGCGCGGGCGGCCACGAGGTCGACGTGCATGCCCTGAAGGCGAAGCGTCACGTGCGTGGCTGTGGCTCCAGTTCGGGGCCGACCGGCTCCGACGGTGGCAAGAAGGACGAAGGCTCGAGCACGCCTTCGGACCCGGGCCACGCGTCCGACCCCGCCACGCAGCCCGGTGGGGCCTCGAGTGCTCAGGTCAGCGTGACGCGACCGAAGCCGATGTCGAACCGGAGCTCGAGCATGCCGGGTCCGGCATCCGCGTCCGTCCTTGCGGCGGTGCGGAGGCAGGCCGGCGGGACGCTGCCGTTCACCGGGTTTCCACTGTGGGCTGGGATCGGCCTCGGCATCGCCCTCCTCGTTCTCGGGCTCGCGCTCTCGCTTCTGGCGGGTCGCGAAACCGAAAGGGAGGTCCGCCCGTAGAGTCCGGGCATGACCATGCGAATCCTGCTCGGGGCGTTGCTCGGAGCCATGTTCCTCCCCTCGGCGCTCGCCAAGGCTGACAATCCAAGGCTGGTGGCGACCGTGGGGAGGAACGACACCTTCTCGATCTCGCTGCAGGATGCATCCGGAAGAGCGGTGACGAACCTCGATCCCGGCACGTACGACATCGAGGTCCACGACCTCTCCGAGGAGCACAACTTCCATCTCTTCGGACCGGAGGTGGATCAGGCGACCAACATCGCGTCGGTGCAGGACGTCGTCTGGACGGTGACGTTCGAAAACGGGACGTATCGCTTCCAGTGCGATGCGCACTCGACCACCATGCGCGGCCGTTTCACTGTCGGTACCGTCGCGGCGCCGACCGCGCTCACCGGATCCGTCGGGCCGAAGCTGAAGATAGCGCTGCAGCCGAAGACAGTCGCAGCGGGGCCCGCCAGGATTACCGTGGCCGACCGCAGCCGAGCAGACAACTTCCATCTCGTCGGCCCCGGCGTGAATCGGAAGACGGGAGTCGCGTTTCGTGGCCGGGTGACGTGGAGCATCACCCTGCAGGCGGGGCGCTACGCGTACAGGTCCGACAAGCACAAGCGCCTGCGCGGCGCGCTCACCGTCACGTCCTCCTAGAAACCTTCACGAGACCCGCACGCTCGCCGCCGGCCGCGCGGATGTCCGCCTGCCGGTCGAGTTCCGCGTTCAGCTCGGCGCCGAAGAGCAGCGCGAACGCGGAGTAGTTGAGCCAGAGCAGGAGGATGACACCGGTCGCGAGCGCGCCGTAGGTCTTGGTGTAGTGACCGGCGTACATCACGTAGAGAGCGAAGAGACCTGAGAGCAGCAACCAGAGCAGTCCCCCGACGAGCGATCCCGGCGTGATCCACTTCCAGTTCCGCGGCTCTTTGTTCGGAGCGAGGTAGTAGACGAGCCCGAAGAACAGGAGGATGGCGGCGAACGCGACGGGCCACCGGACGATGCCCCAGGTCCACTGAAAGGCGCCGCCGAGGTGCGCCTTCTTCGCGATTGCGTCGCCGAGCGAACCGCCGACGACGATCAACAGGAAGATCCCGGCGGTCGTCAGGCCGCTCGAGAGGACCAGGAGGACGGCCACTGCCCGGAGCTTCCAGACGGGGCGGGTCTCCGTTCGCTCCATGGCTCTGTTCACCGCCTTGATCACCGAGCCCATCGCCCCGCTGGCCGCCCAGACGGCAAGGAAGAAGCCAACCACGAAAGCAGCTGCGGACGTCCCGCCCTTGGAGTCCCCCTGGAGGCTGGTGATGAACGTGATCACGCCGTTCGGCGCGATCGGATCGAGGAGCCGCTGCACGTCGTCGAAGAGATGAAAGAGGCCAAGTGCGCCCACGACGAACGCCATCGCCGGAAAGAAGGCAAGCAGCGAGCTGTAGGCGATCTGCTGGGACAGGCCCATGCAGTCGTCCTTCATGAACGACGCGAAGCTACGTTTGAGCGCGGCGAGCCACTCGGAGACGGTCAGCTTCTCCGGGGAAGCCGGCGCATGCCGGGCACGCGCCTCTTGCTCAGTGGCGGTCGACAAGGCGGAATCGGCCGACCTTGGCCTTCGTCTCGCCTTCACGTCCACGGCGGAAGATCAGCCGGGCAGTCGCGCCGACCCCTCCGGCCAGCAGAAAGCCGATGCCCGCTGCGCCCGCCGCCACGAGCGGAAGGTTGGCCCGAAGCTTTGCGCTGATGTTGGTCGCCTCGTCGATGCTCTCGCGCAAGCTGTCGGCGGCGCCGGCGAGCTGCTCTCGCTCGGCTTCGATGTCGCGTCGGACCTGCTCGACGGTGCGTGCGTTGCTACCGGCCATCGCTCTTCAATGCCTCCGTCGTCAACTTCGCCTCGCGGATCGCCTGCTCGGGGACGGGCGGCGTGCCCTTCTTGATCCTGTTCAGTGCGAGGAAGCCCAGGGTCACCGCAATGAGCAACAGGATCCCAGTCGTGACGAGCAGTGCGAGCCAGGTCGACATCGCAGTCGCGAGCGCCGCTGCGATCGTGGCGAAGGCGAACCCGAGCACGTAGAGCAGGACCACGGCCGCGGCGAGAGCGAACGCGATGCCGAGGCCGAGCGCGACGACCTTGCGCCGGAGCTCCATCGCCGCCAGCTCGAGCTCGAGCCGCACGATCGAGCTCGCGCGCTCTGCGACCTCCTTGACAGCTGCGCCGAGACGTTGTGTTTCGCGACCGTCAGTCTCTTGGGTGTGCATGCCCTCTCCAATCGATCCACTTCGCGAGCACGACGCCCGCCACGAGCGCGGCGCCGACGATGATCCACGGGTTCGGACCGCCACTGTTCGCCTTCGATCTCGGCCGTTCGCCGAGCTGGGGGCTGGACGGTGCGAGCCTCGGCTTGCCGGGCTTTACGTTCGTCGGCGCTTGGCCCTTTAGCCGCGCCTTGATCAGGCTCGGCTTCATCTTCCTGAGCAGCTCGGCGTCTTCTGCGAGCGGCTCCGCCAGCTTCGCCTTCAGGCCGCTCTCGCCGGCCATGTGATTCGCCAGCTCCTGCAGCTTGTCCGCGGCGCGGTCGACTGTCTGATCTACGGTCATTTCTTGGTCGGAGGCTCCTCGCCGGTGAGCGTACGCCATACCTGCGAAGCGGCGCGGCGCGACACGATCGCGGCGAGGGCGCCGAAGGTCCCGTAGATCGCCGACCAGAGCAGCTTACGAAGCATGAATTCCCATTTCTACCAAGCCCGCGCGGGCGCAAACGTGCATACGTATGCTGGACGTATGCAGCTGGCGAAGGCGGAGCGACAGCGGTTGATCGAGAGCGTCGTCTCCCGCAAGCGCGTCGGCACGCAATTCGAGCTCCTGGACGCGCTCGCCGCGTCCGGCTGCGAGGTCACGCAGGCGACGATCTCCCGGGACATTCGCGAGCTTCGTCTCGAGAAGACGCACGATGCGTTCGGGCGTCCTCGGTATGTCCTTCCTCACTCTGTGCGCAGATCCGATCCGAACGAGGCTCTCGCGTCCATCCTCGGCCAGTTCGGCCGCAAGATCGCGTCGGCCGGGAACATCGTCGTCGTGCACTCCGAGCTCGGAGCCGCGCCAGCGATCGCGCGGGCTCTCGACGAGCTCGACCACGGCCGGATCGTCGGCACGTTGGCCGGGGACGACACCGTGCTCGTCGTCACGCCGACCGAGCGGGACGCGAAGTCGCTCGCGCGCGAGCTGGGCACGGTTCTGAACTAGCGCCCTAGCGTCGCCCGAACGCGCGTCGCACGGCGTGCACGATCCGTGTGACGAAGTTCAGCCGCTCCTCGTGCGAATGAATCGGTGCCTCGACGGCCGCCTCAGCCCGGGTCAGAACTCCCGCACCCTCGGGTTCGATCTCCGCGCTCGTCGGAGGCTCCTCGAACTCGTCGAGGTGATCTACCTGGCCCTTCGTCAGCTTCAGCTGGACCCGTCCCTGCGTGATCTGCCCGACTTGTTCGGAGGGGACATAGAGGGGTCTGCCGAGCAGACCCCTCGATACGGAAAGACCGTTGAAGATGTCATCGCTTGAATCGCCGACGACCTCGTCGACGGAGCCGACATCGTCGCCCTCGGCATCGACGACCTTCCAGCCGGGCTCGATCACGAACCAGGAGACGGGGTCGCCTGCGCTCATCCGGCGGTGACAGGAGCGGTCATACGGTGCGCCCACCCATGAGCCAGACTGGCCCCTGCGTCCCGATCGGCTGGGTGTCGGAGAGCACATGCAGAATCTCCACCGCGCCGGTGATCCCCTGCTCGTCGCAGCGCGAGAAGCACCGTGCCGCCATCTCGGGCGACGCGCCGTAGCCGAAGTGGTGCGCTACGCGGTATCTGAACGTCGCCGCGGTGCCGAAGCGCGAAGGATTGACCGGCGCGAGCAGCAGTGCGGCAGGCTCGAGGTAGTCGCTCGAATCCAGAGTGACCTGGGCGTAGAGATCGCTCCAGTCCGCCGGCAGCGGCGCGAGGCTGCGGTCCCACTGCGTCCGCAACGGTTCTTTCGTCGTCAGGACCTCCATGGGCGTCTTCCGAGAGCGCACCAAGTCGAGCGTGCCCTCGATGTGCTCCTGATCGAGGCGCGTGAGCAGCCGACGGGCCGCCTCGGGGCCGATTCCGGGCCCGGCGCGGTCGACGGCGAACCGAATCTTCGTCGCGGAAAGCCCCGGATTGGCCGGCGCCAGGAGCGCCGCGGCGCGCTCGGCCCGCCTCTCGTCGGTGAGCTTCAGCTCGAGCGTGAGCTCCGCCCAGTCCTCGACCAGCTCCAGCTCGATCTCCTTGAACTGTCCGACTAGTGGCAAGAGCCGGAGCATAAACTGCGCCTCGTGGCCAAGGTGGAACAGAAAGGGACGCTCTCGAAGGCAGATCTCCGCGATTTCTTCCGCGAGATGCTGCTGATCAGGCGGTTCGAGGAGAAGGTCGAGGAGCGCTTTCGGGCGGGCGAGCTGCCCGGCTTTCTGCACGTTGCGATCGGCGAGGAGGCGGTCGCCGTGGGCGTTTGTCGCGCCCTGGAGGAGGGGGACATCATCGCCTCGACGCATCGCGCGCACGGCCATACGCTCGCCAAGGGCACGACGCCGAACGAGCTCATGGCCGAGCTGTACGGCAAGCTCGAGGGCTGCTCCCACGGCTACGGCGGGTCGATGCACCTCTACGACGTCGAGCGCGGCAACATGGGCGCGAATGCCGTCGTGGGCGGCGGGCTTCCGGCGATCGTCGGCGCGTCGCTCGCCTTCAAGTTTCGCGGTGAGCCACGTGTGGGCGTCGCCTTCTTCGGCGACGGGGCCACGAACATCGGGACGTTCCACGAGTCGCTCAACCTGGCGCAGCTCTGGCAGGTTCCGGCCGTGTTCGTCTGCGAGAACAACCACTGGGCGGAGTCGACGCCCGCCTGGCAGCACATGCCGATCGAGGACATCTCGCAACGGGCGGTCGCATACGGAATGAAGGCCGTGAAGGTCGACGGCCAGGACGTCGAGGCGGTCTACAAGGCTGCGCGACGCGCGCTCGAGCATGCACGCGGCGGTAAGGGCCCGGTCTTCCTCGCCGTCAACACCTATCGGCTCGTCGGTCACTACATCGGCGATCCGCAGGTCTACCGCTCGAAGAAGGAGCTCGAGGAGACGCGTGAGACGCAGGATCCGATCCAGCATCTCCGCGCGAAGCTCGAGCTCTCCGAAGACGAAGTCGAGGAGATCGACCGCGAGGTCCAGGAGATCGTCGAGGCGGCGGTGGAGTTCGCGAAGAACGGGACCGATCCGAAGCCCGAAGACGCCCTCAAGAACATCTATGCCTGATCTCCGCGAAAAATGCTGCGCATTTTCCGCGGGTGGGGCTTGTCCCTTCGCTCCGCTCGGGAGCCTCGCACATGCCTGAGCTGAGTTACAGGGAAGCGGTTCGGGACGCGTTATCGCGTGCGATGCGCGAGGACGAGGACGTCTTCGTCATGGGCGAGGACATCGCCGAGATGGGCGGCTCGATGGGCGTCACACAGGGCATGCTCGCCGAGTTCGGCCCGGAGCGCGTCCGCAACACACCCATCTCCGAGATGGCGCTCGCCGGCGCCGCCATCGGCGCGGCGATGCAGGGGATGCGTCCGGTGGCGGAAATCATGTACGAGGACTTCCTCACGCTCGCAACGGAGCAGATCGTCAACCAGGCGGCGAAGCACCGCTACATGTCCGGGGGACAGCTGAGCGTGCCGGTGACCTTCCGCACCCAGGGCGGAGCGGGATGGTCGCCCGGCGCGCAGCACGCACAGCAGCTCGAAGCCTGGTTCGTGCACATCCCAGGACTGAAGGTCGTGTTCGCGTCGACGCCCTCTGACGTGCGTGGTTTGCTCTGGTCGTCGATCTACGACGACAACCCGGTCGTCTTCTTCGAACACCGCACGCTCTACGGGATCAAGGAGGACGTGCCCGACGAGCTCGAGCCGATCCCGCTCGGCACGGCTCGGGTGCATCGTCCCGGGGAGGACGTGACGGTGATCGCGACCGGCCGGCTCCTCCACGAGTCGCTCAACGCGGCGGAAGAGGCCGAGAAGGAGGGAGTGTCGGTCGAGGTCATCGATCCACGAACGCTTCAGCCCCTCGACGAGGACGCGCTCGTCTCGTCGGTCAAGAAGACGAACCGGTGTGTCGTGGCACACGAAGCCGTGACGCGGATGGGCTTCGGTGCCGAGGTGGCCGCGGTGATCCAGTACGGAGCCTTCGACTGGCTCGATGCACCGATCGAGCGCGTGGGCGCGAGGTTCGCGCCGCTGCCGTTCGCACCCGTGATGGAGGAGTTCGTGGTCCCGCATTCGCGCGACGTCCTGGCTGCGATCTACCGCACCGTCGGCAGAGACAATGGCAACTGAGATCAAGCTGCCCCGGCTGGGCCAGGGCATGGAGTCCGGCACGATCGTCAAGTGGCTCAAGGCCGAGGGGGACACGGTCGAGAAGGGCGAGCCGCTCTACGAGCTGGACACGGACAAGGTCACGCAGGAGGTCGAGGCGGACGCATCCGGCATCCTGCTGAAGATCGCGGTCGCATCCGGCGAGGTCGACGTCGGCAGCACGATCGCGGTCATCGGCGAGCAAGGCGAGGAGATTCCCGCGGACGACGCGCCGGAGCAGTCCTCAGGCAACGGTGCGGCTGCGGAGCGTGCCACGGCGGCGGAGTTCGGCGACGAGTCGGAGGAGGAAGGCTCCCGCGGGCGCGCGCGAGACGAGGAGCGCGAGCGCGGTCGGCGGGCCTCGGTCATCGAAGGGCAGGAGGCCGGCGAGGTCGGCCGACCCTCGGGGGAAAACGGCGGCCGCATCAAGGCCTCTCCGCTAGCTCGGCGGATTGCGCGGGAACGGGGTATCGAGCTCACTGCCGTAGCCGGGACCGGCCCGGAAGGGCGAGTCGTGGCGGAGGACGTCGAGCGGGCCGCGGCGTCACGTGGAGGGGCTGCGCCGATCGTGGCGCTCCCGGCCGCGCCGGCCGATGAGGTCGAGGTCGAGCAGCTCACCTCGATGCGGCGAACGATCGCCCGGCGCCTCACGGAAGCGTGGGAGGCGCCGGTCTTCCAGCTCGGGATCACAGCTGACATGGGCCGCGCGCTCGAGGTGAGGAAGCGTCTCGTCGAGCTCCACGGCGACGGCGTGAAGCCGACGATCTCCGATCTCCTCACCAAGGTCTGCGCAGCGGCGCTCGTCCGGCACCGCGCCGTCAACGCTCTCTACCTCAAGGACGCGATCGAGCTGCACGCGAGCGCCAACATCGGCATCGCAGTCGCGATTCCGAAAGGCCTCGTCGTGCCGGTAATCCCGAGTTGCGAGCGGAAGTCGGTTGCGGAGATCGCCGTCGAGCGGGCGGCAGTCGTCGAGCGTGCCAGGTCGGGAAAGTTGCAGCAGTCGGATCTCGAAGGCGGGACGTTCACGATCTCCAACCTCGGGATGTACGGGATCGAGCGGTTCATCGCTGTCCTCAATCCACCCCAGGCCGCGATTCTCGCCGTGGGCGCGATCTCCGACCGGATTGTCGCGGTGGACGGCCAACCGGCGGTCCGGCCTCGCATGGAGCTCACGCTCACCTGCGACCATCGGGCGGTCGACGGCGCGACAGGCGCAGAGTTTCTGCGCGACGTCAAGGCGTTTCTGGAAGAACCGGGCCTCGCGCTGTGACGCATGTCTGGTACCGCGTCCGCGACCTCGCGGCGGGACGGGCCTTCTACACGGACAAGCTCGGCTTCACCGAGACTTACGTCGACGCGGACGGCAGTTGGGCGAAGCTCGAGCGGGCGGGGATGGAAATCGGACTGGCGGAAGGGGAGCCCGAGAAGGACGGCGGCGTCGCTCACGTGGATGTCGAGGACGTCAGGTCAGTTGCAGAGAAGCTCCGCGGCGCCGGCGTGGACGTGGGTGTCGTCGTCGAGCTTCACGGCGAGATGCGGCTGGTGGACGTGTTCGACCCCGACGGAAATCGTCTCCAGTTCGCGGAGGAGCTCTCCGGTCCCTGACCTCGGGCGGCGCTCTGCGGGCGCCGGTATGCGAGCGGCTAAAGAGCGGAGGGCCGCTGAACGAGCGGCGCGGGCAGGCGTACGCGGCCGGGACCCAGTCGCAACGCACGCCGCCGGAGGAGCCGGGCCCGCAGGCCCGTCCCGAACTCGGTCCGCCGATCATCGTCACGTTTCATGTACCTAGAGATGCCGCAGTGGACACCTTCTTGCCGCGATTGTCGCGAATCACTCCCTCGAGGGACGGCGGCCATACACTGCCTTCAGTGATCCGCCAGGCCGGGCCGCAAGACGTCCGTTTCCTCCGCGACATGCTCAAGCACGCCTATCACTGGCGCCTGAACGAAGATCCCGACCTTCCCGTCGCCCGCTACGTGAACAACTGGGGTCGTCCCGGCGATGCGGGACTCGTGGCGTGGGAGGCCGGCCCGATCGGAGCCGCCTGGTACAGGCTGTTCCCGGCGAGCGCCCCGGGCTTCGGCTTCGTGGACGAGGAGACTCCGGAGCTGACCATCGCGGTCGTCCCCAGTCGCCGGGGTGGGGGACTCGGAGGCCAGTTGATGAGCGCGCTGCTCGACCGTGCCAGGGAGGAGGGCCACGAGGGGATCAGTCTCAGCGCCGCGAAAGGCATGACGAAGTTGTACGAGCGGTACGGCTTCGTGCCGGTGGAGGAGAAGGACGGGACCGTCACCATGAAGGCAACGCTACGATCGACCTGATGGAAGTCGACGTCGCAGTTCTCGGGGGAGGCCCCGGCGGTTACACCGCTGCGATCCGCGCGGCGCAGCTCGGGGCGAAGACCGCATGCATCGAGCGCGAGCCCGAGCTCGGCGGGACCTGTTTGCGGATCGGCTGCATTCCGACCAAGGCCTGGGTACAGACGGCTTTCGCGCTGAAGGAGGCAGAGCACACTTTCGACAAGTTGGGCGTGAAGCTCGGCGGCTTCCAGCTCGAGTTCGGCAAGGCGAACGAATGGAAGGCCGCCGTCGTGAAGCAGATGACGTCGGGCGTCGCGTCGCTCTTCAAGGCGAATGGGGTCGACTGGGTGAAGGGCACCGGCTCGTTCGAGGATGCGAACACGATCGCCGTGGAGGGTGGAGAGGACGTCACCTTCAAGTCGGCGATCATCGCGACAGGCTCGTTCCCTCTGTGGCCACCGATCGACGGCCTCGACTCCAAGCGTTGTGTCGATTCGGAGGGCCTGCTCGCGCAGACGGAGGTCCCGAAGCGACTCGTCGTTCTCGGAGGTGGGATCATCGGCTCCGAGTTTGCGTCGATCTTCCAGCGCTTCGGCAGCGAGGTGACGATCATCGAGATGCTGCCCACCCTCATCCCGCAGGAAGACGCCGACGCCTCCAGAGAGCTCGCCAAGCAGTTCGGGAAGCGTGGCATCACTCTCCACCTCGAGAAGCAGTGCACGAAGGTCGAGGAGAGCGGCGACGCGTTGACCGTCTACTTCGGAGACGGCGAGACCGTCGAGGCCGACCTGATGCTCGTCTCCGTCGGTCGAGGTCCGAGCGTCGAAGGCATCGGCCTCGAGTCGATCGGCGTCGAGTTCGACAAGCGTAAGGGCATCGCGGCCGATGAACATCGTCGCACCACCGTCGAGCACATCTATGCCGTCGGTGACTGCGCCGGTTACTGGCAGCTGGCACACACGGCGTTCCGGGAGGGCGAGGTTGCGGCTGAGAACGCGTGCGGGCACGAGGCGACCGTCGACAACCGCGCAGTCCCGCGCCCGATCTACACGGATCCGGAGATTGCCTCCGTCGGGCTGACCGAGGCCGAAGCGCGCGAGCAGTACGGCGAGGACGTCGCGACCGGGATGTTCCCCTGGGTCGCGAACGCGCGCGCGGTGATGCAGAACGAGACCACGGGCTGGGTCAAGTCGATCCACGAGACGCGCTACGGCGAGCTGCTCGGGCTGGTGATGGTTGGTCCGCACGTCACGGACCTGATCGAGGCGGGCGTGGTGGCGATCGACGCAGAGGCGACGGTCGAGACTGTCGCCGACGGCATGGCGGCGCACCCGACTCTCTCCGAAGCGATCAAGGAAGCGGGCCTGGTCGCGCTCGGCCGCGCCAT
>JBKPTB010000143.1:0-3320 GCA_046735315.1 Actinomycetota bacterium
CCGGTCATCTCATGACTCCTTGTCCGACTGCCGCTCCGGCCGTATCGCAGTAGAGACTGACAAACCACCGAGAACTCATCGGCGCGGCAAGATCCAGCCTCACTTCTTCTGGCGACGCTCGCAAGGAAGTCGCGCTGTCACGTCCAGCTGGAGCGGACCGCGGCGGCGGCTGTGCCAGTCGCAACGTAGCGCCGTCCGGCGCCGCCCCCGTTAACTCATCAGGCCGATGCGAGGACCTCGCGGACCTCAACGCCGTCGAGCGTGACGTCGTCGCGGTTTTCAAGCTGCGAAAAATTCGCGCCCACCCGGTCGCCCGCCGCGCGTGCGTTCTCCTCCGAGTCAAAGATGATCATCGCGAGCACGTTCAACTCCCCTTCGCCGGTCGGCCACGTCCAGGAGCCCGCCTTGAAACCCGGCGCACCCGAAGCCTGCGGCACAACCTGGCTATTGAGGACTTCCCGCGTGCGGTCAGCGTTGTGGATGGTCGCGCGCACGACGACCGCATGCATCTGGGCCTCCTCTCAGGGCGTTCCTGGAGCGTCGAGCTTACATCCGCCGGGCCGCCGGACTATCAGCGCCGGCATACGCGATCGACGATCAGACCGCCATCAAAGTGACCGACGGCACCGTCGAGTCGTCTCCCAGGGGCACTGGAGACGGTTCACCGCGAACGAGAGCCGCCAAGACCTCGCTTGGGCCAGCGTTCCGGAATGACGCCATAGGATTACGCCGTGCCGTTCACGCTCAGCAACATCAAGGAGGATCTCGAGGACATCGGCCCTCGGTTCGACGGCGCGCCGGACCTGGAGTTCCGCGCTGCGACCAAAGCGCTCGAGCTCGAGAAATGCGCCCTGAGCTACCAGCGCGTCCCGCCCGGCTATCGCTTTCCGTACGGCCACACGCACATGAAGCAAGAGGAGGTGTACGTGGTCCTGCGCGGGAGCGGGCGGATGAAAGTCGACGACGAGATCGTGGAGCTCAAGGGATGGGACGCGGTGCGGGTCCCGCCCGGTACGTGGCGAGGCTACGAGGCGGGGCCGGAGGGCCTCGAGATCCTCGTCATCGGCGCGCCCAATCTCGGCGAGGATCCGCGCGAAGACGTCGATGGCGAGCGCGACTGGTGGGCTGACTAGCCGCTGGCGTAGTAGTCAAGATCCGGGATGGCGACCGTCATGACGTGAGCCGCTCACCTGGGCGAGCGTTCGTAAATGCCACCCGAGTAGGGCGGTCGTCTAGCTCGCCGTTCCTCATGTGCGGGGTGGGCGCTGGACTCGGAGCGTCTCCTCTACCGTAGGCAAGGACAGATGGCTCGACGCACCGTGTGGTTGCTTGCGGCGATTGCGCTCACGCTCGCGATTCCTGCAGTCGCACAGGCTGACCTTGGCTTGTGGTTTGCGACACCCCGCGCTCATTGGGGGCAGCGCGTGCACGCTGCGTCACCCGCTCGGTACGTGCCATTCTCGGGAGTCTGGGTGTATTTCGTTCCGATGGTGCTCGCACGCTCCAGCTTTGTGCAGCGTCCGACTGGGCCGCCGCACAACCGGAGAATCCTCTCCCTCGGGCCGCTACGTCTCGCCCATCGAGGTATTGCACGGCTCTCGTTCACGGTGCCGCAGGTGCGGCCAGGCGACTACACACTCGGCTTCTGGTGCAAGCCATGCGCTCCGCCCAAAGGCGCATTCTTTACCACCGCTCAACCGGGCCAGCGTTGGACGCCTTCGCAACGCCGGATCATTCGCATAAGTCGTTAACGGTGGGTCGCAAGCTCGAATAGAGATCGCCGTGGGCGGTGGCGATGGCCTGGGCGAATGTGCTGTCGCCCGAGCGGACTGAGTGTCGTCTACTCGACGCCCTGCAAGAACTCGATGACGCGTTGCTCGAGCAACGTCGCGGCGCTCGCGTCGTAGTCCGGCAGGCTGCTGTCGGCGAACAGGTGTTGATCACCCGGATACAGGAACAGCTCCGCGCGATCGGCCTCCTCGAGAAGCTCGCGCGCGGCGGGAAGGTCTTCGACGGACCATTCGTCGTTCTCCATCATGTGGATCTGCAGCGGCACGCCCTGCGGCCACGGGCCGCCGAACTCCGAGGCCGGGAGGGCGGCGCTGAACAAGAGGGCACCTTCGGCGCCAGGACGCGTCTGAGCGAGTAGTTGCGCAGGCATCACCCCGAGCGAGAATCCGGCATAGACGAGCTCGTTCGGCAAGCCCTCGGCGGCGAGCCGACCATTCTCCAGGATCGTGTCGAAGCCGACTCGCTTCGCGTAGTCGACGCCCTCGTCAAGCGTGGCGAAAACGGCGCCGTCATAGAGATCCGGCGTGTGAACCGTGTGCCCGGCTGCACGAAGCTCGTCCGCAAAAGCAAGGAAGCCGGGGGTCCGCCCCTGCGCATGGTGAAAAAGCAGGACCTCGGCCACGACGCGGCCAGACTACCCCCTGGCGCCAGATCCGTCATTGGAGGGCTGCACGGGCGAGCGCCACCGCCTCGTCGGCCGTCAGCTTCCGGCCTTCCTCCCATGCCTCGGCGACGGCGGCTTCGTCGAGCTGCCGGCGGATCAAGGTCAGCGCTTCGTCGTTCGCTCTCTTGAGCCAGCCCATCGGGCTCGCCCCCATTTCCTCGTAGAGCATCTCGCCCGTGGCGAGGACGCGCGCAGCCGTTTCGACTCGGCCGGCGAACGCGACCGCCCGGGCGAAGCGACACACGAGCACGGCTTCGCGGAACCTGTCACCCAGCTGGCGGTTGAGCTCCCACGCCTCTTCGAGCAGCGACGCAGCCTCCTTGACCGTCCCTTCGACCACTGCGACGTGTGCAATCGACTCGAGCGCATGCACCTGCACATGCTTGTCGCCGGCTGCGCGCGCTTTCTCTAGGACGTCCAGCTTGAGCTCGCGTGCCCGTTCCCCCTCCCCCAGCTCGTCGTAGGCCCAGGCGAGCATCCGCGTCACGATCAGCGTCTCGAAAGAGTCGCCGGCACCCTGGAAGAGTCGTGCACTCTCCTCCCAGTGCTGCCTCGCCGTCTCGTAGTCCTCATCGTCGGCGGCGGCATGGCCGAGCATCAACAGAGAGGCGGCACTGCCCCACTCGTCTCCGAGCTGCCGGTTCAGGGCCAGCGCTGCCTCGGCTCGGAGCCTCGCCGCGGCGGCGTCTCCATGGCCGATCGCCATGTCGGCGGCTGCGTTCAGGGCCTTGGCGCGGTCTGCGGTCGGGGTCTCGTCCGCGGCGAGCGCGTCCTCGAGCCGACGACGACCCTCTGCCAGGTAGCCCCTGGTTCCCCAGAGATCGTCGAGCGTAGCGGCGAGCCGAAGGACGAGCTGCGTCTCGCC
>JBKPTB010000144.1:0-8393 GCA_046735315.1 Actinomycetota bacterium
GTCCAGCGAGCCCATCGGCGTCGACTTCGTCTTCGTCCCCAGCGGGCTCGTCGGCGAGTACTGGCCCTTCGTCAGCCCGTAGATCTCGTTGTTGAACATCAGGAGCTTGATGTTCACGTTTCGGCGTAACGCGTGGATGAGATGGTTCCCCCCGATGGAGAGCGAGTCCCCATCACCGGTCACGACCCAGACCGAGAGATCGGGCCTCGAGGTGGCAAGACCGGTGGCGATCGCGGGCGCGCGGCCGTGGATCGAGTGCATCCCGTACGTCTCCATGTAGTACGGGAAGCGAGCGGCGCAACCGATCCCGGAAATGAAGACGATCTTCTCCTTCGGCACGTCGAGCTCCGGCATGAAGGACTGCAGCGACGCGAGGATCGCGTAGTCCCCGCAACCCGGGCACCAGCGGACTTCCTGGTCGGTCTTGTAGTCCTTGGCGGTCAGCTTCCCGTTGGTCGCCACGCTTCGATGATAGACAGGACTGCCGGCTGCGATGTGGGGACTCGAGGATGAGTGGGGTGTAGGCTCAGGGGGTGGCGGCTTTGCGGGGTAGCTGTCTCTGCGGAGGCGTGAAGTTCGAGGTGACGGAGGCGTCCGACGTTCTCCGGTACTGCCACTGCGAGAGCTGCAAGAAGCTCTCGGGCGGCGCCGCGACCGTGAATCTCCGCGCCCCGTCTGCTGCGATCCGGATCCTCGAAGGGGAAGACCTTCTGCAGACGTTTCGGCCGGAGGGCGGGAGTGCCAAGACCTTCTGCAAGGCCTGCGGCTCGAACCTCTTCGGTGGCGGTTGGCCGGAGTCACAAGCCGCGAGTGTCCGTGTGACCGCGATCGACGATCCGATCGACGTCAGCCCGGGCGCACACATCTTCGTCAGGTCCGTCGCGACGTGGGAGACGTTGCCGGACGACGGAGTCGACCGCTTCGAGACGACCTCCCGCTAGCGCAGACGAGCGGCGAGCCGCGACTGCTCGCGGGCCTCTTCCTCACGGCCGAGCAGCGCGTAGATCTCGCCTAGCTCCTCGTGAAAGTACGGATCCGGCTCGCTGTTCGCGACGCAGTGCTCGAGGAGGGAGGCGGCTTCGGTCGGGCGCCCAAGCAACCGCAACGTCCTGCCGACGGCATAACGCGCGATCTCGATCTCGGCCGGGTTGCCAGGGTCTCGCTCGCGCGCCTCGAGCGCGCGCTCGAAGACGGGGAGAGCCGTGGCGTAGTCGCCGTTCTCGACGTGGTGCCAGCCGAGGTTGTTCAGCAGCGGTCCCGCCCAGTACGACGCCTCCGGCTCGGCCTCAGCGAGCTGCAGACCGCGGTTCGTCCACTCGACCATCCTGTCGGGGTCCGCGATCGCCACCATGTGGGCCGCGTCGCCGGCGAGAAATGCCTCGCCACTGCTCTTCGCGCGGTCGAACGCCGCCTCGAAGAAGGGGACGGCGGCTTCGGGCCGGCCACTCGAGCGCATCGCGCGACCCCGCTCGAGGTCGATGCGGATGCGTGCGGCCGTGTCGTCCACGGCGAGCGATTCCGCCTCCTGAAGCAATCGCTCACACGCATCGAAGTCGCCCAGCAATCCCTGCACGCGCGCGAGTTGGCTCAACACCTCCGCACGCCCGGGATCCGACCCTTCTTCCTCCAGCTGGGAGTGCAGTCGCCGCTCGGTGCCGTCGAGGTCGTGGAAGTCCCACAGAGGACGAAGCCGGTCGGGCACGAGCGGACTGTAGGTCACTTGCCGTCGCGGCTCGCCAGACGTAGGGTCCCCGCCAGGCAGGCCTCGTTAGGAATCCTTACAGGGGAGGGGTTGCTATGCGACGAGCAGTTGTCGCCCTCGCGCTCTGTGGCGTCACGACGCTCGCTACCGGCAGTTCGGTTCGGAGCGCCGGCTCGGCGGTGTCGAGCGCATTCGTCCGCGTGAATCAGGTCGGCTATCCGGGAAGCGCCGCGAAGCGCGCGTACCTGATGTCGAGCGTCGCCGAAACCGGCTCAACGTTTGCCGTGAGGAATGCGCGAGGCACCACCGTCTACACGGCGCCGATCGGCGCCAGCCTCGGCGCCTGGAGCAGGGATTACTCGTTCGTCTATCCACTCGACTTCGACGGCGTCAGCGCGTCGGGTACGTACACGATCAGCGTCACGGGCCCGCTGGCGGCAACCTCGCCGACCTTCGTCATCGACACCGGCCCGAACGTCTACGGCGGCGCGCTGGCCAACTCGCTCTCCTTCTACGAGACGGAACGCGATGGGCCGAACTACATCCCGAACGCATTGCGATCGGCGCCGGGTCACCTCAACGATCAAACCGCGATGACCTACATCACGCCGAACGCGAACTCGGCGGGGCGGTTCTCAGGCGACCTGCAAGCGCTCGGTACGCGCATCGACGCGTCCGGCGGTTGGTGGGACGCGGGCGACTACATCAAGGGCGTCGAGACGCTCGGCTACACAACCGCCCTGATGCTGCACGGGGTGCGGGAGCTCTCCGCACAGCTTGGCTCGGGCTCGAAGACGTCGAACTTCACCGCCGAGGCGAAGTTCGGTACCGACTGGCTGCTGCGCATGTGGGACGACCCGACGAAGACGTTCTACTACCAGGTCGGAATCGGGGAAGGGAATGCGAAGACGGTCGGTGACCACGACCTCTGGCGCCTGCCCCAGGCAGACGACACCTACGGCGGAACGGACCCGCTCTACCGCTACATCCGCAGCCGGCCGGTCTTCCGCCTGGCGCCGCCGGGGTCGCTGATCAGCCCGAATCTCGCGGGACGCGACGCGGCGGTATTCGCGATCTGCTTCCAGGTCTTCAAGGCGAGCGATCCAACGTTCGCCAATCGCTGCCTGCTCGCCGCGGAACACATCTTCGATCTGGCCGACACGAACCCGGGGACGCTGACAACCTACGTGCCGTACAGCTTCTACCCGGAGACCGAGTGGCGCAGCGACCTCGAGCTCGGCGCGGCAGAGCTCTACTTCGCGGTTGCGAGCGGCGGAGTGCCAACGGGGATGCCTCACACCGATCCGAGCTACTACCTGCAACAGGCGGCGCACTGGGCCAATGCGTACGTCAACAGCGCAGACGACGCGGCCGACACGCTGAATCTCTACGACGTGAGCGGGCTCGCGCACTACGAGCTCCACAAGGCCTTCGCCCAGGCAGGGAATCCGTCCGGGCTCGAGATCACCCAGGCGGCACTGATCGCCGACCTGAAGAAGGCACTCGACCGCGCGGTTGCACAGGCGGGCACGGATCCATTCCAGTTCGGCTTTCCCTGGGCCACCTGGGATACCACCGCCCATGGCGCCGGCCTCGTCGTCATGGCCAGCGAATACGACCAGCTGACGGGTACGACGACCTACGCGCCGTGGACGAGCCGTTGGAGCGCGAACATCCTCGGCGCAAACGCATGGGGCGTGTCGCTCATCGTCGGGGACGGCACGACGTTCCCGCATTGCATCCATCACCAGGTCGCGAATCTGGCCGGGTCGCTCGACGGCACGGCACCGATCCTGAAGGGCGCGGCCGTAGAGGGGCCGAACGGGACTCTCTACCGAGGGCTTGTCACCGGCATGAACAACTGCCCCGCGGACGACAGCGATCCCTATGCGCAATTCAACGGGAAGGCGAAGTTCCGGGACGACATCGAGTCGTTCTCCACGGTCGAGCCGGCCGTCGACCTCACGGCCACGAGCCCGCTCGCCTTCGCCCGACTCGCAGCGGGACTCAACTAGGGGTGCGTTTAAGGACCGACTGACTCGTCAATCACACACACAGCAGGGGAGAGCACCGGACGCCCGTCCCCCACGGCCGGGTTTTCGGCATGCGAATCCTGCGCTCGGTGGGAGCCAGGTAGCCGGACCTGCGGCCTCCGCTCACCTCGCGCCCCGGGGACGGCGGCGAGGTAGTCCCTGGCTCCCACTATCGCCCTCCGTCGGTTCCCAAGGATCGATTCGGGGCAGCCAGCGCGGCACGTGCTCGCGGTAGGCGTCGTAGTTCTCTCCAAACCGGCGCCGCAGCCCGGGTTCCTCGGCCAGCGGCATGTAGATCGCATTGGCCGCCGCGAAGACGGCGAGCAAGATCACGATGCCCCACGACCGAAAGGTCACCGCCTCGCCCGCCAGGATCAGCGCAACGCCCGTGATCATCGGGTTCCGTACGTGTCGGTAGGGACCTCGCACGACGAGCTTCGTCGTCGCGTCCCAGGGTGCGAGTGTGCCCCGGCCGATGGTGGCGAACAGCGCCAACGTCCAGACGACCAGGGCGAGTCCGAGAGCGACCAGAGCCGCGCCGAGCAGCGTTCGCGCGAGGTCGAAGTCGACACTGCCGCTTCGCCAGAGAATGAGTGCGGGCGCGACGACGGTGACCGTGAAGGGCAGAGCGAGGACGGCGCGAAGCTGGCGCCAGACAGCCGCTATGCGTCCACCATGGCGTCGATCGCCTCGGCAACCTCGCCGGCGCGAAACGGGATTCCGCGCACGAGGTTGAAGCCGGTGGCATCGACGAGGAACTCGGCACGCACCAGCTTCTGCAGCTGGCCGAGGTTGATCTCGGGAACGAGCATCTTGTCGTAGCCACGGAGAACCTCGCCCGTGTTTCGTGGGAATGGATTCAGATAGCGCAGGTGCGCGTGGGCGACCTTCTTGCCCGATCCACGCACACGACGGACGGCGGCCGCAACGGATCCATACGTCCCGCCCCAACTGAGGACGAGCGTGTTCGCACCGTCCGGATCGTCGACCGCCAGCTCCGGGATGTCCTGCGCGATTCCGGCGACCTTCTGCGCGCGCAGGCGAACCATCAGGTCGTGGTTCTCCGGGTCGTAACTGACGTTGCCGGTGACGTCCTGTTTCTCGAGCCCGCCGATCCGGTGCTCGAGACCGGGCGTGCCGGGAATGGCCCAGGGTCGGGCGAGGGTCTCCTCATCCCGACGGTAGGGCTGAAAGTCGTCCCCGTTCGCCTCGGCGAACCTGGGCTCGATCGGCGGGATCGCGTCGACGTCAGGCAAGAGCCACGGCTCCGAACCGTTCGCGAGATAGGCGTCGGAGAGCAGGAAGACCGGGGTGCGGTACTTGACGGCGATCCGCGCCGCCTCGAGCGCGGCGTCGAAGCAGTCCGACGGCGTCGCAGCGGCGATCACCGGCACGGGCGACTCCGAATTGCGACCGAACATCACTCCGAGCAGATCCGCCTGCTCCGGCTTGGTCGGCATCCCGGTCGACGGGCCGGCACGCTGGATGTCGACGATCACGAGCGGGAGCTCGAGCGTGATCCCGAGCCCGATCGTCTCCTGCTTGAGAACGATGCCCGGGCCACTCGAGGTCGAGACGCCGAGTGCGCCGCCGAAGCTCGCACCGAGCGCAGCGCCGACCGCTGCGATCTCGTCCTCCGCCTGGAAGGTGCGCACGCCGAAGTTCTTGTGGCGGGCCAGCTCCTCCAGCACCGACGACGCGGGAGTGATCGGGTAGGCGCCGAGGAACAACGGGAGCCCCGACTTCACCGAGGCCGCGATGAGCCCGTAAGCCAGCGCCTGGTTCCCGGTGATGTTCCGGTAGAGCCCCGGCTCGAGGGCCGCAGCCTTTACCTCGTACTGCACCGCGAACGATTCCGTGGTCTCGCCGAATGCGTACCCGGTCTGGAACGCCTTCACGTTCCCTGCCGCGATCTCCGGGCGCTTCGCGAACTTCTTCTGCAGGAACTCGATCGTTCCCTCGGTCTGGCGGCCGTACAGCCACGACATCAGACCGAGCGCGAACATGTTCTTCGACCGCTCCGCCTCACGCTTGGTGATCCCTTCGATCTCCTTGAGCGCCTCGATCGTCATCGTGGTGAGCGGAATGGCGTGGACGTCGTATTCGTCGAGCGATCCGTCCTCGAGCGGGTTGCTGTCGTAGCCTGCTTTCTTCAGGTTGCGGTCGGTGAACGCATCCTTGTCGACGACCAGCGTGCCGCTCGGGGGCAGATCCTTCACGTTCGTCTTGAGCGCGGCAGGGTTCATCGCCACCAGGACGTTGGGTTGATCGCCCGGCGTGAGGATGTCGTGGTCGGCGAAGTGGAGTTGGAATCCGGAGACCCCCGGGAGCGAGCCCGCCGGCGCCCGGATCTCCGCGGGAAAGTCCGGAAAAGTGGCGAGGTCGTTCCCGATCAGCGCCGTCTCGGAGGTGAAGCGGCCACCCGTCAGCTGCATTCCGTCGCCGGAGTCGCCGGCGAACCGGATCACGACCGATTCGAGCTGCTCGACCGGCTTGGAGGCCACGTGAGAGTTGTAGCGCAGATGTACGGTGCTGGGATCCGAGGCCTGCCGGTCGCCCATTTCGCCTTTCCGGGCCCGCTACGAGACCGGCTCGTGGCGGCGATCCTCAGCGGCGAGAAGACCGCGACATCCTCGCTGCTGTTCGAGTACGAGCTCGAGCCGGACAGCGATCTTCCCGAGATCGGCGGCCGCAGCGTCGTCGTCGACTCCGCGGAGAACCTGGTCTGCGTGATCGAGACGACGGAGGTCCGTGTGCTACCGCTGCACACGGTCGACGAGCAGTTCGCGCGCGACGAAGGCGAGGGTTTCGAGTCCGTGGCGGAGTGGCGAACGGCGCACGAGGCCTTCTGGCAGAGCGCGGAGCTGCGCACTGCCCTAGGGGTACCGCAGGTCACCGTCGACGACGAGACCCTCTTCGTCGCGGAGCGCTTCCGGCTGGTCGAGCGCCTCGACTGAGACCGTCAGCGCTCGCCATCGAGCTCGAGCCCGACTGCCGCGAAGCTGTACAGCAGGAAGTAGGCGAAGCTGAGAGCCGCTGTAAAGAGAAGCGTGACGGCGATCGCCTCCTGGTAGGCGAACGGGTCGCGGGCAACCGCGTGCGCGATTCGCGGCAGGACGCTCGGATGTTCGAGTGCGTCCCAGCTGTTGAGTCGCAGAAACCGGCCCATGTAGATCCCGAGCGAGCCGAACCCGATCGCGATCACCGCGAACGCCCAGCCGGCGACCGCTCCGCGGGCCTGACGGACGACCGTCTGCATGAGGTAGAGCGACGCGAAGCCGAGCATGAGACCGATCCACGCAAACGCCGCAATCGTCACGGCGTCGTACCAGTAGGGCGCCAACGGATCCTGTCGCAGGTGGACGAAATCCGTTGCGATGTACGGCGCGTTCGGAAAGAACAGCAGCCAGATCCCGCCGAGCGCGACGAGCAAGAGGCCCGTCTGACGCCGTCGCCAGCGGTCGTAGACGAAGACCGCGAGGGCGAAGGGAATCCAGGCGAGGAACAGATTCCAGATCAGGAAGCGGTAGTCCTGGTTCCCCGTATGAGTGTCGCGCACGAGCGCGAGTGCGATACAGAACAACGAACCGGCGAAGAGTCCGAGAATCGTGGCAAGCCGACGGCGGCTGCTGCGCATCGAATCAGTGTACGGGGGTCACTCCGCCTCGGCGAGGAGCGCTTGCAGATCGAGCGGCTCGGAGATCATCGCCATGCTTCCGTCCGACGCGCGCGGCCATTCCTCTTCGGGACGGTCGCGGTAGAGCTCGATGCCGTTGTCGTCCGGATCGCGGAGGTAGATCGCCTCGCTGACACCGTGGTCGGTCGCTCCGCTCAGCGGAATGCCGGCATCGACGACCTGCTTCAGCGCCTGCGCCAGGGCCTTGCGGTCCGGATAGCGGATGGCGACGTGGTAGAGACCCGTGGTCCCGCGCGGGGGTGGTGAGCCGCCTTTCGACTCCCAGGTGTTCAGCCCGATGTGATGGTGATAGCCGCCCGCCGAGATGAAGGCGGCCTGATCGCCATAGCGCTGCATCTCTTCGAAACCGAGGACGTCACGGTAGAACCCGAGCGCGCGGTCGATGTCGGCCACCTTCAGGTGGACGTGGCCGATGTCCGCGCGGGGGTCGATCGTCATCCGCCGGCAACGCTACCGGTGCCAGCGCGATTCCGGCGAGGGACCAGAGGCAGTAGCCCATCCAGGGATCGCCGATCACATCGGTCTGCACGGCAAGGACGAGCGCGGCGCCGAACGCCGCGGCAATGCCGCAGGCGAAACGCCAGCGGGTCCTGCGCGCCGTAAGCAGGACGCCGACGAAGATCGCGAGCCCCCATGCCGTCCACAGGAGCCCCCCGGCCAGTCCGGTCTCCACGCCGATCTCGGTGTAGTTCGACTCCCCGGCTTTGATCGCGGTCCCTGTCCGCGACGCGGTCTGGCCGGCGTTCCCGAGCCCGAAGCCCTGCGGATGATGGATCACGGTACGCACGCCTTCTCGCAGGCTGATCCAGTGACTATGTAACGACGGCTCGTTCAGGCTGGCGGGGTTGCCGCTTGCGCCGGGCTGCTGCTCCGCGTGTTGGCGCTGCTGCACCAGATCTGCACGTGTCCACTTTCCCTCCGGCGCGACGTGCGGGAAGACGTGCACCCACGCAATGCTCAC
>JBKPTB010000145.1:0-5711 GCA_046735315.1 Actinomycetota bacterium
CTGGCGCTCGAAGCGCTCGGCCTCGAACCGCTGCTCGATCTCGGGCTGCGCCTGGGAGAAGGAAGCGGTGCGGCCCTCGTCTTGCCGCTGCTCGACGCGTCGCTCGCAATCCTCGACGAGATGGCGACCTTCGAGGCGGCAGGGGTCACAGATGCCGGGCGCTAGCCTCCGGGCCGTCGCGGGCGCGCTCTCCTTCCTGACGCTCGTGCCCATCGGTCGTGTCGTTGCGCTCGAGGCGCGCGATGTTACCCGCGGTCTCGTCCTTTTTCCCGTCGTCGGAGCCGGATTGGGCGCGCTCACCGGCGGCGTTGCAGTGGGGCTGTACCCGTGGCTGCCCGCCTTCGTTGCGGCGGGCGTTGCGCTTGCAATCGCCGTCCTGCTCACCGGCGCGCTGCACGTCGACGCACTCGCCGACACGTTCGACGCGGCGGGCGGCGGAAGTCGCGAGCGCGCCCTCGAGATCATGCGCGACTCGCGCCTCGGCACTTTCGGAGCGAGCGCGCTCGCGCTCGACCTCGTACTCAAGGTCGGTGCGATTGCGGCGCTCCTCGTCAGGGGCGGAGCGGTGCCGGCGCTGATCGCGGCCGGCGCGCTTTCGCGCGCCGCGTCCCCATCGCTCGCAGTGCTGCTTCCGTACCCGCGTCCGGCACCAGGGCCGGGCGGCGTCCTCAGCGGTGCATCCGGGCGCGCTGCCGCAGTTGCTGCTGGACTCGGAATCGCGCTTGCGGTGCTCGCGGTGGGAAGCGAGGCTCTTTGGCTCGTCACAGCCACAGCGGTCGTGACGATCTGCGCGGGCGTGATCTATCGGCACTGGCTCGGTGGCGCCACCGGCGACTGCCTCGGAGCGTTGACCGAGCTCTGCGAGACAACGGTGCTGATCGTTGCTGCAGGGCTCGCGTGACGAGACTCGTTCTCTGCCGGCATGCGGAGGAAGGAAACTCAGCCCAAGCGCGCGAGCTGGCCGCCGCGCTCGCGGGGCTTCCGCTCCGGGCGGTATACACGAGCCCACTTCGGCGGGCCGTCTTCACAGCCGACGCTGTCGCCGCGGAGCACGCCCTCGTTCCGGTCGAGGTCGCGGAGCTGCGGGAGATCGATTTCGGCGAGGTCGACGGACTCGACTTCGACGAATTCTCGTTGCCGCTCCGGACCGAACTCCTGAGCCGGCCGTTGTCGGTTCGCTTTCCGGGTGGCGAGACATACACCGAGTTGCGCGAGCGCGTCTGTCGTGCGCTAGGGGAGATCGTCGCGGCACACGCGAACGAGGCGGTGGCGGTGGTGACCCACGCGGGCTCGATCCGGGCAGCCTTCTCGCTCTGGCTCGGGATCGCCGACGAGGCGATCTTTCGGATCGATCAGCGTCCGGCCTCGGTCAACGTGGTGGACTGGGTCGAGGGCGTGCCCATTGTCCGCCTCGTGAACGGCTCGAGTCCCTAGCCGCAAAGGGCGTATCCAGAAACCGGGCAGCCACGTTTTCCCTGCAGACGGAGAGTTCTCTGCTCTCCGCATCGAAAGGAGAAACGACAATGGGTATGGGAGTCAGTCTTCTGCTCGTCGCCGTCGGGGCTGTCCTCGTGTGGGCGGTCAACGCGACGGTGAGTGGCATCGAGATCCACACCATCGGCTGGATTCTTCTCGCCGTCGGTGCTTTCGGGGCGCTGCTGTCGCTCATCTTCTGGTCGAGTTGGGGCGGCTTCGGCGGACCGGCCGAAGGCCGCGGACGCCGCACGGTGGTTCGCGAGGACTACTAGGCGACGACCTGAACGCGGTTTGGAGAGCCCCGCCTTGGCGGGGCTCTTCGCTTTTCAGGCGACCGCCGGAGCGAGCTCCCGGCCGATCAGCGCGACCGTGTCCAGATCCTGGTGCGCCAGGTGCTGGAGCATGACGCGTTCGTAGCCGATCTCCTCCATCGCCTTGAGGCGCTCGACCACCTGGTCGACCGTGCCGACAGGGCCATGACGGCGGTCGCGCTCCAGGACATCCTTCGGGTCCCTTCCGAAGAGCGCACCGACGCGGCGGGCCGACTCCTGCAGCTCGCGGTCGTCGCGTCCGACCACGATCGGGGCCATGAGCGAGCGGCGCAAGGTGGCGGGATCGCGACCGGCACGCTCGCAGGCGTCGTCGAGCGCGCTCTGTCGCGCGCGAAGCGCGTCGAGTGGGGCGAACAGCGTGTTGTACTCGTCTGCGAAACGGGCGGCGGGGACCGCCGTACCGGGCTTCGCGCTGCCGCCGACGAGCAGGTTCACGGCGGGCCGGTCGAAACCGGGCGCGTCGACGAGCTTGTAGTGCACACCCTCGAAGGTCATGCGCTCCTCCCGCAGCAGGCCGTAGGCGATCTCCAGCTGCTCGGCGAGGCGCGCGACTCGGTCACGGGCGGAGCCGAACTCGAAGCCGTATGCGTCGTGCTCACGAGCCTGCCATCCGGCGCCCAGACCAAGGGTGACCGGACCGCTCGAGATCTCGTCGACGGTCGCAGCATTGCGCGCCAGCACGGACGGATGTCGGAAGGTTGCGGGGGAGACGAGCGTGCCGAGCTCGAGGCCGGTCGCCCGTGCGGCGAGGCCTGCAAGTGTCGCCCACGCGTCGAGGACGCGCCGGCTCTCGTCGAACCAGGAGATGTAGTGGTCGGACCGGAAGAGCGCCTCGACGCCGTGCTCCTCGCACGCCGACGCGAGCGCGACCCAATCGTCCCAGGTCACACCCTCCTGACCTTCGATCATGAGGGCAAGGCGCACGAGGCGGAAGCCTATTCGTGTCTCGAACGGGCCGCCGTGGAAAAAAAGTCACACTCCCGGCGCGAACTCCAGGTCCAAACCTCACAGTCGGACCTGTCTCCTCGCGCCACGCCTGGGGACAGACCCCAGCCGGGTCACGTCTGGACGGCTCCGCTCCGGACGCGGGAGGCCGGCGCCAAAGTGCGCCGCTAGCATCGACTCGTGGCCGTCGCCTCCCCCGAGCAGTACCTCGCCGACCTGAACCCCGCCCAGCGCGAGGCCGTCCTCGCCACGGAAGGCCCACTGCTCGTCATCGCCGGCGCCGGCTCGGGCAAGACGCGCGTGCTCACGTATCGCGTGGCACATCTGATCAACGCGGTCGGTGCCCAGCCGAACGAGATCCTCGCCATCACCTTCACGAACAAGGCGGCGGGAGAGATGCGGGAACGACTCGAACGCCTGCTCGGCCGTAGCGGCCGCGGCCTGTGGATCCTTACCTTCCACGCGGCCTGCGGACGCATCCTCCGCCGCGAGGCGCAGCGGCTCGGCTACCGCTCGAACTTCACGATCTACGACCAGGCCGACCAGCTCCGGCTCGTGAAGCAGTGCCTGGAGGAGTTGGAACGCGACCCGAAACGATTCACCCCGAGAGGCATCCACAACCAGATCTCGCACGCGAAGGACCGGTTGATCCAGCCGGACGAGTACTCGAACCAGGTCCAGTCCTTCTACGACCAGACCGTCGCCGACGTGTACCAGCTGTATCAGCGCCGTCTCTTTGCCTCGAACGCCGTGGACTTCGACGACCTGCTCATGCTCACCGTCGACGTGCTCGAGCGGTTCCCGGAGGCGCGCGACAAGTGGCAGAAGGCGTTCCGCTACATCCTGGTCGACGAGTACCAGGACACGAACCACGCGCAGTACCGCCTGCTCCAGCTGCTGGCCGCACAGCACCGAAATGTCTGCGCCGTCGGGGACCCGGATCAATCAATTTTTGCGTTTCGCGGGGCGGACATCAACAACATCCTCGACTTCGAGCGCGACTTCCCGGGAACGCGCACGATCGCGCTGGAGCAGAACTACCGGTCGACGAACTCCATCCTCGACGCAGCCAATGCGGTCATCGCGAACAACCGCGAACGCAAGCCGAAGGAGCTCTGGTCCGAGCTCGGGGACGGCGATCCGGTCCGCGTCGTCGAGGTCGAGGACGAGCATGCCGAGGCGCGGTTTGTGGCAGCCGGAATCGCCGCGCTGGTCGAAGAGGGGTTCGCCGGGGACGAGATCGCCGTCTTCTACCGCACGAACGCGCAGTCGCGAGTGCTCGAGGACGTGCTGGTCAGGCAGGGCGTCGCCTACCAGGTGATCGGCGGTCCGCGCTTCTATGAGCGTGCCGAGATCAAGGACGCGATCGCGTACCTCCAGGCGATCGACAACCCCTATGACGCGGTCTCCCTGCAACGAATCGCGAACAAGCCGCGCCGCGGGATCGGCGACTCCAGTCTCGCGCGGCTTCAGACCTGGGCGGACGCGCAGGGACGCTCGCTGTGGGAGGCGATGGAGTTCGCAGAGGAGGCTGGAGTGGGCGCAGCGCCGCTACGAGCCGTGCAGCAGTTCCGGACGCTCATGCAGTCGTTGCAGTCCGGCGCACTGGAACTGCCCGTCTCCGAACTGGTTGAACGCACGCTCGAGCGCAGCGGCTACCTCGAGGCGCTCGAAGCCGAGCGCACGATCGAGGCGCAAGGGCGGCTCGAAAACTTGCAAGAGCTCGTCGGCGTGGCTCGCGAGTACCAGGAGAATGCGGACGAACCGGCGCTGTCGCACTTCCTACAGGAGATCTCGCTCTATTCCGATCAGGACGCGATCCGCGCCGAAGAGAGTCTCGTGACGCTGATGACGCTGCACAACGCGAAGGGCCTCGAGTTCCGCGCCGTCTATCTGCTCGGCATGGAAGAAGGCATATTCCCGCACGCCCGCTCGATCGAGGAGCAGGGCATCGAGGAAGAGCGGAGGCTCGCCTACGTCGGAATGACGCGAGCGAAGGAGCACCTGACGCTCGTGCACGCCTCCGCACGTTCGCTCTGGGGGTCGCGCGGCTACAACCTCCCCTCACGCTTCCTCGACGAGCTGCCGGCGTCGGTCGAGCGCGAGCGCCTCCGTCCCGCATCCTGGTCGTCCTACGGCGCGCAGGGTGTCGCGCCCCGCGACGACATACCGTCGCTGTCGACCGGAGATTCGGTCCGGCACGGCACCCTCGGCGAAGGCGTCGTCACGCAGATCGAAGCCGGCGGCGTCGTCACCGTTCGCTTCGCGGACGGGAGCGAGCGCCGCTTGATGCTGGACTACGCCCCGCTCGAACGTATTCCGTAGGGTCGAGGCATGGCCTTCGACGTTCGTCCGGTCCGGAACCTGGAGGAGTTCGGCGCAGCGTTCTTCGCGATCGGTCAGTACTTCGGTGCGACCATCGAGGACGATCGCATGCAGCGCTGGGTCGACCAGCTCGGGCTCGACCGCATGCACGCGGCGTTCTCGAACGGGGAGGTCGTCGGCGGCGCGGCGGCGTTCACCTTCAACATGACCGTTCCCGGCGGCGATCTTCCGACGGCAGGCATCAGCATCGTTGGGGTCTATCCGACCCATCGCAGGCGGGGCATCCTGCGTTCGCTCATGCGCGCGCAGCTGGACGACGTGCACGAGCGCGGTGAGCCGATGGCCGCGCTCTGGGCGTCGGAGGAGCCGATCTACGGTCGCTACGGCTACGGAGTGGCCGGCTTTTGCGGGGAGATCGCGCTGCCGCACGAGTACACCGCCTTCGCCCGGTCCTCCGAGGCCGAGGGGACGCTTCGCTTCCTCGAGCCGGAGGAGGTGCTCGAAGCGATTCCCCCCGTGTTCGAACGAATCCGGTCGAGCTGGCCCGGCATGTTCTCGCGAAACCGCCTCTGGTGGGAGCACCGCGAGATCGACGATCCACAGGAGCGGCGGGACGGTGCAGGGCCGAAGCGT
>JBKPTB010000146.1:0-4743 GCA_046735315.1 Actinomycetota bacterium
ACGTAAAAGCAAGCCGAGCGCGTAACGGCCAGCGGACAATTGAGGTTGCCCCCGTGCTGCGACGAGGTGCCGTCGAAGTCGACGACGACGGAATCTCCCGCGACCGTCACCGCTGCCCGAAGGACGAGCTCACCCACGATCGCCTCGAGGAGGTCCTCCGCCTCGAAGCGTCCATCCGGGAGAGCGGCGATCCCAACCCGCATCCGCCGCTCCGAGTAGTCGTGGAGCTCTGCCATCGCGGCGACCACGCGATCCTGCCCGCGACGGTCGCAGAGCTCGGAGACGCGTTGCTCGGCGAGACGATGAGCAGCCAGTTGTGCTCGAAGATCGCCGCGCCGCTCCTCCGGATTCCGCATCTGTGCGACGAGGCCCGCGATCACGGCGTCGTCCAGCCGGGTCGGAGGAATCACGACTCCCTCCTCGTCCAGGGTGTGGGAGTCGGCCGGCATCGAGCCGGGTTCCCGGCCGCCGACGTCGGCGTGGTGCGCGCGTGTCACGGATAACCCGATCTCGGTCCGGGAGACGAGCGTGATGTCCGGCAGGTGGGTGCCGCCCGTATATGGGTCGTTGAGCGCCCAGACCTCGCCCGCAGCGGGTTCGTGCTGCATCACTGCGGCGACCGCGTCGGGCATCGCTCCAAGATGGACGGGAATGTGCTCGGCCTGCGCGATCATCCGCCCGTCTCCGTCGAAGAGCGCGGTGGAGCAATCGCGGCGCTCCTTGATGTTCGCCGAGAAGGCGGAGCGCACCAGCAGCGCACCCATCTCTTCCGCGATCGAGCGCAGGATCGAGCCGACGATCTGGAGCTCGACGTCTATTCGGGTTCCCGTCTCAGCACCAGCGTTCCGGTCGCGTCCGACCGACCGGCCCAGCCGTCGGGGACCCACACCGTCGCCCCAGGCAGCTCGAGGACCTGCGGCCCGTCGACTCGGCGGGCCCCTGGCGCCCGCAACTCGATGTGCGGCCCTCGTGTGACCTCGGCGGTGCGAACAGCGACCAGCTCGATCGGCCGATCGCGTTCGGCAAAGCCGTACAGCTCCTCGTGGGCGCGATGAAAGGCCCCGGACAGGTCGTCCTGCAGCGGCACGCTGAGCTCGAACGACTGGCCCGCATAGCGGAGGTCCGCAGTTCCCTCGTCCGGAAGTTCGCCCGCCTCGTCGAGCGGAACGAGATAGGACCGCACGGTGTCGCGCCGCTCATCCGAGGCGACGAGCCCGAGCGCCGAGAGGACACCGGCAGCCTCGGGGACGAGAACCGTCCGGATTCCGAGCTCTTCGCCGAGCTCGCACGCATGCAGCGGCCCGGCGCCGCCGAAGGCCACGAGCGCGAAGTCCGCAGGATCGTGGCCACGTTCGACGGACACGACGCGCAGCGCGCGGAGCATCTCGGCGTTCACGACGTCGATGACAGCCGTAGGATCGAAACCGTCAAGCGCGCGCTCAGCCGCAGTCCGGTCGAGTTCGACGCCGCCGGCGAGGCGCTCGGGCAGCCGTCCAAGCAAGAGGTTGGCGTCAGTGACCGTCGGCTCCGTCCCGCCATTTCCGTAGCAGGCGGGCCCGGGCTGCGCGCCCGCACTCTGCGGACCCACCCGCAACGCGCCGCCCGGATCGCGCCACACGATCGAACCGCCGCCGGCGCCGACCGTATGCAGGTCGACCGTCGGGAGATGGATCGGGAGCCCGTCAACTGCACGCTCGCTCGTACGTTCCGCGTGGCCACCGGCGATCAGGCACACGTCTGTCGACGTCCCGCCCATGTCGAAGGCGATCGCGTCTTCGAAGCCGGCGAGCGCGGAGACGCGGGCGGCGCCGACGACTCCGGCAGCAGGTCCGGACACGAGGATCGTCGCAGGATGCGCCGCGGCTTCCGCCAGAGTCGCGACTCCGCCCGACGAGCGCATCACGAGCGGTTCCGGGAGTCCCGCTGCGATGGCTGCACGGCCGAGTGCCCCGAGATAGCGTGAGACGACCGGCCCCAGGTACGCGTCGGCTGCGGTCGTCGACGCGCGCTCGTACTCGCGAAACTCCGGAGAGACCTCGTGGGAGGCGACGACGTGTGCCTCCGGCAGCCGACGCCTGAGTTCCTCCACGACGGCACGCTCGTGCGTCGCGTCGCGATACGAGTGCAGGAGACAGACGGCGACCGCGTCTGCCGTGACGTCCGGCAGCGAGCCGAGCGAGAGTGGCTCGAGCTCCCCGCTCGGGCCCATCCGGCCCTCCACGCCGTAGCAGCGTTCGAGCGGTACCAGCGGGTCGGGCCAGGCCGCGCATGGCCGGTAGAGATGCGCGCGCGTCTGTCGCCGGAGATGCAGGAGATGCTCGAAGCCGACCGTCGTGACGAACGCCGTCCGCGCGCCCTTCCGTTCGAGCAGCGCATTCGTTGCGACGGTGGTCCCGTGTGCGAAGCGTTCGACGCCGGTGGCCCCGGCTTCTCGCGCCGCAGCGAGTACGGACTCCTCCTGCCTCGGGCGAGTCAAGACTTTGGCAGTCCGCACCTGCTCACCCTCCAGCAGTACCGCGTCGGTGAACGTGCCCCCGACGTCGACGCCGAGAATCGCCATTCAGGAAGACTGACACCGTGACGATCCGCGGGCTCCTCTTCGACTTCGACGGCCTCCTCGTCGACACCGAGACTCCATCGCGCCTTGCCTACGAGGAGCTCTACCGCGATCACGGTCACGAGCTGCCGCTCGACAAGTGGGCGACGCTCGTCGGCACGATCGGCGCGCCCTTCGACCCGGACGCTCATCTGGAGGAGCTGGTCGGGCGTCCGCTCGACCGCGAACACATGGCCCAACGCCTACGCGCCCGCGAGCACGAGCTCTGCGATCTCGAAGACCTGAGGCCGGGAATCGAGGACTACCTCGAGGAGGCTAGGAGCGGCGGCCTCGTCACGGGAATCGTGTCCAGCAGCACGCGCGAGTGGATCAGCCGCCACCTCGAGCGCCTCAACCGTCTGGACGGGTGGGGAGTGATCATGGCGGCGGACGGCGACCCTGAGCGGGCCAAGCCGCGGCCCACGCTCTATCTCGAGGCGCTCGACGCGCTGGGCCTCGCCGCGGACGAGGCGATCGCATTCGAGGACTCGCTGAACGGCGTCCACGCCGCCAAGGCCGCGGGCCTCTTCTGCGTTGCGGTCCCGAACCCGATCACCGCGACATTCGCCCTCGAGGATGCGGACCTCGTGCTCGAGTCGTTCGAGGACGTCGCGCTGGCCGAGTTGCTCGAACGGCTCTGACCGTCTTCGCGGTCATGACACGTCCGCGACGTGTCCGGTGCAGGAAATCAAGGGCCGCCCGAAGGCGGCCCTTGATTCGACAATCGCTAGACCTTGTTAGGCGTGCGCGAGCTCAGGAATGACGCCAAGCTGCTCCATCATCCCGAACGTGTCCCAGTTCGTGTACTCCTCGACGACCTTGCCGTTCGCAAGCCGGGAGAGAGTGAGGCCCGAGACCTTGACCTGCTTACCGGTGGGGGCAATGCCCATCAGGTCACCGTCGTGCTTGCCGCGACCTGTCCAGCGCGTCGCGACCTTGTCGCCCTCGGCGATCTGATCGTCAACGCTGATCCGGGCATCCGAGTACGCCGCACGATACGTCGAGATGTTTTCCTTGAAACCCTCGGGGCCGCGCAGTGGCTCGGGGATGGACGGGTCGTACCCGACATACTTGCGGTCGACGAGCTCATCGACCACACGGAAGTCCCCCTCCCACGGTTCCTCGAGGAGGCGGCGGACAATTGTTTTGTTCTGTTCCGAGGACATACATCTCCTTTCCTCGGCTTTTCGTCCCCACAGAGCGACATTGCGCCTCGGGGGCTAGAACCGAAGCTGCTCAGAAGAGAGCTTCGGGACATGAGGAGTAAAAGAGGCGCGGCGCTCGCGATCGAAGCGTTCGGGCGTCGGAAACCGACTTCTCGCTGCCGGAACCCACGCTACAGGCGATCGAGCCCTGCGCCGGCAAGAGGCCGGAACAGTCGAGACGTAGACCGCAAAGTGCGGTCTTTTCGTGCGCTGAGGCTAGACGCCCCCGGCCATCGGGAATGCGCGAGCGACCGCGGCACTACGGGTACGGACGTCGAACTTCTCGAGGATGTGCTCGATGTGCTTCCGGACGGTGTGGGGCGAGACTACGAGGATCGCCGCGATCTCCCTCGTTGTCTTGCCATCAGCGATCCAGCCGAGAATCTCGGTTTCCCGTCGGGTCAGCGGCGGCGATCCCAGGCTCTTTTGCCGACGCCTCGCGGACGCGGCCGTGTGCATCTTGATCAACGCGGGTCTGAGGAACTCGAGGAGTGCTCGCTCGCGCTCGGTGAAGTTTCGTCCGCTGCGTTCTAGGTTGATCACCCGTGCCCGTCCGACCGGCGCAGGCAACCAGACGCGGAGGCTGTCATCGATGCAGCGGCTTCCAGACTGTCGCGTACCACTCCGTCTGGCGGCGTCGTCGGCGCGTCATCTGGTCCGACGCCTTCAACGCCCGGCGTTCCGATCGATACCGGCCGTGGAGGAAGGGTTCTTGGCGGAAGATCTGGGGCACTGCTTCCTCCACCTCTGCGGGGATGGGATCGGTTGGGACCTCAATGACCTCGACGGTTCGGCAGGGGGCGCCGATCACAGCCTCGTGATAGCCGACGATGACGTCTGCGGGGATCAGCCGCGTTAGCTGTTCGAGGAACTCGCGCGGAAACGGCTCAGTACACCTGAGCGTCCCCGCTTCGTAGACCAGCTCGAGTGCGGACCGCACAT
>JBKPTB010000147.1:0-4722 GCA_046735315.1 Actinomycetota bacterium
GCGAGGATTGCTCCCGGGCTTCCCGAGAGCCGTTCGAGTTTCGCCCACCACAGTTTGAACGACGCGTCGTCGGCCATTGTCGGAGCGACCAGCGGCAGGAATGCTCCGCTGCCCCATCCTTCGTCGGCGGTCCGCATGAGATTCTCGTAGTTCTCCGGAGTCCGTCCCCACGGGTAGTTATCGGCCCACGTGCTTCGTGCGTAGGCGCCGAAGAGGACGAGCGCACTGGTCCGATCCGGATGGGCTGCCGCGAACAGCGCGGCCAGCCCGCCTCCCTGGGAGAGGCCGAAGAGCGCAGCGCGCTCGGAATCGACGGCATCGAGCACCGCCAGCACGTCGTCGATTTGCTCTTCCAGCGTCGGAAGCTCTGCAGCTCTGTCGGAGAGCCCGGTTCCCCGCACGTCAAAGACGATCAGGCGGGAGAAGGACGCGAGCCGGCGGAGGAACCGAGCAAACGAAGGCTCCTCCCATTGATGCTCGACGTGGCTGAAGGCACCCGGGAGGAGGATCAGATCGACGGGCCCGCTACCGACCGTCTGGTAAGCGATGTGGGCTTCGCCGCTTCGGGCGTATCGGGTCTCCGCCGGCGTCTGCATTCACGCCTCGCTGTCACGCCGCTTGGGGCGGCGGCTTAGTCAGCTTCGTTTGGCGTAATCGCCGAAGCCGCCGAAGTCCACCGCAACACACGGCTCGTCTCCGACCGTCCAAGCGTCGTGACCGGGCGGGCAGGCGAAAACATCGCCGGGTCCGACCTCGACCTCGCTCCCGTCTTCCATCCGAATGCCCATTCGGCCGGAGAGGACATACGCGAGGTGCGCCACCTGGCAAGAGTCAGTGCCGGCAATCGGCTTCACGTTGTTCGACCAGCGCCACCCCGGTTCGAATATGCCGCGACCGACTGTCTGGCCGCCGATGTTGACAACGTCCGCCTTTCCATTTCCTTCAAACGGCCGTGTCTCGTCGGGCGAGTCGAAGTTCTTGACCTCCGTGGCTGCCATGAGCTCCTCCTAACTAGGTCTGCGATGAGTTGAGCGGGAGCTTATGCCTGTCGAGCCGTCTGGATCGCGACTAACCCTCCAAGGAGGTCATCTGGCAATCTCATCCTTGACGCCGAAGCGTGGTCGCGGCTACCCTCGACCGGTCAGCGACCGGGAGGAGGTGCGTGAAATGAGTGTTCGTTCCGCCAGCCTTCCCGGCGTCGCCTGATCCTCTCGGCTAGGAGCTCCACCGCATAGCAACGCTCCGTCGCCCGGGCGGCGCCTCGACGCCATCCGAGCGAAGGAGAACGTGTCTCAGCATCTGGAAATCCGGAGCCCAGCGCTTCCGAACCGAGTTCAGTATCAGCGGCGCATGCGCCTGTACGCCATGGATGCATGGGTCCGGCGCGCCGCCAGCCTCACCGACCGCGAGCGCCTGAGGGAAACGATGTACGCAGCAGCGGAAAGCGGCGGTGCGACCGTAGTGGGCGAGGAGTTCCATGTCTTCGCGAACGGGGCTGTCACAGGTGTGCTCGTTCTCGCACAGTCGCATCTCAGCATTCACACGTGGCCCGAGTTCGGTCTGGCGAACATCGACCTCCTCTCCTACGGCGACCTTCGAGGCGAGGTCGTGCTTCGGACGATCAGCCGGCGGCTCGACGCCGAACGCGTCAACATCGCCTGCATCCCGCGTGCAGTTGGCTGACGACGCCCGCATCGTCCGCGACGTCGCCGCAGCGGTCGGGTTGCGGGAAGGCGAGCGTGGCGTGCGCGCGGTGATCGCGGCCCTCGCGCGTCTGGAGCCCGTATCGATCCGACGGCTCAGCCGCACGGTCGCACTTCCCGTGCCGATCGTCGCCGCGGTCTGCGGCGAGCTGCGCAAGCGTTTCGTGGTCGCCGGCGAGCCTCCCGCGCAGCTCACTGCGTCGGGACGCAGGCTGTTCGGGGACGGTCGACTGCACCTGCCGGCCACGGCGACGTGTTCTACATGCGCAGGACGCGGCGTCGTCTCTCCCGGCGAGGTCTCGGGTATTGCCCGCGAACTGACCAGGCTCGTTGAGAAGGCGCCGCCGCGGCGGCTCGATCTAGACCAGTGTCAGTGCACGGTCGGGACGAAGCTGCGGCGCGTGCTCGCGATGCACGAGGCCGATGCGCTCGTCGGGAGGCGAATTCTGCTCCTCGGCGACGACGACCTGACGTCGCTCGCCATCGCCGCAATCGTGCGGCACTTCGGTTCGGCCTCGACGATCAGTAGTCTCGTCGTGCTCGATGCTGACGCGGCGCTGGTCGAGTTCCTCGCGGCGGAGCTCAGCGACGCTCCCTTTCCCTGTTCGTGCCGCCACCATGACCTTCGCGATCCGTTGCCGCGGGAGTTCCTTGGGGCCTTCGACACGGTCGCCACCGACCCGCCCTTCACGGTGGCGGCGGCGCGGCTCTTCCTCTCGCGTGCGGCCGACGCACTAAAAGGGCCCGGCGGCAGCGTCTTCCTCTCATTCGGTTCGCGGCGGCCGGAAGCGCCCTTCCGCCTCCAGCAGGCGATCGCCGAGATGGGCTTCGCGATCCGCCGTCTGGTGCCGGACTTCAACGACTACTTCGGCGCCGGCGTGCTCGGCGGAACGAGCCAGCTCTACCATCTTGTGGCGTCCGAAGACCTGCGCTCGCTCATTGACCAGACGTACCGCGGGCCGATCTACACGAGCGAGGTGAGGTAGTCCCGCGCTACTGGGAGTACCCCTCCGTCACCTCGCCCTTGTGTGCGGCAAATGCGCCGAGAACCTCCTCCTTCTCCCTCTCGGGCACGTTGAAGGAGTCGAGCGTGCGCGCCAGCTCAGCCGCGACTTCGTCGAACTCGGCGGGTGAGATCTTCAGTTCGCGATGGGCTTCTTCCAAGCCGAGAGGAGTGCTGCCTGGTTTGGTGCCTGCATATTGCTGGGGTCCGCCGGCAACGTCGCAGACCCACAGGGTGCGCATGAATTTGAGGCCTGGAAGTCTGCCCAGATTATTGGTGTGCCATTCCCGGAGTTCGGGGTTCTCCGAGTTCTGCCCGACGATCGGGTTGTGCACGAGAGCATCGCTGAAGAGGTCAACCACTGCTGCGATGGCGAATGCGCCACCGAGCCGTTCGTAGAGACTCGAGTCCGTCATGTCCTGCCTCCTAAGACGGTTTGCTGAAGCCACGCTGTCCGCTACTACGCCAGACCTGCGCGGCGCGGATTCACGAGTGCACAGGCGCCGCATTCCGCGCCACCGTCGGTGCAACACTCAATCTCCACTTAAGGTTGACGCACTGTGACCGGCAAGGGTCGTCTTTCTTTTCGGCTTCCCGATTGACGCCACGACTCTTGCGCACCTGATCTCGGGTGTGATACCTCGAAGCTGTACAGAGAGAGCGCGCAGCCACGGGGAGGAAGCGCTGATGAACGGGAGCTCGGTCGCAGTTGCGGGCCTGTGGCCTGCGCGTTTCGCGCGGAAGCTTCTCGGCTGGTCAGTAGCTCTGTCTGCGGCAACTCTCTGCGCGTTCCTCTTTGCTTCTACGGCTCGGGCCGAGGATTCCCCGCCCACGGTCGTGGATGCCTCGGCTCAGTCGTCATCGTCAGACACCTCTGCAACAACGACAGACAGTTCGAGCACCGCGGATACGAGCGACGCGCCTGCGACCGCCGCGGACGTAACAGACGCCTCCGGCACCACAGCCACTTCCAGCACCGCGGATACAAGCGACGCACCTACCACCGCTGCGGACGCAACCGACGCGTCTGGTACGACAGACACGTCCAACACCGCGGGTACGAGCGACGCGTCTGCCGCGGCCTCAGATGCAACAGATGGCTCGGGAACAACGACGGACGCCTCCGCCGGTACGGCGGACACCACCAACGGATGCACCGCGGCGCCGGACGCAACGGAGACTTCGGTGACGACAACGAACTCTTCCACCACCGTTGCGGACACGACCAGCGCGTGTCCGGCGGCGCCGAACGCAACTGACACGACTGGGGATGCCAGCGCGACAGAGTCCCCAACCACCGCCTCCGACACCACCCCGGCTTCGGCACCTGCCGAGCCCACGACCGACACCTCGACGGTGCCGCCGCCCGTCACGGACCCGGGACCGCCCCCGAGCTCGCAGTCGAGCTCCTCCGAAGCAGCGGACCCACCGTCGTCGCCGCCGAGCTCCAACGTGCAGGCCCCTATTGACGCGACCCCGAGTGATGGGCTGTCCGAGTCCACGTCGAACGATCAAGGCGCCGAAGCGGACGTCCCTATCGACAGCCCGCTCGACCCAGTGGCCACGATCCTCGGCCGCGGCGAGCCCCTGATGCTGACGTTCCCCGGCGTCGTGACTTGCTGCGATTTCGACTGCAGCGTCGGCCTAGGTTGCGGCACGACCACCGGCGTTCTTCCTCTCACCTCATGGCCCGCCTCACCGAAGACGACGCAGGGGGTACGCCAAGAGGAGAGGACGAATTCCGGGCCAAGCCGGCCCGCTGGCGCGCATGCGCCGACGCCTCACTTACCAAATCCGGAGCATGAACCTCAGATGCCGTCCGCTCCGGGTGCCTCGAGCGGATCAAGCAGCTCCGGAGGCGCCCACGGCGGGTCTACTCTCGGTGTGGCCGCAGCAGCGCTCAGCCTCACCCGTCGCGACGAGACACGTCCGATTTCGCTGATTGAGCTGCGGCGGCATGCCCTGCCTTTCGCCTTCTTGCTCGACCGTCCCGGCTAAGGCCTAACGGACTGTTCC
>JBKPTB010000148.1:0-25406 GCA_046735315.1 Actinomycetota bacterium
GCGCGCGTCGGGATGGCGCCGATTCTGCCCGGCATCTCGGATCGCCCCGAGCAGCTGCGCGAGGTGGTACGTGCCGCCCGGGAAGCCGGCGCCACGGGAATCTGGGCCAACGTCCTCTTCCTGCGTCCCGGCACGCGGGAGCACTTCCTCGAGAACCTGGCCGAGGACTGGCCCGAGCAGGTCCCGCTCTCCGAGCGGCTCTATGCGGGCAAGGCGTATCTCGGCGCCGCCGAGACGAAGCCCCTACGGGCCCAGGTCTCCGCGCTGTCAAAGGAATACGGGATCCGCGACCGCCGGAAACTCAAACTCGCGCCTCCGCAACAACCCGAGCAGCTTTCGCTGACGCTCTGACGTACTCGACTTGAGTGGTCAACGCACCCGGGCTCGCAAAGCGGGTTGAGACGGCCGCACGGACAAAGCCCGTACGGCCTCTACGCGGCGTCGACGATGTCGACGCCTGGGCCGAATATCATCCTCGGGCCGATGTCTACTCCCTCCGAGATCACCTGCCTGATCGTCGACGACCATGAAGTCGTGCGCGAGGGGCTGCGGCTATCGCTCTCTCGCGCGCCGCACATTCGCGTCATCGGGGAGGCATCCGACGGCGCGAGCGCCGTCGCGCTGGCGGAACGACGCAAGCCCAACGTCGTGATCATGGACGTCCGCATGCCCGGGATGGACGGGCTCGAGGCGACGAAGATCCTCACCGAGAAGGTCCCGGAATCCGCTGTCCTCATCTTCACCGCCTACAGCGAGCGCTCCCTGCTCGGCCGCGGACTCGAGTCCGGCGCAAAGGGCTACATCCTCAAGGAGGCGCCGCACCAGACGCTGCTGCGGGCGATCGAAAAGGTTGCTGGAGGCGAAGGCTACGTCGATCCCGCGTTGATGCCCGCCTTCCTCACCGGCAAGGACAAGGACGAGATGCTCACCGGCCGCGAGCGCGAGATCTTGCAGCTGCTCGCCGACGGGATGTCGAACCAGGACGTGGCGGCGAAGCTTTTCATCAGCCAGGAGACAGTGAAGAGCCACGTCCGCCACATCCTCGCCAAGCTCGAGGCAGACACGCGGACGCAAGCGGTCGCGATTGCGCTTCGCGAAGCGATCATCGACTAGAGCCGGGCTGCTCGTCCTGGCATTCGCGGGAGCGGCCGTGCTCGCCGTCGTTGCGCTGGCTGCTGGAAGCCACACGCTGGCGCTCGCCTGTCTGGCACTGGCGATCGCGCTGGCCGGGCTTGCAGCGGCGGATCTCATCGTCAGCGAGCGCCGGCGGCACGAGGCGGCAGAGCAGGAGCTCACGAGCGAAGCCCGCTTCCTCGAGTCGCTCGTCGAGACGATGGGGTCGATCGCCGGCGACGCGGATGTCCTCGAACGCACGCGCCAGGAGGCCGAGCGGCTCTTCGAGGCCCGAGCTCGTCTGCTCGAGGCGGGCGAGCGGCCGCAACGTGCGCCGGCCGAGAACGCGATCGTCATTCCCCTGAGGGCTCACGACGAAGAGGTCGGCGCGCTGCGACTGACCCGCGATCGACCATTCGACCGCGACGACGTCGTGCGCGCAACGGTGCTCGCCGACTTCGCGGCCCGCGAACACGAGAACGCACAGCTCCTCGAAGACGCGCGTGTGCGCGAGATGGAGCGGTCACGCCTTTCTGATCAGCTGCTCACTGCAGAGCAGGACGAGAGACGCCGGCTTGCGAATGAACTGCACGACGGCGCAGTGCAGTCCCTCTCCGGAGTCGCGCTGCTTCTCGACGCAGGCTTGAACTCGATCGGCGAGGGTCGCGGCGAGGAGGCGCAAGAGATCATCAGTCGCGCGCTCGAGCGCCACCGCGCGACGATCGGCCAGCTGCGAAACCTCTCCTTCAACCTCGAACCGGTCGTTCTGCGGGACCAGGGCTTTGCGCCGGCCGTGCGCGCTTTGACGGATCAAATCGCGCTGACCCACGACGTGCGGATCGAGCTCGACGTCGAGGCGGCGGAGCTGCTCGCGGGAAAGACACAGGCCGCCGTCTACCAGATCATCCGCGAGGCGCTCGACCAGGCGGTGCGCCGCGGACCTCCGGGGCTCGTCGCGATCACCATGAGTGAGACGGAAGACGGCGGCATCGAGACGGCGATCACGGACGACGCGCCGGGCGAGCGCCGACGGCGCAGCCTCGACGAGCTCGCCGAACGTGCACGCACCTTGAACGGTGTCCTGACCGTCGACCAGGGCGAGGGGAGCGGTACGACGGTGCGTCTCGTCCTCCCTCCTTACGCCACCGCCCGTTAGGCCACGTCACGTGCCTGGCACCGGACACGACTCAAAGAGACCTGTCTTGGTCTGATATCCGATACCGCTAGCTAGGATCCGCGCCGGTGAACGGGAAGCTCCTCCTTTTCGTCTGGAGGCCGAGCGGTTACGAGCTACGCGAAGCCGACGGCGAGGCGCCGACGGTGGGTTCGACCTTTCAGGTCGACGAGGACGAACAGCAGCAGGTGATCAAGGTGGCGCCGTCGCCTTTGCCGAACGACGGGCGCATCTGCGTGTACCTACAGGCGGTCTAGCGCGCTCTCAGCGGCGATGCGCCCGAAGACCAGGGCCGCCGCCAGACCACTCGCGTAGCCGCCGGTCGAGATACCTCCGACGTCCGCGCCCGCGGCGTGGAGTCGATCCGAGCCGACCACGCGGGCACGCTCGTCGATGCGCAGGCCGCCGATCGTGTGCGTGATCCCGGGCGACACCCTGACGGTGACGCGCGACCCGGGCGGGACGGCGAAGGGCAGATCCGCGGGATCGAAGCGCGTCGGCGCGAGCGCGACCACGTCGGCGACCGTGCGATCGCGAACGCGTTGCTGGAGAGCGGAGTCGTCGAGGACGTACCACGCCTTCGCACCCGGTTGCTTGGCCGTCGCCTGGACGAGGTCGTTCTCAGACCACGACACTTCTCCCTCGAAGAACTCCTCCCCGCGCTCGTTGTAGATGCGTGCGTACTGGCCGTACAGCTGCGCAGACGGCACGAAGTCTGCTTCGGAGAAGTCCGCGTCCGGCATGTTGCGACCGTAGAACTCGTCCATCCCGGCCGAGAGCTCCGCACCCCGCGAGAGGGCAAACCGCAGGCCGTTGCCGGTGCTCCACGGGTTTGCACGCAACCGCAACGGAGCGGCCGGGCGAACGTGCTCGGCGACGAGCGCCTCGTTTCCCTGAAAGCCGCCTGTGGCGAGAATCTCGGGCTCGACGGCCGGCTCGTTCAGGCGAACGTCGCCAGCTGCGCGCACGAGCGTGGCCGTCAGGCCGCGAGGATCGAACCGTTTGCCCACAGTGCGCGGATTGCCGGTTTCGTGCGCAACGACCGGGGCGCCCGACGACTCGAGCCAGGCGATCCCATCATCCAGTTGCTCCCAGACGAGGCGTTGCAAGCGTTCGTCTCCGGTCGGACATTCCGACCGGAACTCCGCCCAGTCCCGGAAGCGCCAGACGACGCCACTCGACAGGAGCATCGAGCCCCCCGGACGCGTTCCCTTCTCGTATACCACCGGCGACGCGCCGAGCTCGCGCGCACGGACGGCGGCGCACAGGCCGGCCATGCCGGCGCCGGCGATTCGGAGTGTTACGTCAGCGCGAATCCCGGCTTGTGCTCGACGTATTCGATGCGCACTCGCTCCGGCCCCCACACGAAGACGGCACGCGTGTTCGCGGCATCGACCACGTTGTCGACGATGCCGCGCTGCTCGGCTTCCTGGATCACCGGCTCGACCTCGTCGACGAGGACTGCAACATGGTTCAGCAGCGGCTTGTCGGAGCTCGCCGGATCTCCCGGGTGGAACTCCACGTAAGCGCCTCCCACCTCGACCCGGGGATTGCCTTCGCTCGACGGCTCGGCCGAGTTGAAGCCGAGCTCCGCGTACTCCTGCGCGGTCTGCTCCGGATCCGCCGAGTAAAGCGCAACGTGGTCGAGGTCGTATTCGACGTCGGTCGGCGCCTCGACGAGCTCGACCTGGACTCCTTCGCCGAGCTCGAGCTCGCCCGCGGGCAGGTCTGCCTTCGCCCGGTCGAGATCGGAGACGCGGAACGCCACGTGCTTGAAAGCGCCCTGTTCCCGCGGTCCCTCGGCGCCGAAGAGCGTGAGCTTCCCGTGCCGGGCGTCAGAGCCGACCAGCGTGAACGCATCCTGCTCGTCGATCACGTGCATGCCGACGTGCTTCGTCAGCAGGTCGACCATCGGCCGGCGATCGGCGACCCAGAAGGCGACGTGATCCAGGGTCTTGGGCCTCACGCCGCCAGCGTACCTACCTCCAACCTGGCTACCGCTTGCGGCGGTCGACCGCACGCTGCAGCTGCTGCTTGTTCATCTGGGAACGACCGGGAACGTTCAGGCGCTTGGCCTCGTTGTACAGCTGCTCCTTGGTGCGTCCCTTGGGTCGCCGCGTTCCTGAGCGAAGGCCGCCGCGCCGTCCCGAGGACAGGTCCCGCGTCGAGGTCTTCGAGGCTCGGCCCTTCGTCTCGCCGGCCCTGGCGCGCTCCTTGTTGACGGTCCGCGCCGCGATCTCCTTGGCGCGCTTCGTCGAGCGACCCTGTTTCTTCTCTGACTGCTTGACGTGCTCGTACTGGCGCTCGCGTTTTGAGCTCCATGCTTGCCGAGGCATCTTCAACCCCTTTCCTGGACTACGCGGGACCGATACCCGCTTTCGTGGGTCTTATTCCAGGGGTGGGTTCTGGACGTCGTGCTCCGTCGCGTACTCGTCGGTGAGCTTGTTCACGACGTCGATGCCCTCGCCGTAGGCGTAGTTGATCTTGACGAACGGCTGCCACTTGTCCGGCAGCGCATCCTCCGGGAAGATCGCCTCGACCGGACACTCCGGTTCACATGCCCCGCAATCGATGCACTCCTCGGGATCGATAACGAGGATGCGGTCCGCCTGGTGGATGCAGTCCACGGGACAAACGTCCACGCAGGAGAGGTCTTTGATGTCGATGCAGGGTTCGGCGATGATGTATGTCAAGGCCCGAATTACTCTACTCAGGCGGTCAGCTCTTCGACGACCTGAGCTGCACGCTCCTGCAGAGCGTTCTTCACGAGGACCTGATCGAAGCCCGCCTCGTGCGCGCGGCGGAGACCGGCGGTGTCCGAGTGACCGCCGAAGCCGAGAATTGGTATCTCCGGATACGAATCGGCGACGTCGATCGGATCGACGCGGCTGATGTCGGCAATCACCAGATCCGGCCAGTCGGCGCTGTCGGTCGTGACGAAATGATGCCCAGGGAGCAATGCCTCGAGCTTGCCCCGAAAGTAGACATCGACCCCACACAGCAGGATCGTCGCCACGAACGGAGGGTATCGCGCTCGGACGTGGCTACTCAAGCCCCCTTGCTAGGGTCGGCCCGGTGGACGACGGCTTCGTCACCGTCGCGCGCGTGGACGACGTTCCACCGGGAACAATCCGCCCGATCAAGGCGGGCGAGGTCGAGATCGCTCTCGCCCACTGCAACGGCGGCTTCTATGCCGTGCAGGGCCATTGCCTGCATCTCCGGGGCCCGCTCGGCGAGGGCCGACTCGAAGGGTGCGTGCTCAGCTGTCCGTGGCACGGCTGGCAGTACGACGTCCGGACGGGTCAGAACGAGTTCGACCTCGCGATCCAACTGCAGACCTACGACGTTCAGGTCGAAGACGGAGAAGTTCGAGTCCGCGTTTGAGGAAGGCGTGGCGCTCATTCGCGCCGGCCAGTACTTCGCCGCGCACGAGGAGCTCGAGCTGGCCTGGCGCGCGGCGCCCTCCGAGGAGCGCGACTTCTTCCAGGGCCTCGTCCACGTGGCGGTCGCCTGGTACCAGGCCGGACGGGGCCGGCGGATCGGGACCGAGCGCCAGCTCGCCAAGGCCGTCCGCCGCTTGACGCCGTACGCGCCAGCGCACCGCGGCCTACAGCTCGAGCCGCTCCTCGCCCAGCTCGACGCGCTGCGCGCCAGCGGCTCGCTCGAGCTCCCGCCTCCCGTTCTGTAGCCGGCTAGAGACTGCCGAGGCCGATCGCGTCCAACACGTGGTTCAGGGCCACGCGCAACCACCAGTCGCGGTGGAAGAACAGGAGGAGCCCGAGCGCGACGAGGATCACGCCGCTGACCCGTTGGATCAGGACGTAGTGGTCGCGCACCCAACGGAAGACCGCCATCGCGCGCGTAAACGCGACCCCGGCCAAGAGGAACGCGAAGCCGAGACCTGCGGAATACGCGACGAGGAGCAACGACCCCCGCACCACGGTTCGCGAGTCGGCGGCCAGGACCAGGATGCCGGCGAGCACGGTCCCGATGCACGGTGCCGCACACACTGCGAAGGCGCCCCCGAGGAGGAGGCTCGAGCCGTGGCGACGTGCGCCGGTCAGAAGCCCGGGCGCGACCACCCGGTCGGGCCACGGGAGTAACCCCATGAAGGCAAGGCCGAGCACGACGAGCACGAAGCCCGCGATCTCGAGCTGGCGATCGGGAGTGACCACCCCGCCGATCGCCGCTGCAGCGGCGCCGAGGACGACGAAGACGACGGTGAAGCCGAGGATGAACGGCAGGCTCGCGAGGACGACACGCCGAGCCGCACGCGGCTCGCCGAGCCGGCTCGGATCGACGGCCGAGACGGCGGAGAGATAGCCGGGCACGAGCGGCAGCACACAGGGCGTGACGACGGAGAGCAGTCCCGCCGCGAAGGCAACCGGGATCTTGGCGATCAGGTGTCCCAATGCGCGAGCTCGTCGTCGAGCCGGCGCTCGAGGGCCGGGTCTAGCTGCGGAGCGTCCGGTTCCCGCTCGCGCGCACGCGACCAGCGCCAGGCACCGGCGCCGATAACTGCCGCAGCGACAAGGATCCCTGCGACAGGCAACCACCACGCGAGCAGCCCGAACCCTTTGTGCTCGGGCGCGGCGAGGATGGCCTGCCCGTACTCCGAGACGAGGCGAGACGTGATCTCACTCTTCGTGTCGCCCGCTGCGATCCGCGCAACGATCAGGCGCTTGATCTGCTGAGCCGCCGGAGAGTTGGACTGGTCAAGGGTCGTTCCGCACACCGGACACATGACTTCACCTTCGAGCTCCGCCAGCGTCGGGTGCCGCTCGCTCGCACGAGCCGTCGGCACCAAGAGGAGCGCAGCCAGGACGAGCAGCGCGATCCGTCTCACGACGCTGCGATCTGCTGGAGATAACGCGGCAGATCCTCTTCGACGATGAGCTCGCCGACGACCTTCCCGCTTCGCGACACGAAGAAGATCCGGGGGATCGGCAGGCCGCCCCACTTCGCCAATACGCTGCCACTACCGTCGTGCACGCTCGGGTACGTGATTCCGTGCTTGCGCTGCCACTGCCGCGCGTCGCCCGAGAAGTCCTTGGTGTCGACGCCGATGAAGTCGACACGGTCGCCGTAACGCCGACGCGCTGCTTCGAGCCGCCTCGACTCGTGAATGCACGGCACGCACCACGAGGCCCAGAAGTCGAGGACAATCGGCCTCTTGCCGCGGACCGACGCGAGATCGATCCGGCCGCGGCCGTCGAGCCGCCGCAGGTCGAACGAGGGCGCAGTTGGATACTGACCGTCCTTGAGGGCCTGCGACACGCCCTTGTTGCTGTCGTGCGCCACGCGCCAGACGAGCAAGGCGAGGAGCCCGAGAACGAGAGCGAGAGCGAGGCCCTGCGCCGCGAGCCTTACCGGGCGCGCCATCAGGCCGAGACGATGAACACCGTGGTACCGACGTCCACGTGGTTGAACAGCCACTCTGCCTCCGAGATGTGCATCCGAATGCAGCCGTGGGAGACGGAGTAGCCGATCGACGCATCCGACGACGTGCCGTGAATGCCGACGCCCGGCGCCGACAACCCCATCCACCTCGTGCCGAGAGGATTCTCCGGCCCGGGAGGAATCGGCTTCTGGCCCTGCGCCCAGGGTGAGTTGGGCGGATACCACCAGGGATTTCGCCACTTGACGACGATCCTGAAGCGGCCGAGCGGCGTTGGATACTGGCTCTGTCCGGTCGCAACGACGAAGAAGCGCCGGTAGCGCGTTCCGTCGTAGAGGAAGAGCCGGTTGGACTGACGGCGAATCACGATCACCGGCCCGAAGTTGCGCCGGGTGACCTTCGGCCGGACGCGATCCTGGACGAGCGTGACCGGGTCGCGCACGACCGCCGCAAGCTGGACGTTGATGTCGTGGACCGCGCCGCGCTGGTCGAGCTTCAGCCCCCGACGTTCGGTGGAAAGCCACGGGCGCAGCTGCCGCAGCGAGAGCTTGGCGTCGGTTGCGGGACGGTCGTACCGACGGGCGAGCGTGGCGACGAAAGCTGCTGTGCCTCCGTTCACGGTCACGCCGAGTGAGATGGCGCTACCCGGCGCGGCGGCGAGTGCCCGTTCGACTGCCTTGTCGATGACCGGAACGGCGCGGAGCACGTCGGGGGTGACAGAGATCTCCGTGGTGCCGAGGAGCAGCACGACCGGCGCCTGGAAAGCCTGCTGCACGGCCGCCGTGGCGGCCTCCGACGTGAGCCCGCCGACGTCGAGACCGCCGATCGTGACTCCGAGCGGGATCGCCGCGGTCTCGTCCGCCGAAGCTGGACCGGATCCGAGCCCTCCGACGGCGACCAGCCCGGCCGAGAACAGGACCGCAATCGACAACCGCTTCACGCCTTCAACATCGTAAAGATCCGCGGATCATTGGTGATGATGCCATCGGCTCCGTCGCGAACGAGTCGCTCGGCAAGCTTCGGGTCGTCGACGGTCCACACGTAGACCGCGGCATCGAGCTCATGCGCACGATCGATCGCCGCCTTCGATGCGACCGAGTAGTGGAGAGTTGCCGCGACGGCGCGCGCACGGGCGAGCAACACGGGGAGCCGACGGGGCAGCGAGGCACCGATCGAGGCCAGCGCGGCGCGGATGGCCGGGGCGAGCGGTCCCCGCTTCGAGATACCGAATCGGTCACGCGGCAGAGTGAAGGAACGCGGCAGTCTCGGCTCGAGCTCGGCGAGGACGCGAAGCGAACGTGCGTCGAACCCGCTGACCCATGATCGGTCGAGCAAATCGTGTCGATGCAAAGCCCCGACCACGCCGGACTCCACCCCCCGACGCTTGAGGTCGATCTGGAGGCCGACGCCGGGAAGCCGCTCGGCGCAGAACTCGAGTGCCTCGTCCAGGGTGGGGAGATCAGGCGCGACCCTACGCAGATCGTCGAGCGTGCCTCGTCGGACACTCCCCGTTGCCGCACCGTGGCTGACTTCGCGCAGATCATTCGAATGCGCAAGCACGAGCGTCCCGTCCCGAAGGTCGAGGACGTCGAACTCGAGCATGTCGCAGCCCAGCTCGACTGCAAGCTCGAGAGCGCGGAGCGTGTTCTCGGGGGCAAGCGCGGAGGCGCCACGGTGCCCGACGCGGGCAAAGTCACCATCCTGTCTTCGAAGCTGGATCAAACGGTCCGCTTGACAACCACGACGGCGCAGTCGTCTGCAAGCTCCCCGCGCGCGAAGGAGCGGCAGTCGTCGAGCACCTTCTGGGCGAGATCACTTGGCGAGCGCCCTCGATGCTCCGAGAGCACGCGGTCGAGGCGCTCGACCCCGTACAGCTCGTTGTCCCGACGCGCCTCGGTCACCCCGTCCGTGTACAGAACAACGGCGTCGCCGATCCCGAGCTGCGTTCGCACCTCGTGGTATTGCTGGTCCGGCTCGATTCCGAGCACCAGCCCACACACGTCGAGCCCGAACACGGATCCGTCGGTTGTCACGATCCGTGGAGCCGGATGGCCCGCGCCCGCCGCGGCGAGCTCTCCTTCTCGGTCGATGACGAGATACGCGAGCGTGATGAACTTTCCCGGCGCGATCTCCCCGACGACAACGGCGTTCGCGGACTGAAGAAAGTCTCCCGGCTCGGGATGCTCGCGGGCCAGCGAGCGGAACACGAACTTGGCCATCGCCATGTCGGCAGCGGCCTCGATCCCGTGTCCCGTGACGTCGCCGAGCGCGACGGCGAGACGACCGTCCGCCAGCTCCATGAAGTCGTAGACGTCCCCGCCCACCTCGACTCGAGCGGAGGACTCATAGGCGTCCCCGAGCTCGAGGCCCTGCAGCTTCGGGATCGAATGCGGCAGGAGCGAGCGCTGCATCGTGTCGGAGAACTGCTTTTGCTGCTGATAGAGACGCGCGTTGTCGATTGCGAGTGCGGCCTGACCCGCGATCGCACTGGCCTGGTCGATCACCTCGTCAGTGATGGGCGAACCGGGCCGCATGGAGAGAATCGTCAGCGAAGCGAGCACCTCGGCAGTCGTCGCAATCGGTACGGCGGCTCCCGTCCAACCACGCTCGACGAAGGGGACGAGCGCTGCGGCGGGAAGACCGATCTGCTCGAGCGCCCGCGGAGTGAAGGTGAACGGCTCTCCCCGTCGGAACAGGCGCTGCAGCGTGTGTGATCCGAACGCCCAGGGCCGCGTAAGGATGGAACGAGCCGACTCTTCCACCCGCGGCTCGGCGACCTTCAACGCCCGCGGAACGAGCCATTCGCGACGCTCGTCGGGTAGACCGATGAGGGCAACGTCGACGTCGAGCACGTCCACGACCGTGCTCGCGAGAGCCTCGAGCGTCGCGTCGAGCGAAAGGCTCTGCGCGAACGAGCGTGAAATCTCGTAGAGGGCGCGTACCTGCTTCGACGCTGCCCGCTCAGCCTGGAGCGCCTGCTCGCGTTCGTTACCGAGAAGCTTCGCCCGCTCGTGCAGCTGGGCATTCTGCACGGCCACCGCGAGTTGCGCCGAAAGCGCAGACAGGAGAGCAGACTCGTTCTCCGTGACGATCCGTCCCCTCGAGGGGAACACGCCGAGAAGTCCGACGACATCGGATTGTGCAAGCAGCGGGATGGCAATCACGGCTTCGATCCCGGCCTCGGCGGCGGCGTCGGCAACTCCAGTCAGCCGGGGGTCAGAGGCGACGTCCTCTACGACGAGCATCCCGCGCGACCTGAAGGGTCCAAGCGTCAGCTCCAACAGGCGCTCGGCGAGACGTACGTGCGGCCCCGCCAGCCCGAGCCCGGCCGCTGGAGACAGGCGATCGTCCTCGCGCAGGTACACCGCGAGGCGGTCGGTGCCGAGCAGCTCACCGACTCGCGCCACTGCGGTTTCGAGCGTGTGCGCCAACGACAGTTGTGCGATCGCCTGACCCACCACGGCGAGCAGCGCCCGGGTTCGCTCCAGCTCGACCTCGACGGTGCGGGTGTGGATGCTCGTGCGGAGCGCCTGAGCGGCCCGGACGCCGAAGGTGGCAAGCGTGGCGAGCTCCGCGTCGGTCGGCTCCTCTTCCGGCCCGTAGAGGAGCTGCAGCGCACCGATCGGCGGCTGGCCGAGCTGAAGAGTCGCGGACCGGGTCGCCGCGCCGGGCAAGCCGGCGACGCTCTCGACTGTGACCCCCTGCCTGCTGAACACGGCTCGCTCGGCGGCCGCCCGGGCGGAATCGAGCCGGCCGTCGCCGCTAGGCCCAACCGACGCCTCCAGCTCGAGCCGCCCGTCCGACTTTCGGCCCCACAGGAGCGAGACGATCGCGCCCGTCGCGTCCGCCGCGAACCGTACGACCTGATCGGGCATGCGAGAGTCGTCCGCACCGGCCGCCAGAGCCTCGCCCGCGAGAGCGAGCACGGTCTCCCGACCGAGGCGGCCATCGTCGGCGCCGGTGCCGAAGGCGCGGATGGCCAGCCCCGACTGGCCTGCGACCAGGCGGGCGAGCTGCAGCTCGCTCTCGTCGAAGTCGGAGCCTTCGCGCATGACCTCGACGGTCCCCGCGATCCGCCCGTCGATGCGGACTGGAATCAAGAGCGCGGCCGAGGCACGGACCCGTTCCGCGGCGCGCCTGACCGCCTCGGGGAGCCGCTCCGGATCGAACTCCTCGTGCTCGGGGACTTCCGGGAGGGAAATGCGACTGCCCTCGAGCTCGGCGGCGACGGCGGCAGAGTCGGCGGCTACCGCGGCAGCCAGCAGCAAATCCCTCTTCTCGTCGAGCACGCGGATGACGACCACCGAGGCTTCCAGTGCGCGAACCGAGGCTTCGGCGATCGTCCTGGTGGCCTCCTGGAGGTCGCGGGCCAAACCAAGAGCCAGCCCCGCCTCGGCGAGCGCAGCCAGTCCGCCCTCAGTAAGGGCTGCCCCTCGGCGATCGGGACGCGCAGTCATCTATCCGACCCGACCCAAGTATCGTCCAAGACTCCGACACCGACCGGCACTAGACTCCACCGAATGGCCCAGCCAGCCCGTCGCGTGGTGGCTCCCCCCGAGGCCCCGCCGGTCGACCCGGACGCCGTCGACCGGGCTTATCACTACCACCGGGCGCGGCGGAATGCACGCTCGCGACGCCGCCGCGAGAAGTCGCAGGCGAGGCTGCGTTTCGTCCTCACCTTCGCGATCCTCCTCGGGCTCGCCCTGTTCCTGATGCTGACCATCTGGCACCAGGTCCAGAAGGTCTTCGGGCTCTAGAGCGACGACATCGCCTTGCGGAACGGGCTCCAGGTCGACTGCTCCCAGGACGTCCCCTGACACATCGGGCAGACCGGCAGCACCCGCACGATCGTCACCCCGTAGCCGCATTGCGAGCAATGGAACTCGCCCTTGGCGGCGGCGCCCGAAACGACGAACTCGACGTACTCGTCTGGTGCGACTCGCACCGTAGTCCGGTCCCCGGTCATCCCGACGCCCTTAGAGTACCGGCTGCGGCCTGAGCCCAAAAATCCCCGTTCACGGCCCAATACCGTGCAAACCCCCGATCCCTACCAACCCCCCGCGCCCGAAGAGGAGGACTGGCTCGCCGCCAGGCCGAGGCCGTCGCGGAGCTTCGATGACCTCTCTGGACTGGGCTTTCGGCTCACCTGGGTGGGTGGGCTGGTCCTCGCGATCTCGGCTTTTACGGACTGGTACGTCGGCTCGGGGCCAGGGCCCACCACGAGCGTGATCGCCTGGCATACAGGTGCTTTGGGGAAGCTCGTCTTCTTCATCGGGCTCGCCATCCTCGCTCTCGTCGTCCTGCGAGAATCGGGAATCGAGTTGCCCGCGACCGTCCCCGAGAGCCTGGTCGTGATCGCGCTCGGCGCTCTCTCGACCATATTCGTCCTGATCCGCCTCATCAGCGTCCCAGACGAGTTCTTCGGGTGGCGCGGGCGCGGGATCGGGATCTTCATCAGTCTCGTGGCCTCACTCGTGGTGACCGTCGCCGGGCTCCTACGAGCAGGCGAAGAGCTATAGCGACGAGGACTCCGAGTGCCGCCCCGCCGATGACGTCGAGCGGGTAGTGCACTCCGACGTAGACCCGCGAGAATCCGACCGCCGCGGCGAGGACGAAGAGGAACGGGGCGAGGCGCGGAGCTGCGAACGACAGCACCGTGGCCGCGGCAAAGCTCGTCGCCGCATGTCCCGACGGGAACGAGGCGTCGTGGGGTAGCAGGACCAGCGTCTTTGGTTCGGGATAACGCAAGGGCGGCCGGGGGCGATCCACTAGAGCCTTCAGACCCGTAGACAGCCAATCTGCGACGGCGACCGCGAGAACCGTCATGAAGAGGACGCCCCACCGCCGCCAGAGCACCGATAGCACGAGGGCGATCACGATCCAGAGGAGACCCAGCCGGCCGGCCCAGGAGAGCCCCTCGAAGATCGGATTCAGCCAGCCCGTGCGGTGGTGGACGACCCAGCGCTCAAGGTGACGGTCCGCTGAGATCAGGCCGGAACGATCTGCTTCGTCTGCTCGATCAGCGCACGAAGGTCGAACGGCTTCCCCACGAAGCCCTGCGCTCCGCGTTGGACCGCTTCCTCGCCGGCTTCGAGCTGGCCGCTGAACATGACCACAGGTATCGATCCGACACCGTGCCGCTCCTGCACGCGCCGAAGCATCTCCCAGCCGTCGACCTGCGGCATCATCACGTCCAGCAGGATCAGGTCCGGCGCCTCGTCCTCGAGCGCCGCCAGGCCGTCTTCGGCGTTTGCGGCCTCGCGGACCGTGTAACCCTCCATCTCCAGGTTGAGCCGGACGACCTCACGGACCTGCGCGTCGTCGTCGACGAGCAGCACGAGCGGCCCTCGGGCGGGCTTGCCCGGACCGGAGCGGTCCAGGAAGGCCTGCAGGTCGCCGCGCTTGTAGCGGCGGTGGCCGCCGGGCGTGTAAAAGGCCGGAACGCGGCCGAGGTCGGACCATTTGCGAATCGTGCTCTGTGCGACCCCGAGGAACTTCGCAGCCTGCCCGAGCGTGAGCCAGTCGTTTTCGCCGGAAGCCGTACGCCGTGAGCCGGGATCTCGAGTCGACATCCCCGCGAATCTACCCAAAGGTGCGCGTTCTTTACACCTACGGGGTGGCGGTGGATGCGGGATTTTCAGTAGGAATGTGGAGCGTTCGGTCGACCGTGATCGTCTCGCCGGGCTTCGGGTTGTCGTGCAGGGCCTGCCCAAGCGCGACACCGAACAGGAAGACGAGGAGTACGACGAGCGCGCGAAGACCCCACCGGATCAGCTCCCGACGCCGCTGCTGACGGCGGCGCTCCTGGCGCTCGACCGGCGTCAGGGCCGTCACGGCTTGTAGTCGACGGCGCCGCGCTGATACAGGTAGAAGGCGGCATCCTCGACCATAGCCAGGGTGCGCGGCCAGCCCGGCGTGGCGGCGTGCTCGGAGACGACGTCGCGGGCCCACGCGTCGGCGACGTCATACGCCGCGGCCAGCTGGTCGAGCGTAAACGTCTGGCCGATCCGTTTGCGGAGCTCGTCGGTGACGACCTCCAGCTGGCGCTGCAGCCGGTCGGCGGCGACCGGCTCGCGTGAGGCGGCTTCGAAGCGGCGGTAGCCCTGCTCCCACTCACGCCGCACGACGTCGAGAACGATCGTCACGGGCGCAGGATCGTATCCGCTAGCCGCGTGAGCAAACGTCCGGCCAGGGAGGATCGACCTCCGCGAGGATCTGCTCACCCAGCTCGTACCCGGGCCGCGCGAGCGCGAACGCGACGTGAGCGTGGAGGCACTTCAGCGTCTTCGCTTCGGGTCGTGCACCTCCGATGCCGAGGTCCAGCTCCGGCCGCAGCGCTCGCTGCTCGGCGTTCCCCCGGGCGAGGCTGTCCGCGAGCTCGCTCTCGCGGTCGACTCTTCGCGTCCAGCGATCGACGCCGCCGGCCGCCTCGAGACGCGAGACCGCCGCGACGAGGCGCGGGCAGGTGAGCCAGAACATGGTCGGAAAGGGCTCGCCCGTGTCGTCGAACGCCGCTTGCTCGGTGACCGTCGGATGACCGGAGGGGCAGCGAACGACGACGCGCCGAAAGGCGCGCGGCGGTCTCCCTAGCTGACGCTCGACGGCGGCGCGGTCACTTTCCATCTCCGTCGATCGTAGTGTGCGCGTGCTTCCACGCCTGGATGCCCTTGACGATGAAGAGGTGCTCACCGGGCCGGATGTAGCCGAGTCGCCGAGCCTCGCGCGCGAGCGAGTCCGACGTGGCCGAGACCTGGACCCGTTCGAGCAGCGCACGTTTCTCGGCCGCGAGCTCGGAGACCTCGGCCTTGCGAGAGGAGAGCTCGTGGCGCGTCTCGAGCCAGCTCCGCAACGGGTGGTAGTACGCATAGGCGATCAGGACGACGACCACGACCGCGAACCAGCGGCGGGCGAGCGTCGCGAGCGGAGGACGACGGGTTGCCGACCTGGCTGCCATGCGCCGGGACTTCGCGGGAGGAGAAGCTGTTCCTTTTAGGCGACGTCGACTTTGATGACGTTGGTCGAGCCCGGGATGTTGACGGCGGTGCCCGCCGTGATGACAACCGTGTCCCCCGCCTCGACGACTCCGGCCTCCTTTGCCGCATCCATCGAGCGGTTCCAGAGGTCCTCGACGTCTCTGCACTCCGGGATCCAGATCGGTGTCACGCCCCACTCGATCGCCATCTGGTTGACGGACCAGACCTTGTGGGTCAGCGCCAGGATCGGGCGCCGAGGGCGAAGCCGAGCAACGGCCGACGCCGTGCGGCCGGTGAAGGTCGGCACCAGCATGGCCTTCGCACCGAGCGCCTCCGCCAGGTCGCAGGCGGCGTTCGACATCGCGTTGCCGATCGTCGGGTCCTCTGTGGCCTCCGGGATCTGATGTCGATAGCCGAGGCTCGGCTCGACGGCACGGGCGATCCGGTCCATCGTCTGCACGGCCTGGACGGGGTAATCACCCATCGCGGTTTCGCCGGACAGCATCACGGCAGAGGTTCCGTCGAGGATCGCGTTTGCGACGTCGCTGGCCTCGGCACGCGTCGGCTCCGGGTGATGGACCATCGACTCGAGCATCTGCGTCGCGGTAATCACGGGCTTCCCACGCTCGAGCGCCTTGGCGATGATCCGCTTCTGCACCAACGGCACGAGCGCAGCGCCGATCTCGACGCCGAGGTCGCCGCGCGCGACCATGACCGCGTCCGTCTCCTCGAGCACATCGTCCAGCGCGTCGACTGCTTCGGCCTTCTCGATCTTGGCGATCACATGGGCGTTCGACCCCTCTTGCTCGATCAGCGCCTTCAGATCGCGCACGTCGGCAGCCGAGCGTACAAACGAGAGCGCGATGAAGTCACACCCGAGGGCGAGCGCGAACTCGAGATCGCCCAGATCCTTGCGAGTCAGCGAGGGAATCGGAATCGGCACGCCGGGCAGGTTGACGCCCTTCTGCGAGGTCACGAGTCCACCGACGACGACCCCGCAACGGGCGCGTCCGGCCTCGATCTCTTCCACCCGGAGGCGGATCATGCCGTCGTCGATCAACACCTCGTGGCCCGGGCGCAGCACCTCGCCGATCGCGGCGGGTGCGATCGGGAGCTCGCCGTTGCGAGCGCCGTCCCCGACGACGACGGTGACCTCGGCGCCCTGAGCGAGGTCGAGCGGCTGCGGGAGACCCCCGACGCGGAACTTGGGTCCCTGCAGGTCGCCGATCAGCGCGAGCGGCCGGCCGACCTCCTGTTGGACGTCACGGACGAGCTTCGCCCGCGCCGCGTGATCGTCGTGCGTGCCGTGCGAGAGGTTGAGTCGCGCGGCGTCCATGCCTGCGTCGACCAGTTCCCGGACCTTCTCGGAGGTCGAGGTGGCCGGCCCGATCGTCGCGACGATCTTCGTTCGACGCGGCGAGAAGGAAGCCATGCTCGCAGGGTAGCGCCGAAGGCCGTCAGCAATGACGCTTCGCTACCGCTCGAACCGCGGAAAAGCGTTCCACCCCGGATACACGGCCGCGTCGCCGAGCTCCTCCTCGATCCGGAGCAGCTGGTTGTACTTCGCAACCCGGTCGGTGCGCGAGGGCGCGCCGGTCTTGATCTGCCCGGCACTCGTCGCAACGGCGAGGTCAGAGATGGTCGTGTCCTCCGTCTCGCCGGAGCGATGAGAGATCACCACCGTGTAGCCGTTCGCGCGCGCAAGCTCGATCGTGTCGAGTGACTCGGTGAGCGTCCCGATCTGGTTCACCTTGACGAGGATCGAGTTTGCGACGCCCTCGTCGATCCCGCGCTGGAGTCGTTCGACGTTGGTGACGAACAGGTCGTCGCCGACCAGCTGCAGCCGGCTCCCGAGCCTGTCCGTCATCGCCTTCCACGCGCCCCACTCGTCCTCGGCGAGCCCGTCCTCGATCGAGACGATCGGATAGCGGTCGGCCAGCGACCCGTAGAGGTCGACGAGCTCGTCGGCGCTCATGATCCGGCCCTCGCGGTCGAGATGGTAGCCGCCGTCGCGGTAGAGCTCGGTGCTGGCGGGATCGAGCGCGATCGCAACGCGGTCCCGATGGCCGACGCGTTCGGCCGCCTCGAAGACAGCCTCGACTGCGGCCTCGCTCGATTCGAGCTCGGGCGCGAATCCGCCTTCGTCGCCGACCGAGGTCGCGAGCCCGCGCTCGTGGAGCAGGTCCTTCAGAGACTGGAAGGTCTCCACGCCGATCCGCAACGCCTCGGAAAACGAGTCCGCGCCGGCGGGCACGAGCATGAACTCCTGCAGGTCGAGCGAGTTCTGGGCGTGCGCGCCGCCGTTGATCACGTTCATCATCGGCACCGGGAGCACGTGAGCCGGCGCTCCGCCGATCCAGCGGAACAGTGAGACTCCGGTGTTCGCGGCAGCCGCCTTCGCAGTGGCAAGCGAAACGCCCAGGATCGCGTTGGCCCCGAGCCGCGACTTGTTCTGCGTTCCGTCGAGCTCGATCAGCGTCGTATCGAGCGTCCGCTGATCGCTCGCATCGAGGCCGGCGATCGCAGCCGCGATCTCTGTCTCGACGTTGCGGACGGCCTTGAGCACGCTCTTGCCTCTGTAGCTGCGCTCGTCGCCGTCCCGCAGCTCGACCGCCTCGAACTGCCCCGTCGAGGCTCCCGACGGCACAGCCGCCCGACCGACTGCTCCGGACTCGAGGAGGACGTCGACCTCGACTGTCGGATTCCCGCGCGAGTCCAGAATTTGGCGCGCGTGCGCACGGACGATCGCGGTTCCACTCACCGGAATTCCTCCTTGGCGCGGTCGAAATACCGATCCTGCTCCGTCAGGTCCAGGTCGGCGAAGCTCTTGCCCTCCTCAGCGGCGTAGCGCTCCGCCCGCTCGACGCGCTCGACGAACCTCCGCGACATCGCGCGCAACGCGAGCTCGGGATCGACGTTCAGGCGACGGGCGACGTTGACGGCGGCAAAGAGCACGTCGCCGACCTCCTCGAACACATGTGGATCGGGCTCCGTCTCGGGAGCGCGCTCCCCCGTCTCCGCGAGTGCCTCTTTCAGTTCGCGCAGCTCGTCGTCGAGATCGGCGAGGGCACCCGCCGTGTCCAGGTACTCGAAGTCGATTGCAGCTGCGCGTCGCTGCACCTTGCGCGCATAGAGCAGCGCCGGCAGCGACTCGGGCACGTCGTGGAAGATTCCTGCGCGACCTTCCAGGTCGCGCTTGCTGCTCTCCCACGACATCCTGACTGCGCTCGCTGTTTCGAGCGAACTACTCCCGAAAACGTGCGGGTGTCGCCTGACCAGCTTCTCCTGCACACCGCGCGCAATCTCCTCCAAGCCCAGTTGGCCCTTCTCCGCGAGGAGAAGGGCAAGGAAGTACACCTGGAAGAGCAGGTCGCCGAGCTCGTCTGCGAGCTTGGCGTCGTCGCGGGCGATCGCGGCGTCCGCAACCTCGTAGGCCTCCTCGACCGTGTGCGGCACGATCGTGCGCTCAGTCTGCTCCCGGTCCCAGGCACAGTCGCGACGGAGTCGCTCGGTCAGCGCCTGGAGGTCGACGAGCGCCTCGGCAAGGCTCACCTACTGAGACGTCGTCGTTGTGGTCGTGCTTGCGCACGGATCGGGATTGGGCTCGTACCCGACCTGATACTTGATGCGCGACTTGCAGTAGCTCTTCTTCTTCTGGTCGACCCATTTCGTCATGAGGTCGTTCTTCTGTTGCTGCTCGAGCTGCTGCTTGATCGAAGCCTGGACCTTGCTGAGAGACGTCGTCTGGGCCGGCTTGACCGCGGACAGCGCCTGGATGATGTGGTAGCCGTACTGCGTATGGATGGGCGGCGAGAGCTCGCCCTTTTTGAGGTCGAACGCGGTCTTGTCGAACTCGGCGACGGTCTGGCCCTTCGAGATCGTGAGCTTGCCTCCGTTCGAGGCTGAGCCCGGGTCCTTGGAATACTTCTTCGCAAGCGCCGCGAAGCTTGCGCCGGCCTTCAACTTCGACCAGAGCGTCTCGGCGAGCGCCTTCTTGGTGACGAGGATGTGGCGCACTTCCCGGCTCTGGGGCTGGACGTACTGGCTCTTGTGCGAGTCGTAGTAGGCCTTGATGTCCGTCTGCGAGACGTTGACCTTGTCCGTGACCTTCTTGAACACCGCCTCGGCGATCAAGGACGCTCGCACTTCCTCCTTGGCCTGATCCTGTGTGAGGCCCTGCTGCTTCAGCGTCTTCTCGTACTTCGACTCGCTGCCGGCGTAGTACTGCTTCTTGAGCTGCTCGATGCGCTTGTCGACGTCGGAGTCGCTGATCTTGATCCCCATCGCGTCGGCTTCCTGCGCGTACTCGGCACGCTGGATCAGGTACGTGATCGCCTGACCCTTGAGCTGCTCGTACTCCGCCGTGCCGGGCTTGGGGAACGGACGCTTCTGTACGTCGTAGGTCTTCTTGGCGCGATCCATGAGCGAGCTCAGCTCCTCCTTCGTGATCGCCTGGGAGCCGACGATGGCCGCGTCGTCCGACCCGAGGGTCGCCGTGGAGGTGCCCCCGCAGCCGGCGACGGCGAGCGCAATCGAAAGAAACGCGAGAGGAATGAGTCGCTTCATGGAAAAAGCGCCATTTGCAGCGGTTTCCTCACGCTGCTTGACGCGCGGCCAGTATAGCATCGACTAGTCGGAGCGCCTGCGGGAAACCGTCCTCGCGCAGGCTGACCTCGCGGTTGGCGGTGGTGTAGACGGCGGTGTCGACACGGCGGCGGAGGTCCCGCAGCTCGTCGGAGCCGAGAACCATCTGCCCGACGCTCGCCTTGCCGCCGCGGAAGACGAGGTAGTCGGCGCCGACTCGGGCGAGCTTCAGCTTCGCCTCCTGGATCAGGAACAGGTTCTCGACCGGTTCCGGCAGCGGACCGAAGCGGTCCTCCGTGACCGCCTGCAACTCACGCAACTCGTCCTCCGACTCCGTCAACGCAAGTCGGCGGTGCAGGTCGATCTTGAGCGCCTCCGATGCGATGTACTCGGGCGGCACGTAGGCGTCAACGCGTGCGTCCACTCGGACCGGCCTCGCCGCAACGCGCCGCTCGCCCGAGAGCTCCGCGACCGCCTCGGCGAGGAGCTCGACATACAGCTCGAAGCCCAGCGCCGCCACGTGGCCCGACTGCTCGTCGCCGAGGAGGTTCCCTGCGCCTCTGATCTCCAGATCCCTCATCGCGATCGCGAAGCCGGCACCGAGCTCGGTGTGGTCGGCGAGGGTGGCGAGCCGTGCGCGTGCTTCGGGAGTGAGCTCCGACATGTCGGGATAGAAGAGATACGCGTGCGCGGTCAGGTCGGATCGGCCGACGCGTCCGCGGATCTGGTACAGCTGCGAGAGTCCGAGCTGGTCGGCACGCTCGACGATCAGCGTGTTCGCCTGAGGGATGTCGAGGCCGGATTCGATGATCGTCGTCGAGACGAGGACATCGGCATCGCCGCGCAGGAACGCGTGCATCTTCTCCTCGAGCTCGCGCTCGCGCATCTGTCCGTGTGCGACGAGGAAGCGGAGGTTCGGGGCGATCTGCTGCAGCTTCTCGGCCGCCTCGTCGATCGTCTCGACCCGGTTGTGCAGGTAGAAGGCCTGGCCCTCCCGCTCCACCTCGCGCTCGAGCGCGAGCTTGACCAGCTCGTCGTCGTACTCGCCCACGGTGGTTCGGATCGGCCGTCGCCCTTCGGGCGGGGTCTCGATGATCGAGATGTCTCGGAGGCCCGATAACGACATGTGCAGCGTTCGGGGGATCGGCGTGGCGCTCAGCGTCAAGACGTCCACCTCGAGGCGCAGCGCACGCAGCAACTCCTTCTGAGCCACGCCGAAGCGCTGCTCCTCGTCGAGGATGACGAGCCCGAGCTCGTTAGGGATGACGTCGCGGCTGAGGATGCGATGCGTGCCGATGAGCACGTCCACCTTGCCCGCCTGAAAATCGGCGAGGACCTGCTTCACCTCGCGAGGCGGGCGAAACCGGGAGACCATCTCGACCCGCACCGGGAAGTCGCGATACCGCTCCCGGAAGGTATGCCAGTGTTGCTCGGCGAGGATCGTCGTCGGCGCGAGCATGAGCGTCTGCTTGCCGTTCACCGCAACGGCAAAGGCGGCGCGGATCGCAACCTCGGTTTTCCCGAAACCAACGTCGCCGCAGACCAGGCGATCCATCGGCCGCGGTGCTTCGAGGTCCTCTTTGACCGCCTCGATCGCCGCCTGCTGGTCCGGGGTCTCGCGGTAGGGAAACTCCGCCTCGAGGCGCTCGAGGTACTCGTGCCGCAGGTCGTATGCGACGCCGGGTGCCTGCTGACGTTGCGCGTAGAGGGCAAGCAACTCCCCGGCGAGCTCGCGGACGGATTCGCGCGCACGATTCTTGAGGTTGTCCCACGCCTTGCCGCCGAGCTTCGACAGGGCGGGAACCGTGCTGTCCGCTCCGATGTAGCGCGAGACCTTGCCGAGCTGCTCGTGCGGTACGTACAGGCGGTCGTCCCCGCGGAAGCCGAGGAAAAGGTAGTCGCGCGTGACCCCGGCGACTTCCTTGGTCTCGAATCCGAGCAGCTTGCCGATGCCGTGGTCTTCGTGGACGACGAAGTCTCCGGTACGAAGGTCGGCGAACGATTGCAGTGCGCGCCCACCGACCCGTCGTTCCCGTGGTGGCCGCTTCCTGAAGACCTGCGTGTCGGGAAGGAGGACGAGCCCGAGATCGCGCCAGACGAATCCCCGCCGCGCCGGCGTGACGGCGAACAGCAGCTCTGGTTCTCGAGGAAGGTGGTCGCCCGCTTCGAAGATCCGCGAGTCGGCACGGCGCAAGAGGTTCTGCTGGCGCAGCGCCTCGCCGAGGTGCGGGAACGCGACGACGACACGCTGCCCGGCGCGCACGAATGCGTTCAGCTCGTTCTCCGCCTCGGCGAGCCCGCGCGCAACGAGCGCGGGCCTCTGCGCCTCGAAGGCGAAGCGCTGCCCCGCCGGCAGCGTGTCGAGCAGCGCCGCCCGCTGGATCGAGATCGGCTCGAGTCCCTCCTCGTCCCACACGCTGCGCACTTCGTCCGGCATCCACACGAGATCCGGCCCGGCCGGAACCGGCCGCACGAGATCACGCGGAATCGGGATCGGGGAGTCCTCGTCCGTCAGCAACGGCTCGACGAGGTCGAGGCGGCGTTCCGCGGCCGGGTAGATCACCGCCGACTCGAGCGGGTGGAGAGCTCGCTGGGTGAAGGGCGAGAACGCGCGCATCTGCTCGATCTCGTCCCCCCAGAACTCGATCCGGAGGGGCTCGCGTCCTGTGGTCGGAAAGACGTCGACCAGTCCACCGCGAACTGCGAACTGCCCGCGCTCGTCTGCACGATCGACGCGTTCATAGCCCGCGAGCGCCAACGACTCGGACAGCAGCTCGAGACTGATCTCCTCGCCTGGCGCGATGCGAATCGGCGCCGGCCGTGCGTTCGGTGGGGGCAGAGGCTCGACCAACGCCGACGCCGACGCGGCCACGAGCCCACCGGTCGCGAGCACGTCGAGCGCCCGGGCGCGCTCCCCTACGAGGTGCGGCGCGGGGTCGAGGCCCGAGCCCCAGTGGACACCACGGCTCGGGAGCAGCGCGACGCGCTCCTCACCAATGAACCAGGCAGCGCCCTCGGCGGCATCGCGCGCGTCCTGGTCCTCCGGCGCGAGCAGCACGAGCGGGCGGCCGAGCTCCTCGTGGAGGGCTGCGAGCAGAAGCGGCAGGGCGGGTTCCGACACCCGGGCAGCCGCGGGAAACTCGCGAACGAAGGCCGACAGGCGCTCGCTCTTTCGGAGCTCGTCGACGAACGGATGCAGGATCGGCTGGTCCACGGCCAAAGGCCGAACCCCGGCGGTTCGGCGACGGCCATGCTAGTCAGTTGTACTGGGCCTGTGCGCGTTCGAGGCCTTCGGCGTCGAGGGTCTCGATGGCGTCTGCCGCCCTCGAGACGAGGTTCTCGCGATCGTCGTCGGGCTCGAAGTTCGAGAGCACGTAGTCCGCGGGCTTCCGGGGGTCGCCTCTTCCCGGCCGCCCGACGCCGACCCGCAGCCGGAGGAAGTCCGGAGTCTTCAAATGCGCGGCGACGGACCGCAGCCCGTTGTGGCCCGCCAGCCCGCCGCCGCGCCGTGCTTGCAGCCGGCCTCGCTCGAGATCGATCTCGTCGTGGACGACGAGGATCGCGTCGGGCTCGAGCTTGAAGTACCGAGCGGCGGCGCCGACTGAACGGCCCGAATCGTTCATGAACGTCTGCGGCTTGAGTAGGGCAACGCGGTGACCGTCGAGGCGAAGCTCGGCGAGCTGGCCGTTGAACCTGCCCTTCCACGACGCCTCGTGCCGGCGCGCGAGCTCGTCGACCACCATCCAGCCGACGTTGTGGCGATGGGCAGCGTACTCCCGCCCGGGATTGCCCAGACCGACGACCAGAAGGTCCAGCGACGAGGCGCGGTCGCCTCGGCGCCACGGAAGACGCATCTAGTTCTCGGTGCCGCCCGACTCGCCCGACTGGCCCGACTGGCCTGCGTCGGCTTCGCCGCCGCCTTCCGCAGGCTGCTCGGCGGCGCCTTCGGGCGCTTCCTCGCCCTCGGGCAGCTCGCCCTCGGGCAGCTCCTCGCCTTCGGGCAGCTCCTCGGGCTCAGGCTCGACTTCCCGAGTCGGGAGCGTGACGGTCGCGAGCACGGTCTCTTCCGGATTGTCGAGGTACGTGACGCCTTCGATCGGCGCCAGATCCGCGAGCCTGAGCGTGTCACCGATCGCCATGCCGCTCACGTCGAGATCGACGTGCTCGGGGATCTCCATCGGCAGAGCCTCGACGTTGATCTCGCGCTGCACCTGCGAAAGCACACCGCCCTCCTTGGCGCCCGCCGGCTCACCCACGAGCTGCACCGTGACACTCGCCTGGATCGGCTGGTCGAGCCGTACCTCGTGCAGATCGATGTGGGAGATGTGGCCGCGGATCGGATCCTGCTGGTAGTCCTTGAGGATCGACGCGTGCGTGGCCGACTGTCCCTCGAGGACGACGTCGAGGATCGCGTGCAGGCCGCCGGCGCCCGTCAGCACGCGTCGTAGCTCGCGCTCCGGCACGTAGATCGCATGGGATTCCTTGCCCTTTCCATACAGGACACCGGGAATGAATCCCTGCTTGCGCAGGCGCCGAGCGTCGGCGGAACCGCGCCGTTCGCGCTCTCGGACCTCCAGCTTTACTCGCTCCCCGGCCATTTCCGGCGCCGAATGGTAGCTACTTCTTGATGTGCAGGTCGATCCCGAGCAGGATCAACGGCCAGAGGAAGATCGCGAAGATCGCCGACAGGACACCGCGCCAGCCGTGAACGTGCTGGAAGTAGTGGTGGGAAGCGGCGATCGCGACGCCCACCCCGACGTACACCAGGCTCAACAAGCTGACTCCGCGCCCTCGTCTCATGAGCGAGTCGTAACCGAGGGTCGGATTTCGGAAACGCCGTCTCAGATCAGACGGAACTGCTCGCCGCCGCGCGCGATCGTCAGAACAAGGCGTTCATGTCGCCGAAGATGGCCGACACCGAGTCGTCGGCGAAGACGTTGTGGATCGTCTCGGCGAGGATGTCGGCGACCGTCAGCACGGTGACCCGCTCGGGCTTGTGCAACGGATCGATCGGGACGGTGTCCGTCACGACGACCTTGTCGAGCGGGCTCTCCTCGATCCGCTCGATCGCGGGCGGCGAGAAGATCCCGTGCGTCGCACAGGCATAGACCTTCTTCGCTCCGTGGTCCTTGAGGAACTGCGCCCCGGCGACGAGCGTGCCTGC
>JBKPTB010000149.1:0-5800 GCA_046735315.1 Actinomycetota bacterium
GGTGAATCAGTTGGCGGACGAGTATCTGGGCGAGCGGGACGGGGTCGAGCAGCTTTCCGCCGCAGATCTTCACCAGCGGCTGGCGCGGGGCGACGTCGTCGTGCTCGACGTGCGGCCGGAGCCCGAGTACCGGGCCGGGCATATTCCAGGCGCGCGATCGGCGCCGCTCCCGGCACTCGATTCGCTTGCTCCCAAGCTGTCGCGCCGCCGACAGATCGTCGCTTACTGCCGAGGTCCCTACTGCGTCTATGCCGACGACGCCGTTCGCCTGCTCCAGGGGCGCGGGCTGAAGGCGCGCCGCCTGGACGTCGGCTTTCCCGAGTGGCGGCGGGCGGGCCTGCCGGTCGAAACGAGCTGAGGAGGAGGAAACCCCGGATGCTGCTACGCCCGTTTCTAAACGACGCAACGTCTTGCGCCAGCTACCTGTTCGGTTGCGGGACGCACGCCAAGCTCGCGGTCGTCGACCCGCACGCCGAGCTCGTCGACGGCTACCTTGCCAACGCGACCGCGCTGGGCGCGCCGATCGTGGCGGTCTTCGAGACGCACGTGCAAGCGGACCACGTGTCCGGCCTGCCCGAGCTCGTCGCGCGCTCGGGCGCGACCGCTTACCTGCCGGCCGGTGCCGGAGTCGAGTTCGAGCACGTTGCATTGGCCGACGGCGATGTGGTCGAGCTCGGGAACACGCTCGTTACCGCGATCGCGACGCCGGGGCACGCGCCCGCGCATCACGCATACACGATCGCCGATCGGCGGCGTGGGGCAGAGGAGCCGTGGCTTGTCTTCAGCGGCGACTCGCTCTTGATCGGCGACGTCGGCCGACCCGACCTGCACGTCGCCGGCGACGCGCGCGGCCAGGCACTCCTGCTGCACACAAGCCTCAAGCGGCTGCTCGAGCTGCCCGACCATGTTGTTCTTTACCCGAGCCACTACGCGGGCTCGGTCTGCGGCCGCGGCCTCTCCGGCAACCCCGTCTCCTCGATCGGCTTCGAGCGCGCCCACAACTCTCTGCTCGCACTCGCCGATGCGGACGTCTTCGCGGACTCGCTGCTCGCCGAGATGCCGCCGCCGCCCGCGGAGCAGAAGCGGAACGTCGCCGCCAACCGGGCCGGCTCGGTGGGCGCGGTCGCGTGACCGGCCCCGTCGAGCTCGGCCTCCGCGCCAATGCGCGGCAGTTCGCGCTGCTCGTCGCGTTGAACGGCCTCGTCGGCGGCATGGTCGGTCTCGAGCGGAGCGTGCTGCCGCTCGTCGGCAAGCAGGACTTCGCTCTCAGTTCCACCTCGGCGATCCTCGCTTTCGTGGTCGCTTTCGGCGCCGCCAAGGCGGTCACGAACCTGGCTGCCGGCGGGCTGGCGGAGCGGCTCGGGCGCAAGCGGCTTCTCGTGATCGGCTGGTTGGTGGCGCTGCCGGTGCCTGTGCTGATCGGGCTCGCGCCCTCGTGGTGGTTCATCGTCGCCGCCAACCTGCTGCTCGGCGTCAACCAGGGATTCGCCTGGTCGATGACGGTGGTGATGAAGATCGACCTGGCCGGACCGCGGCGGCGAGGGCTCGCGCTCGGGCTGAACGAATCGGCCGGCTACCTGGGCGTGGCCGCCACCGCCTTCCTGACCGGCGCCCTCGCCGCAAGCTACGCGCCGCTGACGGTCGTCTGGGTCAGCGCGGCGCTCATCGTCACCGTTGGTCTGCTTGTCAGCGTGTTCGCGGTGCGCGACACGCGAGCGCAGGTCGCGCTCGAACAACAGGCATACGGCGCTGATCGGTCCGCGCAGGGGAGTCTCGGCGCCGCGTTCGGGCAAGCGAGCCTGCGCGACCCGATCCTGCGCTCCTGCAGCCAGGCCGGGCTGGTCAACAACCTCAACGACGCACTCGCCTGGGGCCTCGCGCCGCTCTACCTGGCAGCGCACGGCGCCAGCGTCCGTGAGATCGCCCTCGTCGCCGCGGCCTACCCGGTCGTCTGGGGCGCGGGCCAGCTCCTCACCGGCTGGCTCTCCGACCACACGGGCAGAAAGCCGCTGATCACGGCCGGGATGCTCGTGCAGGCGGCCGCCCTCGGGCTGCTCGTCGCGGGCGACGGCGCCTTCGCGCCCTCGCTGGCCGCCGCGCTGCTGCTTGGCGCCGGCACGGCGATGGTCTACCCGACGCTGATCGCCGCCGTCTCCGACGCGAGCCAGCCGCGCGATCGGGCACGCGTCGTCGGCGTGTACCGCTTCTGGCGCGACTTCGGTTTCGTCCTCGGCGCCCTGATCGCCGGGATCGGCGCCGACCTCACCTCGTCGCAAACCGCGATCCTGATCGTCGCCGTGCTCACCGGCGCGAGCGGCCTACTCGTCGCCGCGACACACTGGCAATCGCGGCGCGCGCTTCGGCCCGCGTCCGTCCCCTACAAGTGAACAATTCCACCAAGGAGGCGTGACGGCCGTCGAACTCGAGATCGACGTTCAAGTCCTGAAGAGCGAGATCAAGAAGACGTACGCGTCCGTCTCGCAGGAGCCGGAGAAGGACTTCATCTTCCCGACGCCGGCCATGGGCCGAGGACCTCGGCTACCCGGCCGAGCTCGCGAATGTTCCCGAGACGGCAGTCGGCTCGTTCGCCGGGGTTGCGAGCCCGTGGCAACTCGGCCGGATCGCGCCGGGTGAGCGGGTGCTCGACCTCGGCTCCGGCGCCGGCCCGACTCGCTCATCGCCGCGCAGATGGTCGGCGAACACGGGCCACGTCACCGGGATCGACATGACCCCTGAGATGTTGGCGAAGGTGCGCACGGCTGCCGCGGAGATGGGCGCGGCCACCGTGGAGTTCGTCGAGGGCGAGGCGGAGCAGCTGCCCTTCCCGGACGCGAGCTTCCACGTCGTGATCTCGAACGGCGTCATCGACCTGATCCCGGACAAGAACGCCGTCTTCGCCGAGATCTTCCGCGTGCTCACCCCGGCGGGCGGATCCAGATCGCCGACGTCACGATCCAGAACCCGGTCAGCGCCGAGGGCCGCCGCAACATCGACCTCTGGACCGGCTGAATTGCCGGGGCGCTGCTGGAAGCAGCATACGCGAAGTTCCTAGAGCGTCACGGCTTCGAGCGGATCGAAACCGGCCAGCTGGTCGACACCTATGCCCGCTCCAAGTTCGAAGACACGCGTCGCAAGGAACAGAAGTTCGGCGCCCGCGGCACCACCGTCAAGGCCTACGAACCGGGTCCCTAGCGAATGCAGCGGCGCGACGACGAGGGGGTCGAGACGGCGGCGATCGCCGCGCTCGTTCCGCTCGACGGGAAACGCGTGCTCGAGGTCGGCTGCGGCCGTAGGGTGTCTGCGGTGCAGGCGCAGTCCTGATGGGCCGTTCCCCGATGGCCTCGATCGGGCTTGTCGCGCGGCCAGGCACTGTCAAACTAAATAGACCGTGGACTGTTCGGACGTCTGTTATGCGCGCAGTGGAGAGGTCGCGATTGCGTACCAGACCGTGGGAGACGGTCCGCACGATCTCGTGTTCGTCACCGGGTTCGTGTCCAACCTCGCTTACGCGTGGGAGCACCCGATCATCCGCCGTTTTTACGAGCGAATCTCGTCGTTCGCGAGGATGGTGCGGTTCGACCGGCGCGGGACGGGACTCTCAGATCGCCCGCGCGGCGTTCCGACGCTCGAGACGCGCATGGACGACGTGCGCGCGGTGATGAACGCTGCCGGAATCGAGCGAGCTGGACTGCTCGCGACGTTCGAGGCGGCACCGATGGCGCTGCTCTATGCAGCGACCTATCCGGAACGAATCGCCGCGCTCGTTCTGTTCAATCCGTATGCGAAGGCCGTGTGGAGCGAGGACTACCCGTGGGGAAGGACGGAACATGAATGGCGTCGAGATCTCGCGGAGCTCGAGGCGGGCTGGGGGAACCGCGAGTACTTCGACAAGGTCCTCTCCCGGAGCTACCCGTCCGCGGCCGACGACCAGAGTTTCCGGAATTGGTTCGTGAACATGATGCGCTACGGCGCCAGCCCCGGCGCTGCATTGACGGTTCATCGAATGGCGATGGACGTGGACGTGCGCGACGTGCTCCCGGCGGTTCGCGTCCCGACCTTGATCCTGCATGGGCCCAACAACCGCGGCCACGCCGAGTACATGTCGGAGCGGATCCCCCAGGCAAAACGGGTCGAGATCGCCGACGGCGATCAATCCGTCTGGCTCGTCGAGGCGGTCCCAACGGAGACGGAGCGCTTCCTCTCCGGTGCGTGGGGGGAGGCCGAGCCGGAGACGGTGCTGAGTACCGTCCTCTTCACGGACATCGTCGGCTCGACCGCTAAGGCGACCGACCTCGGCGACCACCGCTGGGCGGAGCTTCTCTCCTCGCACCATGTGGTGATCCGTCGCCAGCTTGATCGGTTCCGCGGGCGCGAACTCGACACAGCAGGCGACGGCTTCTTCGCAAGCTTCGACGGCCCTGCGCGGGCGATTCGGTGCGCTTGCGCGATTAGCGATTCAGTCCATGAGCTCGGGCTCGAGGTACGCGCGGGCCTGCACACGGGCGAGTGCGAGATCGTTGGCGAAAAGATCGGCGGTGTAGCCGTGCACATCGGGGCGCGCGTCGCCGCTCAGGCGGGGCCGGGCGAGATCCTCGTGTCGAGCACCGTCAAGGATCTCGTGGCTGGATCGGAAATCGCCTTCGCCGATCGCGGCACAGCCGAGTTCAAGGGGCTGCCCGGTGGGTGGCAGCTCTACGCGGTCGAACACATCTAGAGCGCAGCGGTTTCAATCAGCCGAGTGAGACGGCGCGTTGCGGCGCTTCGGTGCTGCTCCGACACAGGCGGCTGCGTAGTCGGCTTGTTTCGCACGGCAGGTCGTGAGTGTGTCGACGAAGCTGCGTTCGGCCGGCGAGAGGGGCCTGAAGGGTGTCAAAACTCCGTTTCGACGGTCGAGCGCGGACACGGGAGTGGTTGGCGGCTTATGTAACTCTCGGCTGAACTGCTCGCTCTTCAGCCTCCCGAACCTGTCCGGGTCAACCAACCGCCCGACCGCGACGTCGTCCGCCGCGATCGTCTTGGCGGCGTCGTGCATGAGTACTACAGAGCCGCAGCCTGAGTGAACGTCGGTTTGACACGCTTCACCAGTTTTCGGCGCGCACACGCCTCGGCCCGTGCGAAAAAAATCGCACTTTGCGATCTACATCTCGACGGTAGGCACGTATTGCCCGCACAGGCGCTAATCGCCTGTAGCGTAGGTTCCGGCAGCGAGAAGTTAGTTTTCGACGCCCGAAGCGTGAACGCGAGCGCCGCGCCTCACTCCTCATGTCCCGGAGCCCTCTTCCGAGCAGCTTCGGTCCCAGCCCTCGGGGCGCAGCGTCGCCGCGGGGGCACCAGCGCCGAGGAAAGGAGAAGTATGTCCTCGGAACAGAACAAAGCGATTGTCCGCCGCCTCATTGAGGAACCGTGGAAGGGGGACTTGCGTGTGATCGATGAGCTCGTCGACCGCAAGTACATCGGGTATGACCCGTCCGTCCCCGAGCCACTGCGTGGCCCCGACGGTTTCAAGGAAAACGTCTCGACCTATCGCGAGGCCTACTCGGATGCCCGGATCACCGTCGACGAGCAGATCGCCGAGGGCGACAAGGTCGCGACCCGTTGGACAGGTCGTGGCAAGCACGACGGTGAACTGATGGGCATCGCCCCCACCGGTAAGCAGGTAAAGGTCTCGGGACTCACTCTCTCCCGCCTTGTGAACGGCAAGGTCATCGAGGAGTACACGAACTGGGACACGTTCGGGATGATGGAGCAGCTTGGCGTTGTTCCTGAGCTCGCTCACGCCTAACCAGCCCGGCGATTGACC
>JBKPTB010000150.1:0-6120 GCA_046735315.1 Actinomycetota bacterium
GCGACTCCGACCGCGGCGTATCTCACGGACCAGACCGAGGCGCGCGGCCTCGGCGGTCGCGCCGACGCCGTCGCGCTGCCGCGCACGGCGGACGACGTCGCGGAGGTCGTCGCCTGGTGTTACTCACACGGCGTTCCGATCGTCCCGCGGGGCGGAGGAACCGGCTACGCAGGCGGTGCCGTGCCGCTCGACGGAGGTGTGGTGCTCTCGCTCGAGCGCGTTGACCGCGTGCGGTCGTTCGATCCGCTCGTCTGGCGGATCGAGGTCGAAGGGGGGCTGCGTACCGCGGAGCTCAGACGGATCGCACGTGAGGGGGGTCTGCTCTTCGCTCCGGATCCCGGCGCAGCAGAGCAGTCGCAGATCGGCGGCAACGTCGCCACCAACGCAGGCGGCCCACACGCTTTCAAGTACGGCGTCACGGGCTCGTGGGTCACAGGGCTCGAGGTTGTCGTCCCGCCGGGCGAGGTCGTCCGACTCGGCGGACCGTTGCGGAAGGACGTCGCGGGCTACGACCTCAAGCATTTGTTGATCGGCTCGGAGGGAACGCTCGGTGTGATCACTTCCGTTTGGCTCCGGCTCACGCCCGCGCCGGAGGCTGCCTGGCCAGTGGTCGGCTTCTTCGACGGCGTGCGCGGGGGCGTCGGCGCAATCGAGCGCGTCGTCGGGAGCGGGCTTCCCGCCGCGGCGGTGGAGTACATCGACGCGGAAGCGATGCGCTACGCGGGCGCAAGCTTTCCCGGCGAGGTACCGGCCGGCGCGTTCGCCGTGCTCACCGAAGCCGACGGCTCGGTCGAGGAGGCGCAGCGGATCCGTTCCGACCTGGTCGAGGTCTTTGCAGAGGACGCGCAAGCCCTCTATGCACCTGAGACGCCGCAAGAGATCCGCGCGCTCTGGCAGTGGCGCGACGGCCTCGCGCTGGTCGTGGATGCGCAGCGTGGTGGGAAGGCAAGTGAGGACATCGCCGTGCCGCTCGACCGACTCGGCGAGGCGATTGAGGAGTCGCTCGAGGTCGGGAGACGGCTGGGTGTGCCCGCATGCTCATGGGGCCACGCCGGCGATGGCAACCTGCACACGACCTTCCTCCTCGCGGCCGGCAACGAGCGAGAGCTCTCGCTCGCTCCGCAGCTCTCCGAGGCCTTGTTCGAGCTGGCGCTGCGCCTCGGCGGGACGATCTCCGGTGAGCACGGGGTCGGGTTCGTCAAACGCAACTGGCTCGAGCGGCAACTCGGGCCTCGCGCCTTCGAGTTGCACGGTGCGGTCAAGCGTGCGTTCGATCCGCAGAACCTCCTCAACCCGGGCAAGAAGGCGTGATCCGAAAGCTGCTCGTCGCGAACCGCGGCGAGATCGCCTTGCGCATCTTTCGAACGTGTCGCGAGCTCGGCATTGCCACCGTTGCCGTCGTCGCACCCGACGACGCAGGCTCGCTGCACGCGCGTTCCGCCGACGAGACGGTGGGGGTCGCGAGCTACCTCTTCTCCGAGGAACACATCCGCGCCGCGAAGCAGACGGGCGCAGACGCGATTCATCCGGGGTACGGCTTTCTGGCGGAGAGCCCGGATTTCGCCGAGGCAGTAGGTGCGGCGGAGCTGCTCTGGATCGGTCCACCACCCGAGGCGCTGCGCGCGGGCGGCGACAAGCTGGAAGCCAAGCGCATCGCCAATACGGCGGGCGTGCCGGTCGTTCCCACCGGCGATCCCGAGGAGGTCGGCCTTCCACTCGTCGTCAAGGCTGCTGCGGGCGGTGGCGGTCGCGGCATGCGAGTTGTACGACGTGAAGCGGAGCTCGACGACGCGGTCCAGGCGGCGCGCCGCGAGGCGAAGGCAGCCTTCGGAGACGATCGCGTCTTCTTCGAGCGTTACGTCGAGCGACCCCGGCACATCGAGATCCAGCTGATCGCGGACTCGTCCGGGAACGTCCGAACGCTCGGCGAACGCGACTGCTCCGTGCAACGCCGCCACCAGAAGGTGCTGGAGGAGACACCCTCACCGGCAGTCGACGAGACGCTGCGCGCCGACCTCGACGCTGCGGCGATCGCCTTCGCGCGAGCGATCGGCTACGAGAATGCAGGGACGGCGGAGTTCATGGTCAAAGGCCGTGACTTCTGGTTTCTCGAGCTGAACGGACGAATTCAGGTCGAGCATCCGGTGACAGAGCTCGTGTGGGGTGTCGATCTCGTCGGAGAGCAATTGCGCGTCGCGGACGGACAGGACCTCACGGACAGGGACTGGTTCCACCCGGAGGGCCACGCGATCGAGGTTCGTCTCTACGCCGAGGATCCGCGAACATTCTTTCCGCAGACCGGCCGGGTCGACCGCCTGCACCTGCCGGAGGGGATCCGCGTCGACGCGGGGATCGAGGAAGGCGACGAGATAGGCATCGGGTACGACCCGATGGTCGCCAAGCTGATCGCGCACGGGACGACGCGCGACGAGGCCTTGAATCGCCTGCGCGACGCGCTACAGAAGACGGAGGTAACCGGCGTGACGACGAACCTTCCGTTCTTGCGCTGGCTCGTCTCGCACCCCTCCGTGCGTGCGGGCGACACGACGACCACCTTCCTCACCGAGCACCCACCCTTGTCCGCAGCATCGCCGACTGTCGCCGCGGCGCCCTGGCGCACTCCCTTCAGGCTCAATCTCCCGCCCCCTGCGCCGGCGGCACCGCCGGACGTCGACGCCCTTGCCGGCGACCACCGTGGCCCCTCCGGCGAGCAGAGCGTCGTGAAAGCGCCCATGCCCGGCACCGTGATCCGCCTGCTCGTCGGCGCAGGGGATTCCGTCCGCGCGCGCCAGCCGCTCGTGGTGCTGGAGGCGATGAAGATGGAGACGCCGCTGGCATCGCCCTACGACGCGGTCGTCCGGGCCGTGCATGTGGCCGAGGGCGACCGCGTTGCGGGCGGCGCCGTGCTCGTCGAGCTGGAGGAGTGACTACTGGGTCGTCGCCGACGCCGGAACCTTCTGTTCGCTGCGGAAATGCACGACGAGGACAGCGACGACGCCGACGGCCATCACGGCCAGAATCCCCCAGAACCAGCCGGCCTGGCCCGTGGGCTTGACCACCATGTTCACGATCACGACCAGCAGGACGACCAGCTCGGCGCGGGAGACCATGAGGATCCGTCGGATGCGAGCCTGGACCTCCGCCGAGTTCGGGCCTTCCTTCTCGATCACCGCGGCGATGCGGCCACTTTCGGGGCCGAGGAAGCCAGCGCCGATGACGAACGAGAGCGCGAAGGCGATGAGCCCGAGCACGGTCCAGTTCTGGCCCCACGACCAGTTCCCGTTGACCATCAGCCCGATCGCGGCGAGAAAGAGGAGCGCGGAAGCGGGCGTGAAGACGCGCATGCCGACGATCTCGGTGTCCTTGGCGAAGTCCGCCTGACGCTTGCCGTCACCGGTCCGCAGGATCCGGAAGGCGTATGCCTGAACGACGGTCGCACCGCCGATCCAGATGACGGCGGTCACGACGTGAATCGACTTGAAGAACGTGTACCAGGTCATGCGCCGTATTCAACCGCGGAGACCGGATGGAAACGAGGAGGACCCGTCTAGAAGAGCTTCTGGAGCTTCATCGCGGCGCCCATGTCGCCCTTGACCTTGAGCTTGCCCGTCATATAGGCGCTCGTCGGGTTCTGCTCGCCGCTGACGATCTTCTCGAACGTCTCCTCTGATGCGGTGATGATCGCGTCGGCGTCCTCCCCGCCCTCGGTCACGCTCACCTTCCCGTCGTCGACCGACACCGTCCACTTGCCGGCGCCTTCGATGTCGAAGAGGTAGGAGTTGGTCATGCCGGCCGTCTTGGAAGCGTCGGCGCGACCTTCGAGACTGTCGAAGAATTCCTTCACGGTCACGGCAGCAAGCCTATCTCAGCCACGGGCTCCAGCTTTTCCTGCACGCGCCGCGGCGGAAGCTTCGCCGCAAGTGCAATCGCGACGAAAGGTGCAGCCGCGGCGACGAGCAGCGCCGTGCGCAGGCTCGTCGCGTCCGCAAGCCGGCCGAGCAGGACGGCGGCGACGCCGCCGAGCCCCACCGAGAGCCCGATCACGAGACCAGAGGCGGTCCCGACGTGGTTCGGCATGTACTCCTGCCCCATGACCATCGTTACGCCGAACGTGCCGACGACGCACGCGCCGACCAACGCGAGTGCGACGGCGCCCGGAATACCACCGACCAGCACGAAGAGGAGAACGAGCGGACCCGTTGCGACGACGCTCCCGAGCAGCACGGGCTTGCGGCCGAGACGATCTGCGAGCGGACCGAGGAAGAGCGTCCCCACCCCGCCCGAGAAGAGCATGAGTGACAGGAGATGGTTCCCGTGCGACTTCGAGTGTCCGAGCGAGACCTCCCAGAGCGGGACGAATGTGATCAAGGCGAACCACGCGACGCTCCGCAGCGCGATCACTCCCAGCAGGCGCTTCATCGCATCCCGGTCATCTTGGCCTCGGCGCACGCGCGCAACCGTGGGCTGCGGCGCGAACCGGCGAAGGTAAGGCGTCGCCGCGAGGATCGCCAGAGCGACTGCGATACACGGCAGCGCGAGCACCAGTCCGCCGCGGAGACCGAGCCCCGCGACGACGGCGGTCGCCGCGAGCGGCCCCAGCGCGTAGCCGAGATTGCCGCCGATCGAGAACCAGGCCATGCCACTCGCACGCCTCCGGCCGCTGACGAAGGCGGCGAACTTCGAGCCCTCCGGGTGGAACGCAGCCACGCCGATGCCCGACGCGAGCACGAGCAGCAAGACAAGCCAGTAGCTCGGAGCGTCGGCGGCCAGGGCGATGCCGACGCCGGCGAGCGCGACGCCGAAGGGCAGCAGCCACATCGCCCCACGTCGGTCCGACCAGAGCCCGAAGAGGGGCTGGATCAAAGACGACGACGCCTGCGAGGCAAGCACCACCCCGCCCACGGCGGTATAGGAGAGCGAGAATCGCTCCTTGAGGAACGGGAGCAACGCCGGCAGTGCGCCGTTGGCGAAGTCGGTCGCGAGATGACCGCTCGAAAGCAGCGCCATCGCCCGCCGGTCGATCTCCGTCCGCACGCGGGTCAGACTAGTGGTGGCGAGCGGTCGCTAGGCGGCGTGTGAGTGCGGCAGGTAACGCTCGATCAGGGCGTGTGAGAGCTCCCACTGCTTGCGCGCGAGCTTGACCCGGTTCCGCTCGAGGCTGGCACTCGTCGCGCCGAGGTCGCGGAGTCGTTGCCGCTCGCGGGTGAGGTCCGAGATCTGCTCGAGCAGGGCCTCGACCGTGGGGCGTGTGTGCCCACGCCGGAAGCGTGATGGGACGGCGGGCCGCAGGACCGTTGCGCTCATCTCGGAGTTCATCATCGGCATGCGACGCTCAAAGTTGAGCGCAGTTAGGCGAAATTCGTAAAGGCACCGTAAAACCCTGCTGGACGGATACGATCGCCCCCCGATGGACGCCGTCACGATCGAGGTCAGCCCTCCCGGCGAGACCGAGCCCGACACGGTCGCCGTTCCCTTCTCCACCGACGACTCCGAGGTTCCCTCGAACGGCGCGCAGCTCGACGAGCGAGTCGTGGCGCGGCTGCGCCGCCTCGCAGCCGGCGGCGAGCTGAAGGGCGAGCTCGGGAAAACGGTCGTTGTCCACGGAGACGGGGAGTCACAGCTCCGACGCGTGGTGGTCGCCGGAGTCGGGAAACGGGCAGAGGTCGACGCGGACACTATGCGGACGGCAGCCTCCGCAGTCGCGCGCGTGACCGCGGACGTCGGCGGCACCGTCGCCTGGCTGCTCGACGACTCGCTTCCGCTCTCGCCGGACGAGCAAGCGCAGGCGATCGTCGAGGGCACGATGCTCGGCTCCTACAGTCCCGCACGCTGGAAGACGGAGGAGCAGCCGGACCGGGCGGTCGAGAGGATCGTCCTCTGGACACAGGATCCGAGTGGGCTGAAGGAGACGGCCGGGGACGCCGCAGAGGTCGCCGGCTGGGTCAACGCAGCGCGCGATCTCGCCAACTCGCCGCCGAACGAGCTCACCCCGGAGGCGCTCGCCGAGCGGACGAGCGAGCTCGCCGGGCCGAACGTCAAGGTCGAGGCCCTCGCGCCTGAACAGATCGACGAGCTCGGCATGGGCGCACTCGGCGCGGTGGGCCGGGCGAGCACCAATGG
>JBKPTB010000151.1:0-12757 GCA_046735315.1 Actinomycetota bacterium
CGCCGGATCCAGTCGAGGATCGACTCCATCGAGTCGTCGATCGAGAGGATGAAGCACGCCGAGCATTGCGGGCGCTCTTCGAACCCGACGTTGAACCAGACCGGCGAGTTGAAGGAAGCGAGCTGGTTGACGAGGATCGCCTTCAGCTCGGCCTCGAAGGTATCGGCCTCCTCGTCGGTGGCGAAATAGCCGTCGGCGCGGCCCCAGCCAGAGATCGTGTCGACGACCCGGCCGATCATCTGCTTGACGCTCCGCTCGCGCTCCGGCGAGGTCATGCGGCCGCGGAAGTACTTCTGCGCGACGATGTTTGTCGCAGTTTGCGACCAGAACTTCGGGAACTCGACGTCCTTCTGGTCGAAAACCGGCTTCTCCTTGCCCGGGATGAAGGCGTCGCGGATCTCCCACTCGATCTCGTCGAACGGGTCGCGTCCTGGGATCGTGAAGTAGCGGCGGACGGCGAGGCTCGCCGCCTCGTCGACGACGGTGTTCTCGACCGAATCTGCCGGTGCCTGACTGACTATGTCCTTGGCGGTCGCCATCCTGTCCCTCCCGAGCCTAGTACCTATGGATATGGGTCTCGATCGGTGTGGTGGTGCGTCTTCTAGGAGGCGCCGCCGATCGGGATCTGGACCATAGAAACCGCCCCGGACGTAACCCCAAGTGTAGCCGCGAGGCCGCTTCCCAAGCCGGATTTCGGCCCTCCGGGACGTCCCGTGGCGCCTCCCTCGGACGAGTGATTCGCCGCAAGTTGCGGGAAAGGCGTCGGTCTCCTCCCGCGACAGATGCGGCCCATACGGATGACCGGTTGGCTTGTGCCGCTGGTGACGGTCGCCCTAGCCCTATCCCTCGGGGCCAGCGCCCGCGCCGACGTGTGCATCGTCGTGAATCCGGTCCTCGACATCGGTTGCCGCGAAGGGCAGGGCGCGCCTGCCGTGGGTTCGTCTACATCCCGCTCGGAGACGGCAGGCGCGCCCTCTGAATCGGGGCCGGACTCGGTCCCGCTTTCGTCGACCGAGCCGCGCTACGACCCGCAGCGGGTCGCGGTCATGTTCCGCCGGGGAACGCCGCGGGACGCCGCAGTCCGCACGATCGAGCAGGCGGGTGGGACGCTCGTGCGCGCGATCCCGAAGCTGAACGCCTACCTCGTCGGCGTCGAGCCCTCGCAGCGGGTGGACGTCCTCTCGTCCCTCCGCTCGCGAACGGCCGTGAAGAGCGCGGCCGAGGAGATCATCTCGGAGGCGCTCGACGTCACGCCGGACGACAGCGCCTGGCCGCAGCAGACCGGCCTGCGCGTGGCGGGATTTCCGGCCGCGTGGGACGTCACGCAGGGCTCGAGCCGCGTCGTCGTCGCGGTCATCGACACCGGCGTCGACGGCCGGCACCAGGATCTGCGCGGAGCGCTCGTCCCCGGCTACGACTTCGTCAACTCGGACGCGAATCCGCTGGACGACCACGGGCACGGAACGGCCGTGGCCGGCGTCATCGCCGCGCGCGCCGGCAACCGAGTCGGGGGCGCAGGCATCTGCTGGCGCTGCTCGATCATGCCGGTGAAGGTGCTCGACGCGAGCGGAAGCGGCGACGACACGCTGATCGCCGCCGGCATCGTCTGGGCGACCGACCACGGCGCGAAGGTGATCAACCTGAGCCTTGGCGGTCCCGGCGCGAGCGCCGAACTGACGAGCGCGATCGGCTACGCGACCGGCAAGGGCGCGATCGTCGTCGCGGCCGCGGGCAATTCCGGCACGACGACGCAGTTCTATCCGGCTGCAGATCCGCGCGCCGTGAGCGTCGCGGCGACGACCGTTGCCGACCAGCGCTATTCGTGGTCGAACTTCGGCTCGTGGGTGAGCGTCGCGGCCCCGGGTTGCAACGTCGCACCGGTGCTCAGCGGTGGCTACGGCAACTTCTGCGGGACGTCGTCCGCGGCGCCGCTCGTCAGCGGCTTGATCGCGCTCGAGCTGAGCGCGCAGCCGTCGGCGACGCCGCAGCAGATGGAGCAGGCGCTCATCAGCGCGGTTCGTCCGCTGCCGGGCGTCGTCCAGTACGGCCGCATCGACGCGGGCCGCACGCTCGGCCTGCTGAGCCCGGCGACGAGCGCGCGGGCGGTGTTCAACGGGACCTTCGGCGCGGGGACCCGGCGTGAGCGCTCGTACCCGTTGGATGTCGGCGACGGCCTCCTGACGGCCGTGCTGCAGTTCACCGGCGCGAAGCGGCTGACGCTTTCCGTGGGCTCTTCGCATGTCACGGGCACGAGCCCGCTGCGCCTCACAACCGTCGTTGCCGCGGGAAGAGCAGCAGTGCGTGTTGGCGGCGACGGCAAGAAGACCACGTACGTCCTGACCGTCTCGTATGCGAAGTAACGCTTGCGACCGGGCGCAGTCTCGGTCACTGTGTTGGAGGCTACGCCCGCCGATCAGGTCGTGCGTCTTGGTCTCTTTCTTCGCACGTCCGGATGACCCACGGTCGGGCGTAGCCTTTTTTACCGCGCCGGTAGAGATGACCGGCTCGGTGCGAAGTGCTTGCGCTCGTCAGTCGCGAATCACTCGAACGAGTGATCTCTTGCGAATTCCGTTTTGCCCAATTGCAACGCGGCTAGAAGAAGAGCGCCGGGCGGGTCACCCGGCGTCAAGTCAAACGAAAGAAGGAGACATGAGAGCCAAGTGCTTACTCGTGGCCGCCACGGTCGTGGCGCTCACGCTCGGTACTGCGCAAACGGCACTCGCCGACAACAACTCGAGCGGTTCCATCGGAGCCGTGCAGGTCGGGAACACGTCGGTGACGCCGTCCGCCGGAACGAGCCAGTCCGGCACGAGTGCTGCTGTCTCGGCGCCGACGTCGATCACCGGCACCGGCGACAACACGGCCACCAATTCCGTGGGGTCGGTGCAAGCGGGCGGCGGCAACACGGCGAGCGGATCCACGGGCAGCGTGCAGTCCAGCCCGGTCAGCTCGTCACCGTCTGCGTCTGCCGGCACGTCGAATGGGTCGGCAACCGCAAGCGTTCCCGTCACCGTTGGCGGGAGCGGCAGCAACACCGCGTCCAACTCGAACGGCGCCGTGCAGGTCGGCGGCGGCAACTCGTCCACAGGGTCGAACGGCGTTGCCCAGACCGGATCGGCCCAGGTCGCACCGGCGCTCGGCGCTTCCATCGTCGGCGAGGCAGTGGCTGCGTCGTTCCCGGTCGGGGTCTCCGGGAGCGGCAACGATGCGACCGCTTCGAACGGTGCCGTGCAGATCGGCGGCGGTAACAGCGTCGCGCGTTCGTCCCTCGCTGCGCAGTCCGGTGGAGTCACGGCCGGCTCGTCGGCCGGAGCCGGCGGAACCGCAGCGTCCAATCCGATCACGATCGGCGGCGGCGGTACGAACTCCGCGGCCGATTCGATCGGTGCAGCACAGGTCGCAGGAGGCAACACCTCCTCCGGTTCGGCCGGGACGGTTCAGACCGGACCGGTGAATGCAAGTCCGTCAGTTGGAGGGTCGCCGGGCTCGACTCCGGCTCCGGTCGGAACGCTTGGGCGCCCCTCGCCGTTCGCCGCTTCAACCTCGGCGGTGACGGCGCGCACGCCGGCCTCGACGGCCGGCGTTCCATCGCAAGGCAACCGGACGGTGGAGGGTGCGCCGAAGAGGTCGCCCCGCAAGACGTTCGGTCAGACGAAGATGCCGGCCGGGTCCCCGCCGGTGCTCGCCCAGCTCCCGTACACGGGTCTGGGTTTGGCGCTCTTCGTCCTGCTCGGCCTCGGTCTGCTGGCCTCGGGTCTCGGAACCCGGGCCCGCTTCGGAACCTAGGCCGCTCTCTCCCCTCGGCTCGGTCGCGGCGATGCGGTGCCGCGGCGGAGCCGTGGGATTAGAAGTTGTGGCTCGGCGGCGGTGGGTCGGTCGCCGCCCGCCGCGCCTGCACGCGCCGCGCGAAGAAGCTGACGGCTGCGGCCAGCATCAGCGCCAGCGCCAGCCCGCCGAGTACGAGCAACGGGATCGGGATCGTGTCTGCCGTGCTCGGCCCGAGCTTGCCGGCGAGCCAGTGGAAGAGGCCGCCGCCTCCTCCCCCGCCGCCGCCGCCAGGCGGGAGCGGGCCGCCACCGCCTGAAGGCGGCACAGGCGTGTTCGGGCCAACGTTGCCGTTGTGCTTGCGGATCGTCGCCTGGAGTGCGCGGTTGAGATCGTCGCGCAGCGTCCCGTAGATGAGCTGGTCCTCCGGAATGTCCTTCAGCGCTTCGCGGTAGCAGTGCACCGGATACGTCTTGTCGACGCGGCCGTCGACGTACCAGTCGTGGATCAGCGCGTCGGAGCAGGTGCTGAACGTGCGCGCTTCGGCCTTGCCGACCCCAAGAACGCCGCCGGCGAGAGCCATGGTCGCGATGAACAGGATGAGAGGCTTCAAAAACGTGGGTATGCAGGGGCCGGTGCTGCGGCTGAAGAGGCGGACTCTAACGACGATCTTGCCCACCTTGCCGGATGTGAGTGAGCCTGCCATGAGTCAGTTGTAAGCGGTTTGTAAGCGGCTGGCGGCCGTGAGGTCTTGGTTTCGAACGGTCGGCAGGCTTCCGCGGATGCGGCCTGTGCTAGCTTCGCGCGCAATGCGCCGGCCTGCCGTGGGAGGAGCCGCGGTCGGCGGACTGGCCTTCGCGGCGCTCTTCCTTGGAGACGGCTCGAGTCAAGGGCGGCTCTTCTGGATCGGGGCGGCGGCCGTCGTCGTTGCGGCCGTCGGTTGGGCCTGGCGTCCAGTTCGGGTCTCGGGGGCCGGACTCCTGTTCTTCGCGGCGCTTGCCGCCTTTGTTGTGTGGCAGGGGCTCTCGATCGCCTGGTCGATCCAGCCGAGCAGATCGTGGGACTACACGAACCGCGGGCTCGTCTATTTTGCGTTCGCTGCCGTGGGCGCGCTGGTGTCGGGCGTGGGTGTGCCCTTACGGCGGTTCGCGGCGGTGGCGGCGATGTTGCTCGGTGCGTTGTTCGTGTGGGCGCTGGCGGCGAAGGTCGTGCCGGGGCTCTACTCGGATTACGGACGGCTCGCGCGCCTGCGTTATCCCGTCGGGTACTGGAACGAGTTGGCGCTGCTCGCAGCTGCGTCCGTGCCGCTCGGGTTGTGGGCGATTCGGCGCGCACGGCTCGCGGGCGCGCTGCTCTTGTACGCGGCGCTCGTCGTTGCGGTGCTGACGTATTCGCGTGTCGGGATCGTGCTGACGATCCTCGCGGCGATCGCGTGGCTCGCGCTCGATCGCGATCGGCTCGACGCGATTGGTCCGCTCGCGGTGGCCTGGATCGCCGGCGGCGTGGTCGCGGGGATTGCGCTGCTCCTTCCAGGCATCAGCTCGGACGGTCAGCCGCACGATGCGCGCGTGCAGGATGGGTTGGTGTTCGGCGCGGCGCTTGTTGTAGGTGCGGTCGCGGTCTATCTCGTGCTTCGGTTCGTGGTCACGCGCGCCGTCGATCCTCGGCTTGTGCGTGCGGTCGCCGCGGGGTTCGGTGCGCTGGTCGTCGTGGCGGTCGTGGTTTCGGTGGTGCGCGCGGGCGGGCCCGGAGACTTTGTGCGTGACCGCTGGCACGAGTTCAACAATCCGGCGAGCGCGCAGGTCGCGAACGTGCCAGGACGCATCGTGAGTGCGAGCTCGAGCAACCGCTGGCGCTGGTGGCAAGAAGGGTGGAACGCATTCGTCGACCATCCGTTGAAGGGAACGGGCGCGGGAACGTTCGGGCTGACGGATCGCATCGAGCGCCGCACGTCGCTGGCGGTGACGGAGCCGCACTCGGCGGTGATCCAGGATCTGAGCGAGACCGGGATCATCGGGCTGCTCCTCGTCGGGTTGTTCGTCGGCGCGGCGCTGTGGGCGATCGTCCGCCGCGAGCGGACCGGAGCGGTGACGGCGCTCGGGCTCGGCGTCGTGATCTGCATCCTCCACACGCTCGGGGACATCGACTGGGACTACGTTGCGGTGCAGGGACCGCTCTTCCTGACCGTGGGTGCGCTGGTGACCCAGCCCTCGAACGAGCTCCCACGGCGGAGCTGGATCACATCCTCCGCCGTCGCCGTCTGCGCCATCACGGCGCTTTATTCGCTCGCGTCGCCCTGGTTGGCGGACAACCGGGTCAACGCTGGCCTCGACGCCCTGACCACCCGCCACCGCACGCGAGCGTTGACGGACTTCAAGTCTGCCCACGCGTTCAATCCTCTTTCGATCGATCCGCTGTTGTATCGGGCGGCGATGGAGCCGAGGTTGAGGGCTTTGCAGCTCTATCGACAGGCGCGTGACCTCGAGCCGAAGAACGCTGAGACCTGGTACGAGCTCGGCGTCTTCGAGCTCAGATACCTGCGGCGGCCTCGCGACGCCTACCGCGACCTGAATCAGTCGTACACGCTCGACCGCTATGGGCCGGCGAGCGTGAAGGGCGGACCCCTCGACCAGGCGCGCTGCCTGGTGGATCCATCTACTTGCCCAAAATGAGGACTAGATGCGCGCCCATGAGCTGCGAGGGCCGCATCCCGTCCAGGGGGCGCACCACGCGGACGCGAAGGTCACGCCCGAGTCGCACGCCCTCGGCTGCGTAGCCGGGGCGGTACATGATCAACGTCCGCGGCGTGTATCCCGCGGCGTTGCCGATCTGTCCGAGCAAGTAGCCGTGCGAGCTGACCCGGTCGGCGGCGGCGTGTGCGGCTCCCGCGCGTCCGCCGCCGTTCAGGACCATCACGGAGGTCTCGCCGCGGGCGAGCGTCGCCTTCTTGGCGGGGACGGCAGTAGTCGTCCGGTGAGGGGTCGTGCTTGCGATCGCCGCTGTCTCGCGCAGGTGTCTCGAGAGCGGGTTCCCGAGGAGCACGATGGCGATGGCGCCCAGCGCGACGAGCTCCACCGCAGCGATGGCGCTGACGGCGATCGTCGCGCGCCTCCAGGGCCGGATCAGGTCGTGTGCGTGCTCCATCGCCCGGAGCGATTTCGTCCCCGGCCGGCGGGCTCCTTCACGTCCCGATGCGACACGTGAACGCCGGACAAGTCTGGGGACTGTCCCCGGACGTGGGTGCGAGTGACACGTCCCGACCTAGTTCGGTTTGGACGGGATGGGTGTCACGAATATGTGACTTTCGTTCCACAGCTGGCTGGATAGGACTCGGCCCGCCGCTGCGTTGCGCCTATGTTCCGAGGACGGCACGCCGCGGTCCGGTTCGGGATCTGGACAGTGTCTAGCGTGACGAGATCCAGGCCCACGTTGCGGCGAGGCCGTCGTCGAGCGACTGCTCCGGCTCCCAGCCGAGCTCGCGCCGGGCACGCGAGGCGTCCAGCACGCTCCGCTGCAGCTCGCCCGCCCGCGGCTCGGCGAACTCCGGTTCCCGCTCGATCCCGGTCGCGTGGCCGATCCGCCCGTACAGATCCAGGACCGACGTCTCGACCCCGGTGCCGACGTTGAGCACGCCGCCGGGATGTCCCGCCGCGGCCAACGTGGCGGCGACGACGTCGCCGACGTAGACGTAGTCGCGCGTCTGCGTCCCGTCGCCGAAGATCCGCGGCGTTCCGCCCTCGGCCAACCGCTTCATGAAGATCGCCACGACGCCGGCCTCGCCGTGCGGATCCTGGCGCGGCCCGTACACGTTGCCGTAGCGCAACGAGACATGCGCCGCGCCGTAAAGGCGGTTGTACGCCGAGATGTACTCCTCCGCCGCGAGCTTCGACACGCCGTAGGGAGCGAGCGGATTGCGTTGATGATCCTCGTCCGCGGGCCCGTCGCACTCGCCGTAGATCGCGCCGCCGGTCGAGCTGAAGACGACCTTCGTCCCGTGCCGCCGCGCTGCCTCGAGCACGTGCAATGTCCCGAGGACGTTCACGTCCGCGTCGAAGTCCGGCCGCTCGACGGAGACGCGCACGTCGGCCTGGGCCGCGAGGTGGAAGCACACCTCCGGCCGGGCCGCGTCGAAAACCGCCCCGGCCTCGCCCCGAATGTCCAACTCGTGCAGCTCCGCCCCTGCGGGCACGTTGGCGCGAGTGCCCTTCGAAAGGTCGTCCAGCACGTGCACCTCGTCTCCGCGCGCGAGCAGCGCGTCGACGACGTGCGAGCCGATGAAGCCCGCCCCTCCGGTCACGACCGCCCGCACGCGCCGTATCGTACGGCCGCGGTGTTCGTCACCTTCGAAGGACTGGACGGGTCCGGAAAGACCACGCAGGCAGAGCTGCTCGCGGAGGCTTTCCGCAGCGAGGGACGCGAAGTGGTCGCGACCCGAGAGCCGGGCGGGACTCCACTCGGCGAGGAGCTCCGGCGGCTCGTCCTCGAGGGACTCGACATGTCCGCCTGGGCGGAGGCGGCCCTGTTCGCCGCGGCACGCGCCGAGCTCGCGAGCCGAGTGATCGGTCCGTCGCTTCAGGCCGGCATGGACGTGATCTCAGACCGCTACATCGACTCCTCCCTCGCCTACCAGGGCCTCGCCCGCGGCCTCGGCGTCGACAAGGTGCTCGAGCTGAACCTCGTCGCCACGCACGGCCTGCTACCCGACCACACCGTGCTCGTGCTCGTCGACCCCGAAGTCGCGCTCGCCCGCAGCCGCGCGTCGGATCGAATCGAGCGCGAGAGCCTCGACTTCCACAGGGCCGTCGACAGCGCGTACCGTGAGCTCGCGGCGATGTTCCCGAACCGGATCATGGCCGTGGACGGCACCCGTGCCGCCGCCGAGATCGCAAAGGAGATTCGTGGACGTCTTCGAGAGCTTTCCTGAGCAGGCCGAGGCCAAGCGGCTCCTCCGCGCTGCAGTCGCGGAGGGCCCTGCACACGCATACCTGTTCTTCGGGCCACGCGGCGTCGGCAAGCGGACGGCTGCGATCGCCTTCGCCGCGGAGCTGATCGGCGAGCAGACTCGCGTCGAGCGCGGTGCCCATCCGGACCTCTACGTCGTCGAGCCCGTCGGCGACCAGATCCGCATCGACGACATCCGTACGCTTCGCCGCGACCTGCACATGCGCCCGTTCGAGGCGGACCGGCGCGTCTACCTCGTGCACTCGGCCGAGACGATGAACGAGGACGCCGCCGACGCGCTGCTCAAGGACCTCGAGGAGCCGCCCCCGTACGCCGTGATCGTGCTCGTCGCGGACGATCTCGGCCCGCTGCCGGAGACGATCCGCTCCCGCTGCCAGCTCGTTCCCTTCACGCGGCTCTCCGAGCGCGCGATCCGAGAGGAGATCGGCGCGCGCGCCCCTGGACTCGCGCCCGATCAGGCTGCGGCCCTCGCCCGCCTCGCCGCAGGCCGCCTCGACCGGGCTGCTCGCCTGCTCGACCCGGAATCCGCCCGGCGACGCGAGGCGTTGCTCGAGGTCGCCCGTTCGGTCTACGCCGATCCCGAGTTCGAGCCGGGCGACGCCGCGCAGCGGATCCTCGACGGCGCGCGGGAATGTGCTGCCGAGGCAAAGGCCGCCGCGGAGGCGGAGCTCGAGACGCTCGACCTGCCGACCCGTGAAGCGGAGCAGCGCGTGCGACGGGCTGCGCGCGGCGCGGAGCGCGAGGAGCTGCTCGCCTCACTGGAGGAGCTCGCGTCGTGGTATCGGGATCTCGTCGTCACCGCCGTCGGTGCCGAGCGCGCCGTCGTCCACGCCGACCGGCTCCCCGTCCTCGCGGAGGACGCCACGACGGAACGCCTCGCCGGCGCCGAGCACGCCTGTGAGCTCGTGCGCGAGACCTGGCGGGCGTTCGAGGAGTTCAACCTGAGCCCGCCGCTCGCGCTCGAGGCGCTCTTCGTGCAGCTGCGCCGCGAGCTCGGCGCCACTCCCGTCCTGGCCTGAGCGACCCTCGATGGAGGGTTGTCGCCCTCCCGGCTCCTGCCGACATTCGCTCTACGGACGCGCCCCGGGCGGAGCGTCCGTATCCGCAGAAGCAGGAGGACAGGGTGGCCGCAGTCCCGTCCATAGGTCGTGCAACGCGTGTCGAGCGAAAAGCCGCTCCGGGCGCGAACGCGGCCGGCGAGCTCTACGAGCGCTACTCCGCCCAGATCTTCGGGTACTGCCTGCATCAACTCGGCTCACGCGAGGAGGCTGAGGACGCCGTCCAGACGACGTTCATGAACGCGTTCCGCGGTCTGTCGCGCGGCATCGTGCCCGAGCTCGAGTCCGCCTGGCTCTTCAAGATCGCCCACAACGTGTGCCTCTCGCGCCGGCGCTCGTCGTGGCGGCGCGGCAAGATCGAGGCGCCGAACAACTTCGAGGTGCTGCAGGAGATCATCCCCGGCCGCGACGAAACGGTCGGCGACGAGCTCATCCGCTTGCAGGACGTCCTCGAGGAGATGCCGGAGAACCAACGTCGCGCCATCCTGCTGCGGGAATGGCAAGGACTCACGTATCGAGAAATCTCGGCCGAGCTGGGACTCACCCAGGCTGCGGTCGAGACGCTGATCTTCCGCGCACGTCGAGCACTCGCTCAGGGCCTGGAGCAGGATGCCGACACGTGGAAGAGGCGGCTGCGTCGCGGCGCCGACGTCGGCGGCGCAATCGCTTGCTTCAAGGCGCTGCTCGGCGGCGGCGGCGCGGCCGCCGTCAAGGTTGCCGCGACCGCACTCGCGGTCGCAACGGCCACGGTCGCAGCCACGACGCAGATCACCCCGCGACATCCGCACCACGTACGTCCTGCGAAGCACGCATCGGTTGCGCAGGCCGCCTCCCTCTCGCAGTTCGCGAGCACGGCGCTTGCCCCGTTGCGTCAGCGCAAAGCGGCGAGCGGCACCACCACCCGCTGGATCCCGGCCCGAACGACGCACAGCCGCGCCGCCCAACCGACACCGTCTCGCCCGGTCGGAACTCCCGCTCCTGAGCCACAAGGGCCGACGCCGGGCCCCGCTCTCGCGGAGAAGGCTCTCAGCGTTCCGGCGCCCGCGTCGGCTCCTTCCGAAGCGACGCCGGCGGCCTCACCAGCTCCGCCCGAAGCTCCCAGCGGCAAGGGGAAGAGCAAGAAGGCAGAGCGCACGACGCAGGCCACCACGGAGACGCCCGAGGCGCCGCTGCCAGATGCGGAGCCACTGCCGGCGCAGGCAACGGACGCTCCCGCCACTCAGCCGCAGGACAGCGGTCCGGGTCAGGAAAAGAAGAGCGGCGAGCCCGGCACCAACCCCGGCAAGGGCAAGGGAAACAACGGTAAGTAGACAGCGATCGCGCTCGGAAACGGCTCGCGATCGCGGCTACAGTTGAATTCCCTGCCGACGTAGCTCAGCTGGTAGAGCACTTCACTCGTAATGAAGGGGTCCCCGGTTCGAGTCCGGGCGTCGGCTTGTCAGCAGCCATCGGACTTTCGATGGGCACGGCTGATCGTGTGGATTGTTTTCCTGTGTCCGGGCTGGGTCCGAACCGACAACCGCCCCGAGGCCGGGTCGGGGGCGCAGACGCAAGTGTCAACGTCTCCCCGTTCGCGAGTCTGACGCCGTCAGTCTTGGAGTGGCTGTCTATTCGGTAGCGACCCGACTCGTTGCCCCATGCCTGAGGAGGCGTAAGACTGCGGCAGTGGAGGTCCCGCCGATCTCGTACACGCGGAGTGGCGATGTCGCGATTGCGTATCAGGTGCTTGGCGACGGTCCGGTCGATCTCGTCTTTATGCCGGAGTTCAGCAATTTGATCTGGTTCTGGCAGCACCCGCTTCCTGCAGGTTTCTTTCGCGAGCTGGCGTCGTTTTCGCGGCTGATTCTGCTCGATAAACGCGGGGTGGGGCTCTCGGATCGGCCGCGTGACCTCGGTCCGCTTGAGATGCGCATGGACGACATTCGCGCTGTCCTCGATGCCGTCGGCTCGGATCGTGCGGCGCTGTTCGGCCTGCAGTCGATGGGCCGTCTGTGCGTTCTGTTTGCTGCGACCTACCCGGAGCGGACGGAGGCGTTAATCACTTTCGGGACGCTCGCTCGTCCACCAGAACCAGACCGGTCTGCAAATGCGGGACCCCGGCTACTGCTTCCTGATGGCAGGCAGGTGCATGAGGCGCGGATGCGCTGGGGCGAGTGGGATTACCAAGCCTCCGAGGTCAAAGAAGGCATGGGTCGTGATTACGTTGATTGGTGGGTTAACTTGTGCCGCCTCGCGGCGAGCCCTGGCGCGGCGGCCCATTACTTGCGCATGGTTCGAGAGACCGATGTCAGTGACATTGTCTCTGCCGTCCACGTGCCGGCTCTGGTCTTCTATGGCAGCTACGGTGATGTCGCTTGGGACCTCGGGCAGCAGGAGTTCGGGCAGCTATTGCGCAACGCGCAGATGATGCGTGTAAGTGAATTTGCGTCTCCGTGGCACGTTCCGGAACTGATTCCCGAACTCAGACGGTTCCTTGCTGACCACGAGCGCGGCGACGTTCCTGACAGCGTGCTGACGACGCTGCTGTTCACGGACATTGTCCGATCAACCGAGCGCACGGCGGCGGTAGGGGACCGCGCATGGCGCGACCTTCTCGCGGCAAACCAACAAGCGACGAGACGAGAGATCGCAAGGTTCCGAGGCCGCGAACTCGACACCGCCGGCGATGGCTTCTTCGCCTCGTTCGACGGCCCCGCCCGCGCGATCAAATGCGCGCAGAAGATCGTGAGCGCGGCCGCAGAGACCGGCCTTCACATACGCGCAGGCGTCCATACCGGCGAGTGCGAACTCCTGGGCGACAAGGTCGCCGGTGTGGCAGTCAGCATGGGAGCGAGGATCGCCGCTGAGGCCGGCGGCGACGAGATTCTCGTTTCCAGCACCGTCAAAGACCTCGTCGCCGGCTCAGGCATCGAGTTCGAGTCACGCGGCGTTCGAGAGCTGAAGGGACTCGGCGAATGGCCGCTCTACGCGGT
>JBKPTB010000152.1:0-33437 GCA_046735315.1 Actinomycetota bacterium
GGGTTGGCCTCCAGAAGCGCGACGTGCTTGTACGCAGCTGCGTGGAAGACCACGCCAGGGCGGTAGCGCTCGAAGACCTGGCTCATCTTCGCGCGGTCGCCGCAGTCCCCGAGCACCGTGGCGACTGCAGAGAAGTCGCGATCGTCCAAGAGCTCACGCTCGATGTCGAACAGAGCCGCTTCGGATTGCTCCACGAGCACGAGCCGCGCAGGGATGACTCGCGCGATCTGGCGGCAAAGCTCGGCGCCGATCGAGCCGCCGGCACCCGTCACGAGGACGGTCTCACCCGAGAGGTACTTCGCGATCGACCGGACGTCGACCTCGACCGGTTCGCGGCCGAGGACGTCCTCCACCTGGACGGGGCGGATCTGGCCGGCAAGGTTGAGGTCGCCGGAGATCAGCTCGTACAGACCGGGGAGTGTCTTCACCGGGACGTGTGCCTCCTGCGCGATCTCCACGACGCGACGCCTCGTCCCACCCGCGGCGGAAGGGATCGCGATCAGGACCTCGTCCGGCGGATTGTCGCGGAGGATGTGCGGCAGGTCGTCCGTCGTACCCAGCACGCGGATGCCGTGCAGGCGGATGTTCTTCTTGCGGGGATCGTCGTCGATCAGGCCGATCGGCGTGTAGCCGAGGGCCGGCGCCTTCAACATCTCGCGCACCACGAGCTGCGCTGCGTCCCCGGCTCCGACGACGATGACCTCCTTGCCGCGGGCGATCAGCGAGGCCGCGCCAGGGCGTTCGATCATGCTGCGGGCGATCAGGCGGGTCCCGGCGACGAACGCGAGCAGGATGAGCCAGTCGAGAACGGCGATCGAGCGCGGAAGGGGGAAGCCCTTGACGGGGTGCGCGAAGTAGACAACGAGATCCGCCGCGACACAGGCGACGGTGACGCCCCGGGCCGCGCCCCACATGTCACGCGTCGAGACGTAACGCCACCAGCGGTTGTAGAAGCCGAAGGCGATGAAGACCGCGAGCTTGATCGCGACGACGACGAGGATCGTGTCCAGCATCAGGCGGTGGTACGGCGTCGGCACCCCCTTGTCGAACCTGAGCCAGAACGCGAGCCACCACGCGAGCGCGATCAACGCACCGTCGGCGAGGAGCTGCCAGAGGCGGTGTCTATTGACCGGGATCACGACGCCACCGGCGCAGCCGCCTGCACGACCGAGACGACGCGCTCTTGCTCTGCCGAGGTGATGCCGGCCCAGAGAGGAACCGAGAAGTTGTCCTGCGCGAGCTGCTCGGTGACCGGCAGCGAGCCGCGCGCGTAGCCGAGGTGAGCGAGCGCGGGCTGTCGATGGAGCGGGGTCGCGTAGTACACGGCACTGCCGATACCCTCCGCCTTCAGCGCGGCACGGATGCGGTCACGACCGGGAGAGCGGCAGACGAACAGATGGTAGACGTGACCGGCTTCGTCCTCCGGTATCTCGCAGGCGGCGCCGAGACCGAGCTCCGCATATCGCCCCGCGGCCTCGCGCCGCTGTGCGACCCAGCTGTCCAACTCCTCGAGGAACACGCGAAGGACGGCAGCCTGCAGCTCGTCGAGCCGGGAGTTGTAACCGATCAGCTCGAAATCGACCTTGTCGCGCGAGCCGTGGAAGCGCAGCCGGCGCACACGCTCGGCCAGCTCCTCGTCGTCGCTCGAGACCAGGCCCCCGTCTCCCAGGCAGAAGAGGTTCTTCGTCGGGTAGAAGCTGAACGTCGACGCGACGCCGCTGCGCGCGATGTCGGGCGAGCCGAAAGCCTGCGCCGCATCCTCGATCACCGGCACGCCCAGCGCACTCAGCTCGGCGAGTGGCGCAGGCCGGCCGAATAGATGCACCGCGATCACGGCCTTCGTCCTCGGAGTGATCCGGGCGGAGACGTCCTCCGGGTCGAGATTCATCGTCGCGGCATCGACGTCCGCGAAGACCGGCGTCGCCCCCCGGCGCGCGATCGCCTCGGCGGTCGCATAGAACGTGAACGCGGGGCAGATCACCTCGTCGCCGGGTCCGACGCCGAGCGCGTCCAGGACGAGCACGAGTGCGTCCGTGCCATTCGCGACGCCGACGCTTTCCCGCACACCGAGGTACGCGGCCGCCTCGCGCTCGAACGCGGCCACGTTGCGACCGAGGATGAACTCGCCGCTGACGAGCACGTCCTCGATCACCTCGCGGACGCGCGGCAGGAGCGGCTCGTACTGCGCCTTTACGTCAACCAGCGGGATCGGACGCACGGCCCGACAGTCTAGAAGACCGCCTCCAGCGGGCGATCAAATAGACCGCGAGAACGATCACGAGAGCGACGATCGCGTACTCGACGAAGCTGAAGTCGTGATGGAAGCGCTCGTAGCTCTTTCCGGCCCCATAGCCCGCTCCCGCGATCGCGAAGCACCAGACCGCCGACCCGATCAGAGTCAGGATCGTGTAGCGCCAGAACGGCATCCGAAAGACTCCCGCGGGGATCGAGATGAAAGAGCGGATGACCGGAGTCACCCTGCCGATGAGCACTGCGAGGTCGTCCCCGCGGTCGAACCAGCGCTCGGCGCGGTCGAGGTTGGCGGCGCTGAGATGGAACCAGCGCCCGCGCTTTTCCAGAAGAGGCCGGCCGCCGTAGAACCCGATCGCCCAGCCGACGATGGCCCCGGCGAGGTAGCCGAGCGTTCCCGCGAGCGCCATGGCGACGAAGCCCCACGCATGCGACGAGATCCGCGAGCCGAAGAGGTCGACGTGCTGACCGGAGAACGCGCCGGCGGCAAGTGCGCCCGCGTAGACCATGACGAGCTCGCTCGCGGCCGGAAAGACTGCGTCGATCGCCATCAGCGCGAACACGGCGTAGAGGCCGTGGTTCCCGATCAGCGACGTGAGTGAGCCCGTAATGCTGGCTACCAGCACGGGCCGGACACTAGTGCCTCTGCCTTGCTAAGGGCGAGGGGTGGACTCTGCGCCGCGTGATCGCGGGCCAGAAGCCGACGTGCATTGTCGGTAGAGGCACTACCGTCGTAGGCGGAAAGGGGAGGTCAGCTCCACCGCGCCCACGTCGTTCGTGGCGGTCGCGCTGAAGACGTAGGCGCCGGGCCTACCGGTCCAGCTGATCGAACCGTCGCCCGCGGACAGGCTGCGGCTCGGCAACGTGCGCACGAGCCCGCCGCCTGGTGTCTCAATCCGCACGGCGAGTCGCGCGGGCCGGGTCAGCTTGAACGTCGCCGTGACCCGCCGGCCGGCAGCGCGAGCGGAGAGAAAACCGAGGGTGGTGTTGAGCGCGAACTGGCGGTCGGCGACGGAGTGACGGCCGAGATCGTCGTCGGCCACGACGTGGAACGTCCACGTTCCTTCGGGCTGAGCGGCTCCCGTCCAGTTGAAGCGATACGTCCCCGGGGCGCGCGTGCCGGAGTCCAGTGGAACCACGACTCCCCCCGGACCATTGAGCGTCGCGTTCACCGTCGATGGTCGCACGAGCTTGTACACGAGTGTCTGCGTGTCGTCGACCCCGTCCGCATTCGGTGACAGGACACGTGCGTTCGGCGTGGGCGCATAGACGCCGTAGTAGAAGAGCGTGAGCGCCTCGGCCACGGGACGCTCGCCACCGGGATCGGACGGCCGGTTGAGCAGCTTGCCGTCGAAGGCCATCGTCGTCGAGCCGCCCGAGTCGAGTGCCGACGCTGTCACGCAGCCGAGACGCATCATCGTCAACGCAAGCTCGAAGTTCGTCAGACCCGTGCTGTAGCCCGGCTGCCGACCGTCGACGGCGACGAGCAGGATCCGGCCGTCAGCCGCCTGTCCGACACCCGTTCGCGCCGAGCGCGGCGCGAGCTGCTGGATCGTGAAGTCTTCGAAGGACCGGTACACGGGCTTGCCGTCGCGCACGATGACCGGACCGCCGCCGACCGCTTCGAGCACGTTCGACCATGGCGGCGTGAGCGTGAGCAAGACCGTCACCTTTGCGCCGATCGGCGCCTCTGCGGAGAGAAAGCCTGCCTGCGCACCGCGGGCGACGAGCACCGCGCCGTCAGCCGGAATCGGTTGATTCCCACCACTGACGTACTGCGTGACCGTCCCCGCGAGCGGCGCGTTCGGCCTGGTGGCCGGAAAAGGCTGGACGATCGCCTGCGCGCCGCCGTTCTCGGCAGGCGTCCGCGGGCCCCACGCGCGTGTGTACAGAGTCGTGCGATTCGCGCGCGGCGGCTCGTTGATCCCGAGGATGCGCCGCTGCCCCGATCCCTGCCACGTACCCGCCAGACGGACGCGCTCGACGTGAAGAAGCCCGTCGGTATCGATCCCGACCGTCGACCTGAGGTCGGCCGGGGCGCTGTCGAGGACACCGCCACGGATCAGCCCACCCGTCGGATGCCCGTCCGCGAGGTTGAAGAGATCACCGTTCACTGCGGCGACCGTCGCCTGGCCGGAGACGCGCTTCTCCATCGAGGTCACGCGTTCGCGCCCGATGATGGTGTCGTTCGACAACACCGGCTTCAACGCGAAGAGGCCGCCCGGCTTCGGCGCGGAGATCACGTTGATCACCACCGGTCCGTGGGACGTGAACTCCACCTGACGGGAATAGACCAAGCCGGGGAGCAGCGTCTGACCGCGGACCGGAGTGGCTGCGGCAGCGGTTCCCGGGATCGCCAAAATCCCTGCACAGAGGGCACAGATGAGGGTGGTGCGCACCACGACCCCGCGCGAGGGTAGCCGATGCTTCGGCTGCGCCGTGCAAAGCATCTGTAATGGCCGCGTCCCAGGGGTACTGTGTTTGGCCTGGCCAACGCGGCCGCCGTGCCGCCCGAGGAAGGGGAGTCATGACACGCGCACTCATCGTCGCAGCGGTCGCGATCGCTGCCGTTTCCCTCTACGTCGTAACGACGGCGCCTGCGGGGCAGCAGGCGGTCACGCCGAAGCAGTTCGCCGCCCTGAGCAAGCGCGTCAAGGCGCTCGAGGCCGATGACAAGACGCTCAAGACCGTCGTCGGCGCAGTCGTGTTCTGCGTGCTCAACAAGGGAGCGATCCCGATCACGAAGACGCCGGCGTTCCACGTCACGGCGACCGGCGAGGTGACGGACTTCTACGCCCTGACCACGAACGACCAGGACTGCGTCGATCTGATCAACTCACCGTCCGCGCTCAAGCGACTGCGTGCAAAGCTGGCTCACTAGGGGTTGGAGTTTTTCGCATGCCGGCGCGCCTGTTCACTCAGGCGCGCCTGCGCTTCCAGGACGTGACCGTGAGCCGCCCAGCCGTGGGCCGCACCACGCGGTACCTCGCCGTCACGAAAGTGCGTTGCTGCGGTGCGACAATGCCGCGCGGCAAGCTCGAGCTCGGCGGCCGCGTCCTCGTAGAGCTGCGCCTCGGAGGCGAGTCTCTCGAGTCGCTCGCTCAGTTCCAGACCTTGACGTCGCGGTAAAGCGTGTCGCGCTGCACCGGGGTCTTGCCGAGTGACTTGATCACGTGCACGAGCTCTTCCGTCGAAGTCCGATGCGTCGTACCCGCCGCGGAGACGACGTTCTCCTCGATCATCACCGAGCCCATGTCGTCGGCGCCGAAGCCGAGCGCGACCTGGCCGATCTTCATTCCCTGTGTGACCCAGGACGACTGGATGTGTGGGACGTTGTCGAGATAGATCCGTGAGACGGCCTGCGTTAGCAGGTAGTCGAAAGACGTCGGCATGTCCTCGCGAGCGACCTTGCCCGCGAGCCGGTTGCCGTCGTTCTGGAACGTCCAGGAGATGAAGGCACGGAAGCCGCCCGTCTCGTCCTGGAGCTCGCGGATGCGGCGCATGTGTTCGACGCGGTCTGCGCGGTTCTCGACGTGTCCGTACATCATCGTCGCGGTGGTCGACATCCCGAGCCGGTGCGCGTGACGCATGACGTCGAGCCACTCTTTCGTCTTCGTCTTCTTGGGCGCGATCTCGTTGCGGACGCGGTCGACGAGGATCTCGCCCCCACCGCCGGGGATCGAGTCCAAGCCGGCGTCGCGAAGACGCGAGATCGTCTCCCAGAGCGTCAGCTTGCTACGGCGCGCGATGTGTTGCACCTCGGGCGGCGACAACGCGTGGAGGTGGATCTTGTAGCGCGCCTTGATCGAACGGAAGAGATCCTCGTAGTAGTCGATCCCGAGGTCGGGATGATGGCCGCCCTGCATGAGGAGGCCCGTGCCGCCGAGGGCGATCGTCTCCTCGATCTTCTTGAAGATGACCGGCTTCGGCAGCAAATAGCCCTCGCGCGTGTCGCCGGGGCTGCGGTAGAAGGCGCAGAAGTCACAGTCCGTGTAGCAGATGTTCGTGTAGTTGAGGTTCCGGTCGATGATGAACGTGATCCGGTCCGGATCCGCCTTGCGGTTGCGAATCTCGTTCGCCGCACGGCCGACGGCGACAAGGTCGCGCGACTCGAGCAGCGCAAGCGCGTCCGTGTCGGAGATGCGCTCCCCGTCCACGGCACGTTCGAGCACGTCCGCAACGGACGATTTGTGGCTCTGAGCCACTAAGTCATTCCCGTTGGCCCTGGACGGCGCCGGCGGCTGAGGGTCCGTGTCCGCAACGGACGCATTGTGGCTCTGAGCCACAAACTCGTTCACGCGGGAACCGCCTCTCGGACGAAGCGGAGCTCGGGGACTTCCTCCAGCTCTCCTGCCTCGTGGGCCAGCTCGAGGAACGTCATCAGCCCCGCGCGCTCCCGCGGGCCGAAGCGATAGCGCAGCTTCTCGAAGTAGCGCGCCAGGAAGCCCGCCGGATAGCCGTACCGTTCGCTCGCTTCATGGGCAAGACGCTCCGGCTCGGCGCGTGCCAGCCGAACGGAGGCCACCAGCGCATCCTCCAGCTCCGCGAGCCCGGGCGGAAGGGGCTCCCTGCAGGCCCAGACGGCGAAGACCATCGGCAACCCCGTTCGCTCGCGCCAGAGACGACCGAGGTCGTGGTGTGGCGTCGGATCCTCGAAGGCCGACTTCAGCGCCGCATCGCCGATCAACAAGGTCGCATCCGCCTCCTCGCCCAAAGGAACATGCCGCGCCTCCGGGAGCAGCACCTTCGTCAGCACGACGGAGGTGGCCGACTCGGGAGTCACGGCCACCGCCCGGACCTGTTCGAGGGGCTTGCGAGAGACCAGCTGGATCGAATCCACCGCACCCTCCGAGCCAACGCAGAGCCGAGGCAGCAGTCGCAGGCGGTCAGCGTTGCGCGCATACTCGATCGACGAGATCGGAGCCAGGTCGACCTCCCCCGCCAGCAGGCGGCGGTTCAGGTCGGTCGGCACTCCCTGCACTTCCTGGACGTCGGCGTCCAGGCGATAGAACACCGGCGCCATGTTCACGTAGGAGATGCGCCCGAGCCTCACCATCGACGCAACTCCTGGTAGAGAGTGTCGCGCTGAACCGGGGTCCGGCCGGCATCGCGCACGAAACGCACGAGCTCCGGGATCTTCTGCTCCGTCTCAGTGCGTGCGCCGGCGGCGTGGAAGATCTCTTCCCGTACGACCGTGCCCTGCACGTCGTTCGCTCCGAAGTGCAGCGCGACCTGCGCCAGCGGCAGGCCCATCATGATCCAGTACGCCTTGATGTTGGCGATGTTGTCGAGCAGGAGCCGGGAGACGGCAATCAGCTTGAGGTCGTCGGACCCCGTCGTGTGTCTCCACCCCCGCCGCTCGAAGACGGTGTTCTCCGGATGGAACGCGAGCGGGATGAAGGCGAGGAAGCCGCCGGTCTTGTCCTGCTGGTCACGCAGGCGTAGCAGGTGGTCGACACGCTCCTCGTAGGTCTCGACGTGCCCGTAGAGCATCGTGCAGTGCGTCGGGATGCCGAGTCGGTGCGCCGTATCGTGGGTGTGGAACCAGAAGTCGGGATGCTCCTTCCCGGGGGCAACCAGCCGTCGCACGCGGTCGGCAAACACCTCGGCCCCGCCACCGGGTAGCGAGCCCAGCCCCGCTTCCTGGAGGGTGCGCAGCACCTCCTCGTGCGTCAGTCCCGACAGCTTGGTCATGTGGTGGATCTCGCTCGCCGTGAACAGCTTGAGGTGGACGTCCGGCAGCGCCCTGTGCAGCGAGCGCACGATGTCGACGTAGTAGTCGAAGTCAACGTGAGGGCTCTCGCCCCCGACCATATGGATCTCGGTGAAGCCGGTGAGCTCGTGCTGTCGCACCGCATCCTCGACGAGCTCTGGACCCGTGTACGTGTAGGCATCCGACTGCTTCTGCGTGACAGCAAAGGCACAGAACTTGCACTTCACGCGACAGACGTTCGTCTGGTTGAGATAGAGGTTCTGGACGAAGTACACGCTGTCGTCGCCGCCCCGGAGCCGACGGGCGTGGTCCGCAAGGTCGCCCAGTGCGAGCAGGTCGTCGCTTTCCATCAGGGTGACGCCGTCCTCGAAGTCGAGCCGTTCTCCGCCTTCCACCTTGTCGCGGATCGAAGCAAGCGTGTCGGTGCGCTCGAGCAGGGCCATCTAACGCTCGCGGTCCACGACGGCGTAGGTCAACGACTCGAGCTCCTCGCGATGCAGCTCGCCGTTCAGGCAGGCACGTGCATTGCGCGCGTAGGCGAGCGCGACCTCGCGACTCTCCTCGATCGCCCCCGTCGAAGCGACGCGCAGGAGTGCGCCCTCGAGCTGGGCGCCTCCGGCCAACGCCGCTCGCACGGCCTCGTCGCGCCGGGCCGCGAGGAGGAGCGGCAGCGTCGGCGTGCCCTCGCGCAGATCTGTCCCGGCGATCTTCCCCGTCTCGATGGTGACGCCCGAGCAGTCCAGGATGTCATCGGTGATCTGGAAAGCGACGCCGAGGGCGAGACCGAACGCTCCCGATCCGCCCGCGAGGCGGCACGCGGCCTCGAACAGCTTTCCGGTCTTGAGGGTGCAACGCTCGAGGTACGCATCGACGGTCGTATCGGGATCGAAGCGCTGCGATCGCTGCAACGCCTCCCCGCGCGCGAGACAGAGCGTCGCATTCGCGAGGATCGCGACAGCACGCCTGTCGCCGGTCGCGGTCAGTTCCGCGAACGCGCGCGCGAAGAGATAGTCACCAGCCGTGCGCGCCGCCTCCGGCCCATGAGCCGACCAGGCAGACGCGTGTCCGCGCCGCAACTGGGCACCGTCGATCAGATCGTCGTGCATCAGCGTGGCGAGATGGATGAGCTCGACGGAGACACCCGCAGCGACCGGAGGCTCCGCGCCGGGCGGGCTGGAGAGGTAGACGAGCAACGGGCGTAGCCGCTTGCCGCCTGCGGCGAGCGCCTCCGCGCCCACCTCCGCCACGATTCCGTGGTACGCACCTACGGCCTGCTCGAGCCGATCCTCCAGTTCGGCGAGGTACGCATCGAGCCCCGGGGCGTCGCGTATCTCAGCGAGAGCGCTCAGTTCGCTACCGCCGTATGCAGCGCCACGATCCCACCTGCGAACGTCCGGTAGCGCACGTCGCGGTAACCGGCGCCGGCGATCACGTCCGCCAGCTCCGCCGGCCCCGGGAAGCGACGAACGCTCGCGGGGAGATACGTGTAAGCGGACCCACCCGGTAGCACTTTGCCAAGGAGCGGTATGACTCCGTCGAACCAGAACCGGTAGAACGGCGCGAGCACCCCGCGCGGTCTCGTGATCTCCAGGATTCCCAGGCGCCCGCCCGCGCGCAGCACCCGGCGTAGCTCGACGAGCGCTCCCGGGAGATCCTCCACGTTCCGCACGCCGAAGCCCACCGTCACCGCGTCGAAGCTCCCGTCGCCGAACGGCATGGCGAGCACATCGCCCCGGATCCACTCCAACTCCGGTGCCTTGCGCCGCGCGCGCTCGAGCATCCGCTCGGAGAAGTCGAGCCCCGTCACCTGGCCACCACGCCGGGCTCCGGCCACGGCGAGATCGCCCGTGCCGCAACAAGCATCGAGGACGTCGTCGCCAGGCTCGACCACAGCCTCCGCGGTGATGCGCCGCCAGCGCCGGTCGAGTCCCGCGGTCATCGTCCGGTTCATGGCGTCGTAGACCGGCGCGATGCGGTCGAACATGCGCTGGACGGCGTCCGGCGCCAGCCGGCCGGACTCGTAGCGGACGGTCATGGACTTCCCCAGCGCTTGGCGAGCTCGACGTCGAGCCCAAGCTGGTCGAGTGCCCGCGCGACGATGAAGTTCACCAGGTCCTCCACGCTCTCGGCGCCGTGATAGAAGCCGGGCGCGAGAAAGAGCACCGTTCCGCCGGCCTCCTTCACCGCTAGCAGGTTGCGAAGATGGATGAGCGAGAGCGGGGTCTCGCGGGGCATCACGATGAGCTTGCGCTCTTCCTTGAGGGCGACCGATGCGGCACGGTGGATGAGGTTCGTCATCGCGCCCGAGGCGATCGTCCCGAGCGTGCCCATCGAGCAAGGGCAGATCACGTAGGCGTCGACCTTGGCCGAGCCGCTCGCGTAGGGCGCCTTCCAGTCGTTCGGCTCGTACACGGTCACGTTCCCGCCCTCGGCGTGCTCGAGCAGCCGGGCAAGCGTCTCGTCCCGGGAAAGACGGGCGTTTCCGTACAGCTCGGTGGCGAGCACCTCGATGCCTGCGCTCGATGCACAGACGCCGAGCTCCACGTCCGCTCCGGCGAGCGCCTCGACGAGCCGAGCCGCGTACGGAGCGCCCGAGGCGCCCGTTATGCCGAGGAAAACGCGCATCGCGGACCTATTTTGGGCCCTTTGATGCGCTGAGGAACTCCCCGAGTTGGTTCAGCTTCTCTTGTCCGAGCGAGGCGAACTTCGGCATCACGTTGTTGCCGTACTGCGATGGATCCGCGACGTATTTGGCAAAGAAGGCAGGCCCCTGCCCGTTGCTGCCGATGGCGGACAGATCCGGCGCCCCGAGGTTCGAGCTGCCGGTGCCGAGGTACGTGTGGCAGGCAGTGCAGCCCGAGCTGGCAAAGATCTTCGCGCCCGCTACCGCCTGGGCATTGTTTGCGAAGCCCTCGCGCTGCGCCCATTGCGGAACCGCCTGCACCACTTCGCTCGCCAGCGCCTCCTTGGCCGTGGCGCCCTTGTAGGTCAACACGCCCATCGAGATCACCACCAGTATTGCGCCGACGACTGCGACCGGGCGGTGCGTGAGGCGGCGGTCCATCCGTCGGTCGACGAACGGCAGTGCGAACGCGATGATCAACAGGATCGTCGGAATGCCGACCGTTCCGAGGATCACCGAGTTGGGCCACTTGAAGATCCGCAGCAGGTAGAAGAGGAAGTAGAAGTACCAGTCGGGCCTGGGCACGAAGTTCGTGGTCGCCGGATCCGCCGGTTCCGAGTAGCGAGCTCCGAGGCTGCAGGACGACCAGCTCTTGCTGCAGTCGTTCGGATCCGCTGTGCTCGTGAAGTACCAGACCGAAGCGAGCGCGATGATTACCGACACCACGACGAGGCTCATCACCGTGTCGTGGAACATCGCGTAGGGATAGAACGGCTTCCCCCGCTTCTTGACGTCCTCCTTGTACTTGGCGTACTCGCGGCGCCACTCCTCGGTGGTGGCCACTACGTCTCACCTCCGTTGCGCCGCCAGTTGCTGCGCGCTGCGGGTTGCGTCAGCCCGCTACGTCCGTTCGTCGCCTGCTTGTCGTTCCAGTCCGAGCCGGCTGCTTCGCTCGACCACGGCGGAGAGGTGACGCCGAGGCGGATCACGAGATACAGATGCAGACCGATCAACGCGAAGATCAGCCCTGGGATCAGCAGCATGTGCAACGAGTAGAACCGTGCCAGCGTGTCGGGGCCGATCTCGGCTCCACCACGGAGGAAGTCCGCGAGGAAGGGGCCGAGGATGGGTGCGGTGCCGTTCAAGTTGATGCCGACGACGGTCGCCCAGTAGGCGGTCTGATCCCAGGGCAGCAGGTAGCCGGTGAAGCCCTCGAGCATCCCGACCGTGAGCAGGCTCACACCGATGATCCAGTTGAGCTCGCGCGGGTACTTGTACGCGCCGAACAGGAACACGCGGGCCATGTGGAAGAACATCAGGATGATGAAGACACTGGCGCCCCACTTGTGCATGCCGCGCACGAGCCAGCCGAGCGTGAGGTCATTCGTGATGTGCAGGATCGATCCGTACGCCGCGGAGGTCCCGGTTGCCGGATTCACGGTCGCGTCCGGCTTGTAGTACATCGCGAGAATCACCCCGGTCACCGCCTGCACGAGAAAGGCCGTGAGCGTCGCTGAGCCGAGCGTGTGAAACCAGTTGGTGTCGCCGGGAACCTTGCGGAAGAGGAAGTACCGGAGGCCGCCGATCAGGCCTGAGCGCTCTTCGAGCCAGTCGATCGGATAGTTGATCGCCGCTTCGAGCTGGCGACGCCGCGCGGACTTACGAGTGCGGGTTGTGACCGCCACCTAATGCGGGGGCTGGATCGGGTAGAAGATCTGCTCCCAGCCGTCGACGTGCTGGCCCGGACCGGCGAGCTTGTACTTGTGGATCATGGCGTTCTTCCCCTCACCGTCGACGTGGGAGACGCTGTACGGCTTGCCGAGGATGAGGTGTCCGTTGACGACTGCGAAGTCGTAGCGGTCGAGCGCACGGACGGGCGGGCCGGCTGTGCGATTGCCCTCGGGGTCGTACTGGCCGCCGTGGCACGGGCAGCCGTAGCCACCCGCCGGGAGCGCCGGGATCATCGTGATCTCCTGTCCGTTCTTCCCCTTGACCTCCTTCGTCTCGCCGTCCTGAACCGGTCCGTTCGGTTGCACCGGACAACCCAGGTGGGCACAGCGGTTCGAGATGATCGTGAAGCTGGGCTTGCCGTCCAGGAGCCCGTTGTTGCGGATGTACGCCGTTCGGTGCGAGACCTCACCCGTGTCGGGATGCATGAAGAACTTCGTCACGAACCACTTGCCTTCGGTGAAGTTCGTGAGCGGTCCGAGATCGACGTTGGGATACCCCTGCTTGCGAAAAGGAGGGATGACCATGAACCCGAGCGCCGGAACTGTGACGAGACCGCCGATCACCGCGCCGAGGCCGAGTGTGGAGAACTCGAGGAACTTGTTCCGCGGGAACCGCTCGCCGGCTGTGGACTCGCCGCGATCGGCGGGGATGGCCGCGGCGTCGGTGGAGGGCGGCCGGCCGCCACGCTCGGGCTCGACCGAGTGGACCGGCTCGCCGCGCAGCTCCTTCGTCGCGTCGCGAGCCCAGAGGAATCCGAACACGATCGCAATGGCCGCGCCGATCGGAGCGATGATCTTCGGGTTGATGATCAGCCCGACGAGGATGCAGGCCACACCGGCCGCAAAGCCGATCGGGTAGACGGACGGTCCTGGCGAATGCGGCCGATCCCCGTGCTGGGGCTCCATCACCGCACGTCCCCCTTCGTCACCACTACTGGATTCAACCCCTGCCCTGTCCGACGTGTCAACGACGTAACAATCGACGCAACGGGCGGGAACTCTGACGGATTCGCCCGTTCGCTGCAGCGCCCTCGAGCGGAATCCCGTACTCCTGCCAGCGGCGGTCGACCAGGCCCCTGATCTCCGGGGTCATCTGGATCTCCGGCGGCCACTCCCGAGTGCCCTCCTGGGGGCCCTTGTGGGTCGCGTCGATCCCGATCTTGCCGCCGTAGAACTGGCGCGTCGGGGCATGGTCGAGGTGGTCTAGCGGGCCCTCCGTGATCAGCACGTCGCGCTGCGGGTCGACGTTGGCACCCACCCGGAACATCACCTCTTCGTAGTCGTGGACGTCGACCCACTCGTCCACGACGACGACGGACTTGGTCAGGCTGAGCATGCCCAGGCCCCAGATCGCGTGCATGACCTTCTGGGCATGACCGGGATAGGCCTTGCGGATGGAGACGATGCAGCAGTTGTGGAAGGCGCCTGCGACAGGGAGGTCGTAGTCGACGATCTCCGGCACGGTCATCCTGATCGCCGGTAGGAAGATGCGCTCGGTTGCTTTGCCGAGCCACGCGTCCTCCTGCGGCGGCTTGCCGACGACGATGGACGGATAGATCGCGTCTCGGCGCATCGTGATCGCGGTCAGTCGGAAGACCGGGAACGGCTCCGGCGGCGTGTAGTAGCCCGTGTGGTCCCCGAACGGCCCCTCATCGGTGAGCTCGTCCTTCTGGATGTAGCCCTCGAGGACGATCTCGGCATTGGCCGGCACCTCGAGGTCGATGGTCTTCGCCTGCACGAGCTCGACCGGCTCACCGCGAAGGAACCCGGCCAGCATGAACTCGTCAATGTGCTTGGGCAAAGGCGCGCTTGCCGAGTACGAGGTGACCGGATCGAGCCCGAGCGCGACCGCGACCTCGATCCTCCCGTCGGTCGCCAGATAGTCGGCGCGGCCGTCCTTGTGGATCTGCCAGTGCATCGCCGTCGCGCGTGGGCCGAGCTTCTGCATTCGATACATGCCGACGTTGCGCGTCCCCGTCCGCGGATCCTTCGTGATGACCGCCGGCAACGTGATGAACGGCGCCGCATCGTCGGGCCAGCACGTCTGGATCGGCAGCAGATCGAGTGACGCGTCGTCGCCTTCGAAGACGAGCTCCTGACTCGCCGCTCGCCGGACGGTCTTCGGCCGCGAGTCGGCGATCGACTTCAGCTTCTGCAGCCCTCGCACCTTGTCCACGAGACCGGACGGGGGCTGCATCTCGAGAACGTCGCTGAGCTTCGAAGCGACTGCATCGAGGGACGGCGCATCGAACGCCATGCACATGCGTCGCTCCGTTCCAAACTGGTTGATCAGGAGCGGATGGTCGGAGCCCTTGACGTTCTCGAAGAGCAGAGCGGGGCCTCCGGCTTTCACGACGCGGTCGTTGATCTCCGTGATCTCGAGCGCGGGATCGACTTCGGCGTCGACGCGGACGAGCTCGCCCTCGCGCTCGAGGAGCGCGATCCACGCGCGCAGATCGGAGGGCGGCGCCATCGGGGTCAGTCTACGGCTGTAAAGTCATTCCGAGACCAGATACGCGTGGGCGGCCGTAACCGCCGCTTCGGCCGTCGTCGAGCTGCCGGTCTGTCGTGCGGCATCGAAGGGTGCCTCGCCGAGGTGAGAACGCGAAGCCTCAACGAGCTGCCGAACGAACGCCGGTAGAGCCCGGGACGAGCCGCTCGATTCGTCCACCGCATCGGCTGCACCAATGAACCAGGCTGCCTCCTCTCCCGCACCCTCGGCAGCTGCGAAGGCGCCTGTGAGATTGAGGCAATCTCCGATGCCTTCCATGAAGCCGAGCTCGTCGGCTTTCGCGAGCGCATCGTCGAGCGGTCCAGCCGCCGATGCTGCTTGTCCTTCCCCGAGCTCGATGAGGGCAAGACCCACCAGCGAGCTAACGAGCCCGATTCCGTAGTCGTAGCGACGCGATTGCTCAAGCGCCGTCTCGTAAAGAGCTCGCGCCTCAGCGAATCGGCGGCGATGAAGCATTACCTCCCCTATGTTCGCCTGGAGGAGAGGCAACCACAGTGGATCTTCGTGATCTCTTGCAAGGGGAAGCGCCTGGTTGAAGTAGGCCTCTGCCTCCTCAAACAGCTCCGCGCGGCCCGCCACATTTCCGAGCTCGTTGAGTGAGCGAATGATTCCGTCTTTTTCACCGAGTTCGCGCCAAACAGCCAGCGCCTGCTCGGAGTACGCACGTGACGCTGCCCCGTCTCCGGCATGCGTCGCTATACCCGCGGCCGCATTCAGCGCGCGCGCGCGCTCGATCGTGGAATGTTCGTCGGCCAGGGCAAGAGCGCGCGCCATCCAGATGCTCGCCTCTCTCAACTGTCCGACGACAAACCAGAAGTAACCGAGCGCCGTCACGAGCCGCAGTGCACCCGGCGCATCCTGCTCGTCGAGGAGGAACTCCAGGGCGGCCCGGCAGTTATCGTCCTCATGGCGCATCCGGCGGAGCGCAACCGGATCGGGCCCGTCGCGAATCAGGGGATCTGCCTGCTCGGCTAGGGCCACATAGTGGCCAGCGTGGCGCCGCCGTAACTCGTCAGCGTAGGAAGCTTCATCCAACAGAGCCTGGGCATACTCGTGAATCGTCTCGAGGCTGAAGAAACGCCCTTCGTGCGTCTGGCGCAGGAGGCTCTTCTGGACCAATCCCTCGAGTGGATCGAGCTCGGCCTCTGCCACGTGTTCGGCGGCTTCGAGATCGAAGCTGCCGACGAAGGCGGCCAATCGAACAAAGAGGTCCTTCTCGCGATCGTCGAGTAGGTCGTAACTCCACGCGATTGTCCTGCGCAAAGTGCGCTGGCGCTCGGGCGCGTCACGAGCGCCTGTCGTTAACAAGTCGAGAGTGCTCGCAAGCCGACGCGCGATCTGCTCAGGCATCAGGGCTTTCACGCGGGAAGCCGCCAATTCAAGCGCGAGTGGAAGTCCGTCGAGACGACGTGCGATCTCGACAACATGCTCGTCGGCCTCGAACGACGGTTTTAGCTGGCGAGCTCGAGCCGTGAAGAGAGCGACCGCGTCGTCCAAGGGAAGCGTCGGGACGAGGTATTCCTGCTCAGCGGAGACTCCTAGTCGTTCTCGGGACGTCGTGATCAAGCGAATGTTCGGCGCAGCGAGAAGCTCAGCGATCTTTGCCGCGGCCGCGGGCAGCAACTGTTCGACGTTGTCGAGCACCAGCAGAAGCTGCCTCGAGCCCAGAAACTCGATCAGGTCCTCCTTTGCACCGATAGTCGACGCGATCGTCGCTAGAGCCAACTCGGGATCTCTCAGGGCAGCCAGCGCCACGAACCAGATGCCATCCTTGAATTCCTCCACCAACTCCGCAGCCGCGTGGAGCGCCAGCCGTGTCTTCCCCGAGCCGCCGGCCCCGGTCACCGTGACAAGCCGGGAGGCCCGTATCAGCAGAAGCACTTCCGCCAGTTCCCGCTCGCGCCCGACGAGTGCTGTCGGTTGCACCGGCAGGTTGGTCTGGTGAAGCGTCTTCAGCGGCCCAAAGCGCTCCTCGCCGAGCTGGTAGATCCGTTCCGGCGCAGTCAGGTCCTTGAGCCGATGCTCGCCGAGGTCGCGGAGCGAGTCGGAGCCCGCAAGGTCACGGGTCGACTGCGAGACGAGGATTTGCCCTCCGTGGCCCGCTGCGGCGATGCGCGCGGCGCGATGCACGTCGATCCCGACGTAACCCTCCGCCGTGACGAGCGGCTCGCCGGTGTGCAGGCCCATGCGGACGCGAATGGGACCGTCGAGTGCGTCGCAAGCCTCGGTTGCAGCCGAAAGCGCAGCCGATGCCTTTGGGAACGCCACGAAGAACGCGTCGCCCTGCGTGTCGACCTCGACCCCGCCGTGCCGCTCAAAGGCTTCGCGGAGCACGCGGCGATGCTCCGCAAGCGCGTCCGCGTAACGCTCACCGAGCTCGTGGAGCAGCCTCGTCGAGCCCTCGACGTCCGTAAACAGGAACGTGACGGTGCCGGTGGGGAGGCCTGCCACCCCCGCATGATGCGACGACTCGGCCGGAAGTTCTAGCGACGCCGGTGGCGTACCCAGTGCACCGTCTGGCCGAGGGCGATCACGCCCACGAAGATCAGCCCGACGATGAGCATGCCCGTGATGACCTTCTTGCCCTCGGTCGCCGCGTCTTCGACCGCGAGCAGCTGCAGCAGAGCGTGCATCGCGGCGACTTTACCGCAGTCGTCCGCGGTGGGTGTGGAGCGCCTGCTCGACCGCCGCGTCGCCGGCCTGGGCGCGGGCGAGGCGCTCCAGCGGGCTGGCGTCGTTGTCCAGCCGGAGCCGTGATCGTCCGTCCTCGAGCTCGCCGCGACCGAGCACGGCGGCAGTCGCGGCCCAGACGGCGCCGTCGCCGCCGATCTGCTCGGCCCGCAAGTACGCACAGAGCGCGATCAGCTCTGCGAGGTCGCTGACAGCCTCGACGCTTCCAACCTCCTCGATGCGCACGAGGCCGTGCGCGTAGAGATAGTCGCCGAGTAGGAGTGCGGTGTCTTCGTCCTCGGGAGCAAACAGGCGTGGCTTCCCGTAGTGGAGGAGGTAGCCCTCGTAGATCGTCTCGATCCCGAGCGCATACCGGTTCTCTCCGAGCCGAGAGAAGATCGCTTCGCGCTCCTGCTCGTCGCGCGAACGTAGGGCCGAGGTCCAGAGCTGGCTCTCCCGCCGCGCGTCTGCGGCGATCGTCTCCCAGAGATCAGTTCCGGTAGAAGCTTCCAACAGCCTCGATCGTGCGATCGATTTCCTCGTCGCCGTGCGCGAGCGAGACGAACATTGCCTCGAACTGGCTCGGCGCCACGTAGATCCGCTGATCCAACAGGTGACGGAAGAACGCGGCGTAACGCTCCGTGTCGCAGCGTTTCGCTTCGTCGAAATCGCGGACCGGATCATCGGTCATGAACAGCGTTGCCATGGCGCCGACGCGCTGGAGTCGTCCGTACGGCGCCAGTCCCGCCTCGAGCCGTGCTCCACGTCGTTCGAGCTCGGCGTACACGTCAGGATCGCGCAGCCGTCGCAACACCGAGACTCCCGCCGCAGTTGCGAGCGGGTTTCCCGACAGCGTGCCGGCCTGATAGACGTCGCCGTTCGGCGCCAGCCGGTCCATGATCTCGGCGCGTCCACCGAACGCCGCGAGCGGAAGACCTCCGCCGACGATCTTGCCGAGGATGCTCAGGTCCGGCGTCACCCCGAAGAGCTCCTGCGCGCCACCACGTGCGACCCTGAAGCCGGTGATCACCTCGTCGAAGACGAGCAGCGCACCGGACGCATCGCAGAGGCCTCGCAACGCCTCGAGGAAACCCGGCTCCGGCGGAACGACGCCCATGTTCCCGGCCACCGGCTCGATGATGATCGCCGCCAGGCCCTCCCCGAACTCCGCGACCGTCGATGCAACCGCGTCGACGTCGTTGAACTTGCACACGATCGTGTGGCTCGTCACCGCGGTGGGAACGCCGGGACTCGACGGCAACCCGAGCGTCGCCACGCCAGAGCCGGCGTTCGCGAGCAACGCGTCGACGTGGCCGTGATAGCAGCCCGCGAACTTCAGGACACGGTCGCGTGCGGTGAACGCACGCGCGAGCCGCACCGTGCTCATCGCCGCCTCCGTTCCGGAGGACACGAGGCGGACCTTCTCGACCGACGGCACCGCCTCGACGATCTCCGCCGCGAGCTCGACCTCCGCCTCGGTGGGCGCGCCGAAGGTCGTGCCGCGCTCGACTGCCGCGCGAACCGCTGCGAGCGTCTCGGGATCCGCGTGCCCGAAGAGGAGCGGCCCCCAGGACATGACCCAGTCGACGTAGCGATTGCCGTCGACGGACTCGATGTACGCGCCTTCGCCGCGACGGACGAAGAACGGCTCGTCCAGTCCGACCGCCCGCATCGCGCGGACGGGCGAGTTGACGCCGCCGGGAATCAGTTCGAGCGCGCGGCGGTAGAGATTGCTTCGCGTCAGAAGGACGCGCGTACCCACTTCGCCCTTCATCTTTCCGAGCGAAGCGAAGGGGTTACCTCAACCCCCGGGAAATGCGAAGCATTTTTCGGGGAGATTAGAGCCAGGTTGCGAGCTCCTTGGCCCAGTACGAGATGACGAAGTCCGCGCCGGCGCGCTTGATCGCCGTCAGGGACTCGAGCGCGGCCGGTCGCTCTTCGAGGAATCCCTTTGCGGCGGCGGCCTTCACCATGGCGTACTCGCCGGAGACGTTGTAGGCCGCGACGGGCAAGTCGAAGCGCTCGCGTGCTCCGCGAAGCACGTCCAGGTACGGCAGGGCGGGCTTGATCATCAGCACGTCTGCCCCCTCCACCACGTCCTGCTCGCATTCGCGGAGCGCCTCGCGCACGTTCGCCGGATCCAGCTGATAGCCACGCCGGTCACCGAAAGAAGGTGTCGATTCGGCCGCCTCGCGAAAGGGCCCGTAGAACGCCGACGCGTACTTCGCGGAGTACGCGACGATCGGCGTCTCGGGGAGCTCCTCGCGGATGGCGCCGACGCGTCCGTCCATCATGTCGCTCGGGGCCACCACGTCGGCGCCGGCCTCGACGTGACTGCGCGCAGTCCGGGCGAGCAGCTCCAGCGTCGCGTCGTTATCCACGTGCTCGCCGTCGAGAACACCACAGTGGCCGTGCGAGGTGTATTCGCACAGGCACACGTCGGTGATCAACACGAGGTCGCGTCCCTGGAGCTGGCGGAGAGCACGCTGGACGACACCGTCCTCGTCCCATGCCCCCGATCCCTCGTCGTCCTTCTCGTCCGGGATCCCGAAGAGGATGACGCCCTTGACGCCGAGCCGCTCCAGCTCGTCGGCCTCCGCGCCGAGCGTCTCGACCGAGTGGCGGGTGAGGCCGGGAAGCTCCGGATTCGCGAGCGGCTCGCGCCCGACGAAGAGGGGCATGACGAAGTCGTCGAGATCGAGCCGGGTCTCGCGCACGAGCCCCCGCAGCCCCGACGTCCGTCGCAGCCGACGCAACCGCGTCACCGGAAAGGTGCTCACGGCTACAGCGTAACCCGCTGTCAGCTGCTCGCTGCCGCCGGCGGGGGCGGTTCAGCCTGCTCCAGCTCCACCTCGACGGGCACAGTCGTCTCACCCGACTTCCAGGGCTCGAACTCGACACGCTCGCCGAAGAACTCCCACATCGCCCGGCCGGCGGCCAGCAGCGGGAGCGCGACCAGCGCGCCGGGCAGCCCGTAGATCTCGCCGCCTGCGAGCAGGCCGAAGATGACGAGCAGCGGGTGGAGCCGGAGAGCACTGCCCATCACGTTCGGCACGACGATGTGTCCTTCGACCTGGTGGATCGCGAAGAAGAGGAGGATCACCCACAGAGCCGAGATCGGATGCACGACCAGTGCGTAGAGGACCGGAGGGATCGCCCCGAGCCACGGGCCGAGATAGGGAATGAGCTCGGTGATCGCAACCCAGGCGCCGAAGAGCAACGCGTACTTCTGCCCGTGCGGAAGCCAACCGAGAACGCCGAACAACCAGAGGCCGACACCGGCGCTCGTACCGATGATCAGCGACACGAGCGCCTGTCCCTTCACGTAGCTCGTCAGGGAGCGCTCCATGCGCAGCAACAGCGAGTCGGAGCCCGGATGCGGTGGGAATCGCTTGGCCAGTTTGCGCTCGAACTTGGGGAAGTCGAGGAGCATGTAGATCGAGACGACGAGGATGACGACCGCGCTGAACAGCAGCTTGCCGATGGAGATCGCCGCTCCTTCGAGAAAGTTGACGACCTTGTTCGTGTACTTGCCGACGTCGTGCTTGCGGATGTCGCGCACGAGGCGGTGTCCGCGCCGCTCAACGTCGATACCGCCCAGCCGGTGCGTGTCGAGCCAGTGCTGCAGACGGTCGACGTCCCTGTCCGCCTCGACCTGACCGGTTCGTCCGTTCACGTCCGTAAAGTAGGAATCCACCCGTTTCGCGGCCGTCTTCGTCTCGTTGACGACGACGGTCCCGAGCGCCCCGATGGCGGCGATCAACGTGACCGCGAAGACGAGGTACACGAGCGTGACTGCGAAGCCGCGAGGCATCCGGACCCTCTGGACTGTCCGCACAACGGGGCTCAGGAGCAGTGCGATGAGGAGCGCGACCAGGAACAGGAAGACGACGTGACGGACCGCGCCCGCCACCACCCAGAGCAAGAGCAGCAGAACCGGGAGCCCGGCCAGTTGGATCCAGCGCGGGATCTCCATCTTCGCCGCCCGAGCGGGCATCCGGGTGATCGTACAGCCGAGGTCGTACAGCTACGACCTCCAAGCTGGGACTGGAACTGGGTCGAAGACGGGAACCTCGCACTCGATCGTCACGAGCCCCAGGGCGAAAGCGAGGTCGCTCCGGGGGTCCAATTGTCACAAAGTCGTGCGCCTCGTCGTTTGAAGGGGAGGTCGGGGTCCGTTACGGTGCCGCGGATGTCGGCCCCCTCCCGCCGAGCTCCCGCGGGGCGCCCGCGTAGCCGGCGCCGCCCTGCGCACCATCATCGAGCCCGGCGGCTGATCGTGCTCACCGTGGTGACCGGTGCTTTGCTCGGAACCCTGCTGATCACGGCATTCGGCCAGGGCGCGACGCGCCAGCCCTCGCAGGCCCTGCCGGGGCCGGCAAGCCGCCTGCTGCCGGTGGGTCCGCCGACGCCCCTGACGGTCGCGCTGCACAACGGGCTGCGGATCCAGCTTCCCGTCACGCAGAGCCGGGTCACGGCGATCGGCTATCACTCGTCCGGCGACGGTGCGCTGCCCCTGACGCCGCTCGGCCGGCAGGGCAACGAGAGCGCGCTGTCGCGTCTCGCCCACAAGATCTTCGGCGGCGGCGGCGGCGGTTTCGTCTACTACCAGCTGAGCGGTGGCGAGACGGCCGCGCTCGATGTGGGAGCGCTACCGGGAACAGACGTCTACGCGCCCGTGGACGGAACGATCGTCGGGATCTCCGACTACATCCTCGACGGCCGGGCGTACGGCTCGCGCATCGACATCCAACCGTCGGCGGCGCCGTCGCTCGTCGTTTCGCTCACGCACCTGAGCCCGGATCCAGCTCTCACGGTCGGTTCGACGATCGCCGCCTCGAGCACGAAGATCGGTCGCGTGGTCGACCTGTCCGGCGTGGAGAGGCAGGCGCTCTCGCACTACACGCAAGACGCCGGCAACCACGTGGCGATCGAGCTGCGGGCCGCTGCCAACCTCCTGCCCTGAGAATCCTGTTCATCGCAGACGCCGTCGGCATTCCCGGCCGGCGGGCAGTGGAGGAGCGTCTCCCGGCACTGCGCGAGCAGCTGCGGGCCGACCTCTGCATCCTGAACGGCGAGAACCTCGCCGACGGGGTCGGGATCACCCCGAAGCTCGCGGACAAGATGCTCGCGTCCGGCGTCGACGCGATCACGCTCGGCAACCATGTCTGGCGCCGCGGCGAGATCGTGCCCTACCTGAAGGAGAGCGAGCAGGTGATCAGGCCCGCGAATCTCTCCAGGAGAGCGCCGGGCAGAGGGCTCACCTTCGTCGAGGCGGCGGACGGGACGGAGGTCGCAGTGATGAACCTCCTCGGGTCGCTGTTCATCGGACCGCCCGTCGGCCCGTTCGAAGTCGTCGACGACCTGGTCGAGGAGGCGCGAGGACGTACTCCGGTGATCGTCCTCGACATGCACGGCGAAGCGACGAGCGAGAAGGTGGCTATGGCACGGTGGCTCGACGGCAAGGTGACGGCGGTCATCGGAACGCACACGCACGTCCAGACGAACGACGCGCGCGTGCAGCCGGGCGGCACGGCCGCGATCACCGACGCCGGCATGACCGGGCCTCACGACTCCGTCATCGGCGTGCAGGCCGAGCTCGCCATCCGGCAGATGCGAACCGGCATGCCGGTTCGCTTCGAGACGGCTTCCGGTGACGTGCGGATCGAAGGCGTCCTCGTGGAATGCGGCGTCGACGGTCGAGCTACGAGCTGTGAGCCGGTTCGGGTCTTCGTAGGCTGAGCGCGATCACGGCGGCGAGCGTCACCAACGTCACATTGCGCAGGAGCAAGAGCCACGAAAGTCCCGGCTCAAAGTCGAGCGCGAGCCTGAAGTAGCGGAACGGAAACCAGATCTGCGTCAGCACGAGTGCGAGGGCGAGCAGCGCGCTCGCCGTGAGCCCGCGGACCCCGCGCACGAGCGGAACGATCGGGATCAGCCAGATCAGAAACTGCGGGGACAGCACCTTCCCGAGCGCGACGAAGGCGCAGAGCGACGCGGCACTTGCACAGACGAGTGCCTCACGAGTCGCAGGGCCGCGCGCAAAAGAGATCCAGATCCAGAGGAGTGCGAGCGCCTGAGCCGTAACGGCGGCGATCGCCAGAGCGTGCGCCCCGCCACCTGCGAGATTCTGGGAGCCGTGGCTCGTCACGCCGGTGACGCCCACGCCGAATGCATGGTGGGCAGCGAGCAGCAATGCCGCGCCGAGGCTCTCCACCTGCAACGGCCGGTCGAGTTGGTTCTTCACGCTGTCCCAGACGCCGCCCGGCGACAGGATCACGAAGGGGAGGAAGACGACGACCACGAGTGCCGCGGCGAGCCCCGCGCACAGGAGCGCTTCCCGCCGCCCACGATGTCGCCAGACGAATGCCAGCGCAACGGGCAGCAGGACCGCCGGGTAGAGCTTCGCGGCCACCCCGAGACCCAGCAGCGCATGGCCGGTTCGAACACGACCCGTTACGAGCGCGGCCAACGCCGCCGCGACGATCGCCGCGGGCCAGAGATCGAATCGGCTGAGGAGCACCGAACCGAGCAGGAGCGGTGCGAGCGCCGTGAAGGCAAGCGCCGCCCAGACCGACGCCGCGGGTCGCCGGAGAGCGCGCAGGACGAGGGCCATCGCTCCGATCGCGACCGCGCCGCAGATCCACATCAGGCTCTCGAACGTCCGGCGAAATCCCTCGGACACCTGCTGGTCGTGCCCGGGCTCGGCGAGCCCTGGGAGCGCGAACATCGGGAGCGCACCGGGCGGATACTCGACCGCGAAGTCGCGGTATGGGACCTTTCCGTCTGCAATCAGATTGCCGTAGCGCTGGTAGACCGGTGTGTCGAGGATCTGCTTGTGCTTGTAGAAGCCGACGTGGAGCAGCGCCCAGGAACCGACGAAGAGCGCGATCGCCACGAACGTCGCGGCGACGATCGCCGCGTCAGACGCGGGCGCGCGACTCTGCGTGGCCATCCGTTGCCAGCACGGCGAACGCGACGAAGGGGAAGAACCAGGGAATGTAGAGGTAGAACCAGTGCGTCAGGACGAGCTCGAAACCGATCAGCAACGCGCCGGTGAGCGCGGCGAGCTGCAGCAGAGACTTCGTCCGCGGGACGAACGCCACGACGATCGCGGCAACGACGAGCACGCCCTCGAGCACGCGCTGCACGACGTGCAGGTCCGGGATCCCCCGTGCGTGGTACTGCGCCCAGTCCCAGAGGGAAAACGGGGACTCGCGTGTGATCTGCGTCTTCAACGTGCGGTCGTAGAAGGTGTGCGCCGCCTGGATCGGGTGACCGTCCAACACGAGCACTGAGAACGCCGCGATCGTCGCAACGAGGAACCCCGCAACAAACATCAGTGCAGGACGGGGCCGGCGCAGGGGCCCGGGGTAGGTGAGCCAGAGGGGAGCGGTGACCAGCGTCGCGAACTTCGTCCAGCCCGACAGCGCCGAGAGAACGCCGCGCGACCAAGGCGAGCTCGCGAGCCACAGACCGAAGATCAGGAACACCGGCACGATCGCGTCGTTCGTGTTCGACATCGACACGTACTGCGTGAACGGAAAGGCCGCCCAGGCGAAGGCGAGAGCGGAGCCGAGCCAGCGGCCCCCGTAACGTAAGCCCGCAAGTCCGAGGCCGAGCGCGCAGAGCACGTCGAAGATGATCGATGTGAGGTGCACGGCCGGCAGCTTGTCCCACTTTCCGGACCAGCCACGAATCCAGTAGCCGGGCAGGTAAGCCTCGTACGCGACCGGCCCGTACGTGTCGCCGAGCGGGTTCGCCGACTCGCAGCGGCCATTGGGCTGGATGCGGTCGCGAATCTCTCCGGCAGAATCCGCAGGCCCGCAGGCCTTGAGATCGTCCTCCTCCGGAAAGTGCCCATACGGCATCACGCCGCTTGCGATCCGTTGCGCTCCGATCACTCCCGCGTAGCCGACGTCGATGACGTTCGAGTCCTCGAGATTCAGCCCGATGCGAAAGCCGATGAGGAAGACGGCAGCGGCGAGGAGCACGGCGGGCTTCCAGAGCGGCCGCGCAGCCCGGACCGGCCTGCCGCGAACGCCGATCCAGACACAGCGCGCCAGCAGGTACACCATTGGTGGGTACGCGAGCGGCACGCTCGTGAAGATGTCGCCGTGATTGAAGTACCAGAGCGAGGCCGTGAACGACAGCAACGCAAGCAAGTCGAGGTTGCGTAGCGAGAACAGCCGCCGGAAGTCGAGCAGCCCGAGGAGGAACGCCGCGCAGAACGCGAGCCAGACCGGCGCGCTGTTGATCTTCTTGCCGCCGAAGGCTCCCGGGCCGCCGCGCGCCATCTTCCAGGCCACCTGCGGCCCCGTCCAGGCTTCTGTCACGCGAGCCGAGCGATCGTCGACCTTGCCCTGCGCGATCTCGCCGGCGTCGACCTGTTTGTTCTTGCTCCACCAGACATTCACGGTCCAGCACCCACCCGCTACCGCACCGCACTTGGCCGGATCGCCCTCGTAGGTGGCGTCGGTGACCCGCCCCTTGATGGGATACCGGCCGAGCCAATCGGCCACCTTGTCGTTGGCGAGAAACAGCGCGACGGCACGGTCCTTCGTCAGCTGTGCCGGTACGTTCGCTCCGTACGCGCCGGTTACGAATGCGCCCGCCGCGACGAGCAGCGCGACGACGGCGAGGACCCGCCTCAGTGTCGTCTCCGGAAGGACCAGAGCTTGTTGCCGATGAAGTTCGCCGGGGTGACGAGCACGATCGCGATCGCCTGCGACACGATCTTGCCGACGCCGAGCTCGACGAGCGCGGTCAGGATCGCGAGGTTGCCGGCGTAGACGAGCACGGAGATGACGAAGAAGCGCAATCCCTGATACCCGAAGTGGCCACGGTGGTGACGGAACGTCCACAACCTGTTCAGGAGATAGTTGTTGGTGACGGCGACGAGGAACGAACCGGTCGCCGCGACGCGGTAATGGAGATTCGCTCCATCGAGGAGCGCGACGTAGACGAGCAGGTTGACGACGTAACCGCTCGCGCCGACGACGCAGAACTTCGCCAACTCCTCCCAGTTCTGGCGGTGGCGGAGCGCACGGGTCGCGCGCCCACGTAGACCAGCCGTGACGCCTGCGTCTTGCTCGTCCATCGGGCTGGCGAGACTAGCTACTCGGGCGGCTACTCAGGCGGCTGAGCGGCGCTCGGGTGCGAACCGCAGCTCGTCGTCGATCGGGATGCGCTCGGTTGCGCCGTTTGCCTCCACGATCACGGCGTCGAGCGCGCCGTCGGCCGCGACGACCACGTCTCGGAGGATGCCGAGTCTCGTTCCCTGACGCTCCACAGGACGACCACGCAGAGCGCCCAGCGCATACGAGCGTGAGCGGTAGAAGGCGAGCTCGTCGGCCTCGAGCAACACGAGGGGAGACGTGATCGTGATGGCATCGTCATCTATGACCGCGGTGGGAAAAGGAAGAAAGCGGTGGGCCTCGTCACCGCAGATCACATCGATTCCCAGGACTCGCGTCATGTCGCGATCGAGCAGGAGATCCGACGGGTGGCCGAGCTGAAGCCCGTGCAAGCGCACCGGCAGTCCGAGCAGTCTCGCTCCGGATCGCTCGCTCATCCCCATGCCATGGTGCCCGGACCCATCGGCCGGAAACGTTAGTGCCCCATCACTAGAACCCTTCCTCTCCGAGGAGAGGGACGAACCGGCACGGCACCGAGCGGATGACCGCTGGGCCCTCGGGACTGCGAATGATCACTTCCAGTCGCTGGATGCCACGCCGGCCGACCGGGACGACCAGGCGGCCGCGCGGCTCGAGCTGGTCGTAGAGAGTCTGCGGCAGCTCCGGCGCCGCGGCTGCAACGGCTATCGCATCGAACGGCGCTCGCTCGGGCAAACCACGCGATCCGTCGCCCGTGTGCACCCTGACCCGGTCGTAGCCCGCCGCCAGGAGGTTGGCGCGAGCCAGCTCGGCGAGCTCGGGGACGCGCTCGATCGTGTCGACCTCCGCCGCGAGCTCCGCGAGCACAGCCGCCTGGTAGCCCGACCCCGACCCGACGTCCAGGACGCGCTCGTCGCCCCGGAGGGCCAGCGCCTCGCAGATCTTGGCAACCATGTACGGCTGGGAGATCGTCTGTCCGCCTCCGATCGGCAACGCGGCATCGTCGTAGGCGCGCCCGTGAAGCGACTCCGGGACGAACAGCTCGCGCGGAACCCGTTCCATAGCTGCCAGGACACGTTCGTCGGCGACGTCACGGCTCCGCAGCTGCCGCTCGACCATCTGCCGGCGAAGCTCGCCGGGCTCAGGCGGCACGCGTGAGCGGACGCGCATACGCCGGCGGTTGTAGACCGAAGTGCTGAATGACGGCCGGCGCGATCTCGACGATCGACTGCGGCTGCGCATCCAGGCCGATCGTCAGCATCGGCACCTCTGAGTCGCCGCGGCGCAGCGAGCCGTGACTTCCGCCGCCGGTGTGGTGGCCTCCGGCTAAATCGGCGAACTCGTAGCCCGGAGCCGCGGAGACGATCACCTCGCCGGCGTTGGGGTTGTTCAGTGCGGCCCAGGCGCGATCGAAGCCGCCCGGATAGTCGAGGAGCGCCTCGTCGCCCGTGGTGGACCAGCCGGCCGGACCAGGCGTAAATCGAAGCTCCTCACCTTCGCGGCGGACCACCGCTTCGCCAACCTCGAGGAAGAGCGCTGCCTCGACCGCCACCTCCTCGTCCAGTCGCTCGGCCAGTCCGCGCGCATGGAGTTCGCACCCGGGGAGTCTGTACAGCATCCCCGCCCGGTTCGATGCCGTCACGACCAGGTCCGCGACGTCATCGAACGGCGTCTGGAGCCGGACGTGACGGTCGACGCCGGTCTGGCCGTGATCCGAGCAGAGCACGACGGCGTAGCGATCGAGAAACTCGTCCGGACCGCCGGCGGCGTCGATCAGAGCGCCGACCGCTGCGTCGCTGCGAACGAGCGCTTCGAACGCTGCGTCCGGGCCGTGAACGTGCGAGGCAAAGTCGTAATCGGGCAGGTAGTAGACGAGGAAGTCGAAACCGTCCCGCGTGACGAGCCAACGCCCGACCGCGGCTGCGTAGGCGTCGATGGAACCGTGGGAACGTCCGAAGACCGCCAGGGGAGCGCCTGTCGGGTCGGATTCGAAGAGGTTGTAGAAGAAGAAACGCTTCGGACCGTAGGCGGGAATCGTGAGTGCCGGCAGGGTGGGCAGGTGCGGTGTGCGTCCCCGATAACACGTGATGTTGATCGCAGCCGCAGTCAGCCCGGCATCCTCGAGCGCCTCGTAGACGGTGACGGCGTCGGCCGCGAGGTGGAGACGGTTGAGATTGATGATCGTGTCGAGAAGCGAGCGTGCCATCCCCGCTGCGCGCACGGCACGAAAGGACGAGCCGTACTCGACCAGCCGCGCTCGTTCGCGGTCGTACCAGACGAGATGCGGGATGTGGTGGATGTCCGGGTGTGCTCCAGTCGCGATCGACGACAGGCACACCGGCGTCAGCGACGGAAACGTGGAGACGGCGCGGGAGTAGCGACCTCGCTCGGCGAGATACGAAAGCGCCGGTGTCCGATCGTCACCGACTGCCGCCTCGAAGATCGACGGCGTCAGGCCGTCGATCACGATCAGGATCAGAGGCTTAGTCGCGGGCAAGGGTGCGGAGGCCGGCATACCGCTCCGCTGCACGCCCTCGCAGACGCGCCGCAAACGCCGGCACCAGTGTCGCCTCGAGATAGCCCGCGGCAGGGATCCACGCCACGGCCGCGAGCAGCAGCGCCGCGAGGCCGATGAAGACGGCGATCCCGAACCGCGCGCCTCCGCGCCGCAGTGTCCCCGCGACGAGCTGGGCGGCGCCGATGGCGCCGAGCGCTCCGCCCGCACCGCCTCCGATCGCCTCGTCCCACTGGCCGAGCGCCAAGCCGAGGGCCACACCGCCGCCCGTCGCGACGACGAGGGCCGCCACAAATCCCACACGGGTTCCCGCAAAGAGACCGGCAAGGAGCACGCCGAGCGCAACACCGAGCCCGGCGCAGACGCCAATCCAGTACCAGCTTCCCATCGGTTCGAGTGTAGTCCCTAGTTTGCGTGGCCCGTTTGCAGGGAAAAGAAGGGTGCCCGCTCCCCCGCGGCCATCGACTGTAGGAGGACGAACCTGGTGAGCACCGACGCGAAGCCCCTGCTCCTCTTCTTCTGGTCCGAGCGATCGGGCCCGGCGCGACGAATGGAGAGTCTCCTCGCGCACCTCGCGCGCAAGGAGCGGACGCGCCTACGCGTGATGCGCGTCGAGGTCGAGACGCAGCCGGACCTCGTCGAGCGGCTTGGGGTGTCCGAGGTGCCGACGCTCGTGCTCGTCAAGGGCAAGCGCGTGGTGGACAGGCTCGAAGGCAGGGCCAGCGCCCCGAAGATCGAGGGGATGCTCGAGCAGCACCTTTCGGTCGCGGCCCTCTAGCACGCCCAAAACCGGAATCGCTTCTTCTTCGTAAGGCCGGTGACGCCCCGGCACCACTGCCCCGGTGTCGGGGCGCCCTTGTATCACTGCCCCGGTGTCGGGGCGCCCTTGTATCGGCACGACCCCTCAGCCCTGCTCGAGCGAGCGGATGACGGCAAGACCGAACTCGGCGGCGCGCGCACCGTCGACGACTCTGTGGTCGAACGTCACCGACACGTAGCCGATCAGCGCCGCGACGATTGCGCCGTCGCGTACCACCGCTCGTTGGGCGATCCGGCCGACGCTCAGGATCGCTACCTCCGGATAGTTGACGAGAGGCGTCTGGAAAAGCCCTGCAAGCTTGCCGGCGCTCGTCACGGTGAACGTCGAGCCGCGCAGTTCTTCCGGCTGGAGAGCTCCGGCGCGCGCCGCCTCTGCCAGTCGTTCGACTTCGGCACGCACCTCCTCCAGCGAACGCGTGTCGCAATCGCGCACGACCGGCACGACAAGGCCGTCGGCTGTCTGCACGGCCACCCCGAGGTCGTAGCGGTCGAGGAAGACGATCTTGTCGCCTTCGAGGCGCGCGTTCAGCTCGGGAAACTCTTGCAGAGCCTGCGCGCAGGCCTTGAGCACAGTCGGAACCAGTAGCTTCAGATCGACCGCGGAGAAGTCACATTCCTCGACCCAGGTGACGGCAGGCACCTCGCGATGCGCACGCGTCATGTGCTCGGCGATCACGCGACGAACCCCACGCAGCGGCTCTCGTCTTCCCTCGCGTGGCGCGGCTGCACCGCGAACGTCCTCCTCCGTGATCCGGCCTTGAGGCCCCGTTCCGGTGAGCGAGTCGAGGTCGACGCCGAGCTCCTGCGCGATCTTGCGCACGAGCGGCGTTGCGCGCCCCTTCGTCGAGGGTGACACGGTCGTCCCCGTCTCGGAAGCGTCCTTCTGCGGCCGATCGCCGTCGCCGTCGCCGCCGATGACGACGAGCACCGTGCCCACCGGGACGACCTTTCCCTCCTCCACGAGGATGCTCGTCACCTTGCCCGCCGCAGGCGAAGGAATCTCGACCGTCGCCTTGTCGGTCTGGATCTCGACCAGCGGATCGTCCTCCGCCACCTCTTGCCCCTCGGCGACGAGCCACCGCGCGATCTCCCCTTCGGTCAGTCCCTCGCCGAGATCGGGAAGCTTGAGCTCGTAGGCCACGGTCGGATTCTTATCCGCGTTCGGGGGACGACGCTCGCGGGAGCCCGATCCAGGCGTCGCGCGGAGCCAGCAGGACACGTAATCCGGCACGACGGTCCCCGTCGCGAAACTCCCAGAGGGAGATCGCCTGCCACTCACCGGCGTCGAGCTCGCGAGCGGTCTCGGCCGGAACATACCCGGCCTGGACGATCCCGTCTGCGTCCCAGATGCCGATTGCGTGGGGGTCGTGCTCGTTCTCCGGCTCGGGTCGGAGCGCGACCCGCCGGCCGGGCGCGAAGGCGGCGTCCTGAAGAACGTCGAGCCGGTACGAGACGCCGGCCACGGCGATTACCCGAATCCGCGGATCCTCGGCGCGTACGAGCTCCTCCGTCGCAGCGTCGCGCAGCCGAAAGCCGTCGCCCGCGCGCTCGAGCCAGAGCCGCAACCGCTCCCCGGTGTCCTGTTCCGCCATAGCTCGTCGGACGACCGCGCGTCAGAACTCGAGCAGCCGCCGCACGGCGGCCGCGACGCGCTCGACCGACGGCATGTAGGCGTCCTCGATCTGCCAGTACGGATACGGAACGTCGTAGCCGGTCACGCGCAACACAGGCCCCCGCAGATCCAGGATCGCCTTCTCCGCGAGTATCGCCGCGAGCTCGGCGGCGAATCCGCACGTGCGCGGTGCTTCCTGCACGATCACCACGCGGCCGGTCTTCGCCGCGGACGCGAGCAACGCATCCTCGTCGAGGGGCTTGAGGCTCCGGATGTCGAGCACCTCGACCGAGACGTCCTCGAGGGCGTCTGCCGCGGACTCGCACACAGGGACCATCGAACCGTAGGCGACGAGCGTCACGTGGTCCCCCTCGCGGGCGAGCCTCGCCTTGCCGAGTGGCACGACGTGCTCGCCGTCGGGAACGTCTCCCTTCATCGTCCGGTAATGAAGCTTCGGCTCGAGGACGACAACCGGATCCGGATCACGGATCGCAGCGGCGAGGATGCCCTTTGCATCGGCCGGCGTCGACGGAATCGCAACCTTCACTCCCGGCGTGTGGACGTAGTAGGTCTCGGGGGAGTCGTCGTGCAGCTCGGGTGCGCGCACGCCGCCGCCGTAGGGCATGCGCACGACGAGCGGGAAATCCATCTTCCCTCCGGTCCGCCACCGGTATCGGCCGACGTGCGTGATCAGCTGGTCGAGGCAGGGATACGAGAACGCGTCGTACTGCATCTCGCACACGGGCCGCCACCCCGCCATGCACAGACCGACCGCCGTCCCCAGGATCCCGGCCTCCGCGAGTGGCGTGTCGAAGCAGCGGTCGGGCCCGAACCGCTCCCGCAGCCCGGCGGTCGCACGGAACACGCCGCCTGCGCGACCGACGTCCTCGCCCATCACGAGCACGGACGGATCGCGTTCCAGCTCGACCTGGAAGCAATCGTTGATCGCTTCGACGATGGAGAGTTCAGCCAAGCGTCTCTCTTAACTCTTCGAGGTCGCGGCCAAAGGAGGCCGGCGGGTCGACGTACGCGTGCGCGAACAGGAGGTCGACGTCGGCTGGCGGCTCGGCTTCTGCTGCCGCAATGCCTGCGCGCATCGCGTCGGCCGCCTCCGAGCGGACGGAAGAAGCGAGATCGTCGTGCAGGATCCCGGCTCGCCGCAGATAGCCCTCGAAGCGGACGAGGCACTCTCGCTTCTTCTCCTCCTCGACTCGCTCGAGGTCGATGTACGCCGAAGGATCGTCCGCAGTTGCATGCGGAGCTACGCGATACGAGACCGCCTCGATGAACGTCGGCCCCTGGCCGGACCGGGCACGCGCAACCGCCTCGCGCGTCGCCTCGTAACAGGCGAGCACGTCCGTTCCGTCGACTCGCAGTCCCGGGATGCCGTAGCCGACTGCTTTGTCCGCGAGCGTGTCCGCACGCGTCTGAGCCTCGACGGGAGTGGAGATCGCCCAACCGTTGTTGTTGCAGAAGAGGATCAACGGTGCGCTCGTCACTGCAGCGAAGTTCGCGCCCTCGTGGAACGCGCCCTCCGACGTCGCCCCGTCGCCGAAGAAGACGAGCGCGCACGCGGCCTCGCCCTTCAGCTTCTTCCCCCAGGCGAGCCCGGCAGCGTGCGGAACATGTGTGCCGATCGGGACGCAGATCGATGCGACCCGGTAGTCCGCGGGGTTCCACCAGCCCGCGGGATGTCCACGCCACCACGACAGCACGGTCGCCGCGGGCATCCCTCGCAGCAACCCGATCGCTGACTCGCGGTAGGACGGAAAGACCCAGTCTTCGTCGTCCAGCGCGTGAAAAGCGCCGGCCTGCATCGCCTCGTGGTTCCAGAAGATCGCGTACGTCCCGATCCGGCCCTGCCGGTGGTAGACGAC